>JAWOLE010000449.1:0-22475 GCA_033853815.1 Thermoanaerobaculia bacterium
ATCCCATGCGCTCGAGGTTCGGCAGCGGCGTGGGGTATCGTTCGAGCACGTGCCCGAGCGTGTCGCACCCGGCGTCTCCGTAAGCCTCCGCGTCGGGCGCGGCCCCGACCCCCAGGCCATCGCAGACGACGATGACGATGCGGGGGCTCACACTGAAGCGGGGCCGCGCACGTGGAGGATTGTCCTTCTTACCATTCGGCCAGCGCGGCCCCGAAGAGAAAGTTCAAAGGCTGCTCGGCTCTCGCCCGTGCGTGACGCAGCCTAGCTGCCGGGGATCTTCTGGCGGGCGTCGCCGCGGTACGGGGAGTTCGGGTAGTCGCTGATCAGCCTCTGGAACGTCGCGCGCGCGTCCGAGGGGGACCCGGACTCTTCGTAGATCTGTCCGAGAGTAAAGAGCAGGGCGTCTTTGGGCGCCGCCGACGCCGGAGACTCGATGGCGCGCTTCAAACGCTCGATGGCTTCGGTCTTCTTCCCCTGCGCGGCGAGCAGGCGGGCCGCGTCGATCTCGGCCGAAGCGGCCACCTCCGCTTTCCCTTCGCGCGCCAGCCGTTCGAGCGTCGCCGCGTCGGGAGAGGCGGACCGCGCCGCGAGGATCATCGCCGCGGCCTTGCCCGGTGCGGTGCCCCGCATGCCGGCCGCCCGGCGCAGGTGCTCCTCCGCGGCCTTGTCCCTTTCGGCCGCGTTCGGGTAGGTCTTCGGGGCCCCGGCAGCCGCCGGTTGCCCCGCGATCGGCGTGTCGAGCACGGCGAGCCCGGCCGACAGCTCCTTGCCGGCCTCGCTCTCCCGGTAGGCGCGCACCGCGAAGAATCCCGCTACGAGCAAGACCACGGCGGCCCCGCCGATCGACGCCTGGACCACTCCGCGGCGATGGAGTGAGACGTAACCGACGGTCCGCTCCATCGTCTCGACGAGCTCGTTGCGCTTCAGTTCCCGGCGCGTGATCTTTTTTGCCATTTCGATCCGATTATACGAGACGGAATGAGTCGCGCATCCCGCGCCCCGAGCTCGCTTTACGGCCGGGGTGTCCGGCGTCGCCCCGGCATCTGGCCGGCCCGTCCCAACGCCAGCCCCGCCACGACTTCGAGAGGAAGGATGACCAGATACCAGGCGGACGCGAAGAGCGGAAGCTCGGCCGGAAACCGCCTCGTGTTGAGCCGCAGGACCAGCGCGGCGAGCATGAGGTTGCCCGCGGCCGCCGCGATCGAGAAGAGCAGGCCGGTCCGGCGCGGATTGCGGATCCACGGGTTCGGCGGAATGGCCTTCCGCCGGCCGGAAACCCAGGCGACGAGCAGGACGAGCAGCGCGAGGAAGCAGGAGCCGACCGCGATGCGGATTTCGGAAGGAGCGACCAGATCCGCGGCCGCCGTCTGGCCGAGCAGATGCTCCATCCAGGGGATGACGTTCGTCGCGGCGACGAGAGAGAGGAACGCCACGCCGGTGCGCCGGTCGTGACGGCGCCGCTCATCGCGCGGGGGGCTCGCCGGGATGTTTGCGCTCATGTCAACCTGGATTATTCATGGTCACCCGGCTGAAACCCGGGCAACCGACTGGCCCTGACAGGTCTTGCGACAGAAGAAAGATGACTGAGATCGGGAACATCTTGTCCGCGACAGAGATTTTTCGTCGAGACAAGGAAGCGCGACGACGGCGATGCCACGAGTGCGACACCGCGGATGGCCCTCGTTTTGAAACTCTCGGCCACCGTTCGCGAAGCGAACGCCCGTGGCCGAAAGTCGCCGGAGTCGATCATGAATAATGCGGGTTAGTCGGACCACTTCCATGGAGGAGGCACGTAGTTGGTCTCTCCGGGATTGCCTCCCTGCGAGAGGGGCAGCCACTTCAGGATCGTCGTGCGCCCGGTCGGCCCGAAGTCGTTGACGCTGACGCGGAACGTGTTGCGGTTGGCCTCGGGCGCGGTCGCGGGGCTGTCGGAGATGTAGATGCCGCGGCAGGGCAGCCCCGGGCTGCAGGCGATCGATCCGTACGGGACCGACGCCGTGTAGGCGGCCGGGCGCATCGGCGGCTTGCTGTTGGGGCTCTGGGGAGGAAGAAGCGTCCCGTCGGGGCGGAAGACGATGCGGTCCACGACGTCCGGATCTCCGTTGTAGGTGTCGAAGGCGACCGCGCCCGCGCCGCCGACGTCGTCACCGCTCGGGGCGTAGCAGAAGTGGACGCCGGAGCGCACGCGGAATCGCAGGAGGGTCGGCTCGCCGGGATCCTGGACGAAGTTGTAAGGAGGATCGTCCGCCCAGGCCAGGGCGAGGCGGCTCGCGGGATCGATCCACAGCACCACGAGCCTGTCGAGCTTGACCGCCTTCAGCCGGGCCGCCACGACGAGGGTGTAGACCTCCTGCGCGGCCATCCGCAGACGTTCGCGCCGGTAGAGCCTGTACAGATAGGGAGCGGAGAGAAGGCAAACGATGCTCCCGACGATGATGGCGACCATCACCTCGACGACGCGCCGCGAAAGCCGGCGCCCCAACTGCTGGGCCATTTTCGGATGGAAGCAAACTCTCGAACGCGGCCCCCCCCATCATCTCAGGATGGGAACTCTTGCGCATCAGTTTACTCCCCGTCGATCTTCCTCGAGACCGCCGGCGGAGATCCACGGGAAATGGCGGCGGCGCGCGTCGCGGGACGGCGCACGACGCTATACTGGCCTTTCCATGGATGAGATTAAGATCACCGGGGAGCCGTCCGCCGCGGAGGACCGCTGCAAGTTCACCGTGGACCGCCCCCTCCTGCCGGGGGAATCGGCGTTCTTCGGGAGCCGGGAGGACGCCGCGCTCTCGCCCCTGGCAGAAGACCTCCTCGCGTTGCCGGGCGTCGAATCGGCCCTGATCGCCGACAACACCGTCACCGTGAGCGCGCCGCACCCGGTGGACTGGCCCGCGATGGGGATCGGCAACGTCATTCGCAAGCACATTCGCAGCGGCCAGCCGATCGTCTCCGCCGAGTACTTCGAGGGTCTGCCCTCGGAGGGGGACCTGAAATGGGCGATTGGCGACCTGCTGGAACGAGAGATCAATCCCGCCGTCGCCGCCCACGGAGGCTTCGTCGAGCTGATCGACGTTCGCAGGAACAACGTCTACATCCGCCTGGGAGGGGGCTGCCAGGGCTGCGGCGCCGCCGACGTGACCTTGAAGCAGGGGATCGAGAAGGCGATCCGTGATCTGGTTCCGCGCGTCGGCGAGATCCTCGACACAACCGACCACGCCGCGGGACGCAATCCCTACTACTCCCCCTCCAAGTAGGCTCGTTTCGGTCTTGTTCGGGTCGTGCCCAACGTGCTGTAGGGGCGGGCCTTGCGCCCGCCCGCCTCTCGTCTCTTCCCTCAGTCCACCACGAATTCGAGAGACGCGTGCGCCTCGCGCAATGCCGCCTCGGCGCGCTCGGGAGTCCCGGCTCTGCTGAAGATGAACCCGAGATAGCGCGACCCCTCGGGCAGCGGCACAAGCCTCTGGCCCGCGTGGATCGAGATCGTCACGTCCTCGATTCCCGCGACCGCCCGGGCCTTCTCGAGGCCTCGGACTTCCTGAAGGATTCCCGAACGCGGGATCGGAATCATCATGACGCCGGCCGCGCGCCGTTCCCGTTGCGGCGACGGCATCCCGACACGGAGGGCGTGCCGCAGGATCAGCTCCTCGAGCGACATTCCGGTCCCGAACCGCAGCGCGCGCGAACAGAGACCGCCGATCGACCGCGCCGCGATCTCGATCACCCAGGGTCCGGACTCGTTGACGCGCAGCTCGGCGTGGACCGGCCCGTCGCGCAGCCCCAGGGCCAGCGCTCCCCGCGAGGCGACCTGCGCGATCGCCTCCCGGGTCTCCGGCGGCAATCGGGAAGGCGTCACGTAGATCGTCTCCTCGAAGACGGGGCCTTCGAGGGGGTCCGGCTTGTCGAAGAGAGCAAGGACCTCGAGATCTGCCTGCGTGAGCAGCCCTTCGAGCGCGACTTCATCACCCGCGATGAAGTCCTCGACGAGGATCTCCCGGGAGGGCTCCGATGAGCGGCGGGCGCCAGGCGGCATTCGCAAGGATCCGCGAGCTACGACCTCCGGATCGTCCAGGATCCTTTCGATGCGGCGCCACGCGGCGACGAATTCCTCTCTGTTGTCGGCGCGGAGGACTCCGCGGCTCGCGGCGAGGAACGTTGGCTTCAGGACGCACGGGTACGAGACTGCCTTCGCGGCGCGGCCGGGATCTTCGCCGCGGTCAAAAACGCGAAACGCGGGAGACGGAACGGCCGCCTCGGAGAGAAGCCGCCGCATCGTCGGCTTGTGCCGCGCGCCGTAGGCGGCGCCGACAGGGTTGTGCGGCAGGCCGAGGGCCTCCGCGATGACCGTCGCGGCCACCGTCGTGTCCTCGTCCACGCCCACGACCGCGTCGATCGGATGCCCGCGCGCAAACTCCACGGCTCTCCGCGCCGAGCCCTCGGGGTCCTGGAAATCGAGCGTCAGCAATCCCTCGGGATTCAGGCCCTCGAGAGTGCTCGGCTCCTCCGAGGCAACCGTGACGTTCACGCCGAGCTTGCCCGCCGCGGCGAGGAAGTCCGGCGTCCTGTAGGTCGTCGTCGGTAGGAGAAGCAGCACGCGCGCCATGGCCAGGCGATGCTAACGTAGGAGGTGTACGCTCGGCCGAAATCAGAGGGAGGACGCCATGGCCAAACCCTCACGACCGGCCAGGAAGGCCGCCAGGCCGGCCAAGCCTGCGGCCAGGAAGCCTCGCGCCAGGCGCAAACCGATCATGCGCCACTCCCGCGAAGGCTGATCGGAGCTTCTTATTTCTGGGTTTCTTCGAAGTACCCGTGCAGGTCGCGCAGCGCCTGCCGGTTGATCTTCGAGTGTCGCAGGGATTCCCGCAGCAGCGAGTGGGCCGCAAGCCCTTCGGGCACCATCTTCAATTCTTCGATCACGGGGAGAGCTTTGAGGATCTCGCGCCTGGCTTCATCGTCCTGGCCGGTCTCGAGGAGCAGATCCCCCACGACGAGGCTCAAGGCCGCGACGTCCGCCCGCATCCCGATCCTCTCGAATTCTCCTTGCGCGGCCCGGTAGGCCTCTATCGCGGCCGAGATCTGCCCCAGTTCGCGGACCAACCGCGCCAGACCCCACTGCACCTTCGCGAGTGCAACCCGGTCGTCGAGGCGCGTCAGCACCGGAATGGCGAGGCGAGAGGCCTCGACGGCTTTCTCCGCGTCTCCCCGCATTCCGTAGAGGTGTGTAAGGTTCGCGTAGCCCGAGGCCAGCAGCTTTTCGTTGGCCAGTTTGTTGGCGTCCTGGCAGATCTGTTCGAAGATGCCGATCGACTCATCCATCCGGGCGCTTTCCATCATCGCGATGCCTTCGAGGAAACGACACTTCAAGGCTTCGTCCGGCATGCCCAGGTCCTGCAGGGACTCGACGAGCGGCGGAGCGAGCTCGAGGACCGCGTCCATGTCGCGTTCCTCCATGCGAAGGGCCAACCGCTGGTAGGCCAGGCGCGAGAGGTCGGCGGCCGGATTTGCGGTATGACGGAACGTCGATTCCGACCGGTCGAACCAGAGGCGGGCCTCCTCCCGGCGGGAGAGCTGGCGGCAGGCCGTTCCCGCCAGAAGCGCGAGCTCGCCGAGAAAATACATGCGCTCATCGAAGAGTCCGATCTTCCTCTTCGGTGTTTCGAGAAAGCGGTAGAAGAACTCGGCCCCGTCGAGGACGCTCGCGGGGAGCGTGTCGATCTCTTCTTGGAGATAGGCGCAGATCGACAGCAGGGCCTCCGGTTCCTCCAGGCCGAGTTCCTTCGCTATTCCGGCGCGCTCGGCGCGTGGCGCGTCCAGGATGCGCCTCGCAAGAGCCCTTCCTTCGTCCGAAGACACTCCCCGGACAGGGAACCGAAGCACTCGGCCCCTCACGAGGAGTCCTTCCTTGTCATGGTCATCGGTTTCGACGACGTCCTCCTAGGTCGGGATGACTCCTCCAAGCTTGATCACGAAATGATTCGGTTTCTTGACCGGGCGGGGATAGGTGGCGCGGGGAGTTGCGGGGGTCTCGGGCTGACGTTCGGGAACTCTGGCTGGGAGTTGGGAAGCGGCCATGGGTTCAAACTCCTTTCGCAAGAAAAAGCTCGGGGACACCGAGCCAAAAGTGATTGAGTACATTCTGGGCCGGACTAGACCAAAGTCAAGGGGCTTCTTACACCGGGCTCGTGGCCCTTCCGGCCCGGGTCGTCCCAACTTCTGCTGTCTCATCACGTAGATAGAATCGCCCTTCAAACCGGACAAGGAGATTCCATGACCCGATTCCGCACGGCTGTCGCTATCCTGCTGGCTCTTGCGCCCCTGATGGCCATGGCCCAGAAGAAGGCTTCGACCAGACCTCCCGCACCCGCCCGCGGGCGCCTTGCCACCCGGGGGGCGGACGTCCTCCCCTTCAAGGCGACCGAGAAGACCCTCGCGAACGGACTCAAGGTCATCGTCGTCCCCACGGGCTTCCCCAACATCGTCTCCCTCCAGATCCCGGTCCAGACCGGGTCCCGCAACGAGGTCGAGCCGGGCAAATCGGGCTTCGCCCACTTCTTCGAGCACATGATGTTCCGCGGGACGAAGGCCTACCCGCCCGAGAAGTACCAGGACATCCTGACGAAGGTCGGCGCCCGCCAGAACGCCTACACGACCGACGACTACACCAACTACCACACGACCTTCTCGAAGGAGGACCTCGAGCTGATGCTGAAGGTCGAGGCGGACCGCTTCATGAACCTCTCCTACTCCCCCGAGGGATTCAAGACCGAAGCGCGCGCGGTGCTCGGCGAGTACAACAAGAACAGCGCCAACCCCCTCTTCAAGCTCGAGGAAGTCCAGCACGACAAGGCCTTCACGACGCACACCTACAAGCACACCACCATGGGGTTCATCAAGGACATCGAGGACATGCCCAACCAGCTCGCCTACTCCAAGGTCTTTTTCTCGCGCTGGTATCGCCCCGAGCACACGACCGTGATCGTCGCGGGGGATGTCCAGCCGGCCGACGTCCTGCGGCTGGTCGAGAAGTACTGGGGCGGCTGGAAGCGGGGCTCCTACTCCGTCGCGATCCCCCAGGAGCCGCCCTCGAAAGCACCGGTCTATGTCGCGGTGCCCTGGACCAGTCCGACTCTTCCCTGGGTCACGGTGGCCTTCCACGGGCCCGCCTTCTCGGACACAAAGAAGGACTTCGCCGCGCTCGACATGCTCTTCGACCTCTCCTTCGGCCACACCTCCGACCTCTACAAGAAGCTGGTCGAGCAGGAGCAGAAGGTGGACCAGATGTTCGCCGACAGCGGTGGGACCCAGGATCCCGGCCTCGCGACGGTCTACGCCCGCGTCAAGAAGATCGACAACGCCGTCTACGTCCGCGACGAGATCCTGAAAACTTTCCGGAAGGCCCTGGCCGAGCCGGTGGACGCAAAGCGCCTGGAGGAGGCCAAGTCGAATGCCCGGTACGGCTTCGCACGGCGCCTGGACAACACCGAGGCGATCGCGGCGACCCTCGCCCGCTTCGTGCGCTACGAGCGCTCCTACGACACCGTGAACCGCCTCTACCGCACCTACGCGTCGCTGACCCCAGCCGACCTCCGGGCCGCGGCGAAGAAGTACTTCACCGATTCGGAGCTCGTCGTCGCGACGGTCTCGCAGCAGCCGATGCCGGATGCCATGGCGAAGCTTCCCTCCCTCGCATCGCTCGCCCCGACCGGGGCCGCTTCCGGCGCGCCGGACGTCGATTTCGTCCTGCAGAAGACCGCCCTTCCGCAGTTGAACGTCAAGCTGCTCTTCAAGGTCGGGTCGGCCTACGACCCCCCGGGCAAGGAAGGCCTGGCGGAGCTGACCGCCGCGATGGTGGCGGAGGCGGGATCGAAGGAGCGGCGCATCGACGAGATCAACCGGGCCCTCTTCCCCATGGCCGGCTCCTTCCGCGCCCAGGTGGACAAGGAGATGACGACCTTCACGGCTTCCATCCACCGGGACAACTGGAAGGCCTTCTTCGACGTGGTCCTTTCGATGCTCCTCGAGCCGGGCCTGCGCGAGGAGGACTTCCGCAGGTTGAGGGACGCCCAGGAGAACTCCCTCAAGGAAGACCTGCGCTCCAACAACGAGGAGGAGCTCGCCAAGGAGCGCCTCCAAACGAACATCTTCGCCGGAACCCCGTACGGCCACCCGGTCCTGGGGACGGTCGCCGGGATCGAGTCGATCACACCCGACGACGTCCGAAAGTTCCTCACGGCGGCCTACACGCGGGCCGCGCTGACGGTCGGCATCGCCGGCGACGCCCCGCAGGAGATGGTTGCGACGCTGCGAAAGGCCCTCGCGAAGTTGCCGGCCGGACCCGCCCTTCCGGCGCCGGAAGGCGTCGCCGGCAAGCGCCCCCACGGCATCGAGGTCGAGATCCTCGAGAAGGAGACTCGGGCGACGGCCATCTCCTTCGGCCATCCGATCGCGGTCACCCGGGCCCATCCCGACTACGTGGCGCTCAACCTCGTGCGCACCTGGCTCGGCGACCATCGCTCCTCGGTCTCCCACCTCTACCAGCGCATCCGCGAGGTCCGAGGGATGAACTATGGCGATTACGCCTACATCGAGGCCTTCCCGCGCGGCATGTTCCGGTTCTTCCCCGACCCCAATCTGGCCCGGCGATCCCAGATCTTCGAGGTCTGGATCCGCCCGGTCGTGCCCGTCAACGCTCACATGGCCCTCCGGATCGCCGTCTACGAGCTCGACAAGCTCGTCCGCGACGGCATGTCCCGGGAGGACTTCCAGAACACGCGCGACTACCTGATGAAGAACGTCTTCATCATGACCGCGACGCAGGACCAGCAGATCGGCTACGCGCTCGATTCGAAGTGGTACGGCATCGGCGAGTACACCTCCTATGTCCGGGACCGCCTGAAGACCCTGACGCTCGAAGACGTCAACGCGGCCATCCGCCGGCATCTCTCGGCGAAGGATCTCTCCGTCGTTATCGTAACGAGGGACGCAAAAGGGTTGAAGGAGAAGCTCGTCTCCGACGAGTTCTCCCCCATCCACTACGACGCCGAGAAGCCCGCGGCTCTCCTCGAAGAGGACAAGGTCATCGGCGCGCTCAAGCTCGGCATCAAGCCGGAGAACGTCAGGATCACGCCGGTCGAGGAGGTCTTCGCGAAATAGATTCCAGGTTCCACGTTCCAGGTAGGACGGCTCGGGGAACCAGTGGTTCAATGAGCCGATGGCTTCCTCCCCTCACGTCGTCATCGTCGGCGCCGGCTTTGGCGGCCTGACGGCCGCGCGGGAGCTGGGCGGTGCGCCGGTCGAGGTCACGGTCGTGGACCGCCGCAACCACCATCTCTTCCAGCCGCTCCTCTACCAGGTCGCGACCGCGGCCCTCTCCCCGGGGGACATCGCCTACCCGATCCGCGCGGTCCTGCGGCGACAGCGCAATGCCGATATCCTGCTCGCCGATGCCGTCTCGGTGGACACGGCCAGGCGGCAAGTCGTCCTGACCGACAGCCGACTTGCGTATGACTTTCTGATCCTCGCCACCGGCGCCCGGCACGCCTACTTCGGGCACGACGCCTGGGAGAAGCGGGCGCCGGGTTTGAAGAGCCTCGAGGACGCGCTGGACATCCGGCGCCGAATTCTCCTCGCCTTCGAGAGAGCGGAGCGGGAGCAGGACCCGGAGAGACGCAAGGCGCTCCTGACTTTCGTTCTCGTGGGCGGCGGCCCGACCGGCGCGGAGTTGGCTGGAGCGATCGGCGAGATCTCTCGGCGGGTCCTCTCGAGCGACTTCCGCGCCATCGATCCTCGCGAGGCTCGGATCCTGCTTCTCGAGGCCGGCCCGCGGATCCTCCCGGCGTTCCCGCCGGAGCTGTCGGCCAGGGCGGCGGCGGCTCTGGGAAAGCTCGGCATCGAAGTTCGGACGGGCGCTGCCGTCACGGCGATCGGCGACGGCTTCGTTGAAGCGGGCTCCGAGCGCTTCCGGGCCGAAACCGTGCTCTGGGCCGCGGGCGTCGCCGCCTCCCCGCTCGGGCGCTCTCTCGGAGTCGCGCTGGACAGGGCGGGACGTGTTCTCGTCGAGCCGGACCTGACGATCCCCGGCCACCCGGAGGTCTTCGTGATCGGGGACCTGGCGGCATTGCGGGACGCCTCCGGAAAGACTCTGCCGGGAGTCGCGCCGGTCGCGATCCAGCAGGGGCGCCACGCCGCGAGGAACATCGAAGCCGCGCTCCGCGGCGAGAAGCTCCGCCCCTTCCACTACCGCGACCCGGGCAATCTCGCGGTGCTCGGGCGCGCCGCCGCGATCGCGGATCTTCCGGGGATCCGGCTCTCGGGATTTCCGGCCTGGCTCGTCTGGTGCTTCGTCCACATCCTCTATCTGATCGGCTTCCGCAACCGCTTCATCGTATTGTTCGAGTGGGCCTGGGCCTACCTGACCTGGCAGCGTGGAGCGAGGCTCATCACGGGAGAAGACGGGAGTCGGGAAATCGAAGGACGGTAGAGGCTCCGAGCCTTCTCCGGCATGAATCTGGCACGGGCGTCCTGGCGGAGGCGGCGGTCTCTTCTGAAACGCGACGTTCGCGAGTCCGTTCCCCGAACTTCACGCCCCCTCGGAGGCTCCCATGAGAACTCTTGCGTCGGTTGCCCTGCTCACCATCGCTCTCGTTCTGGCCACCCCGGGCGCCGGCCAGGCTCAATCCATTTCGGCGGGAAACCTGCCGCCCTCACCGAACTTCGGCTTTGACCCGACGCCGGTCGCGATCACGGCCGTCGACCTGTCGTCCCCGGCGACGGGGACGGGCAACATGACCTCGGCGACCTTCATGTGGTCCTCGGCCCCCTGCGCGGCCACGGTCAAGATCAAGTTCTTCCGCCCATCCGGCAGCAGCCTCGTTTTCGTCGACGAGAGAGGTCCGTTCGATGCCACCGGGACGACCGTGACCGTGGCGCTCTCGCCCGCAGTCTCCGTCCAGGCGGGCGACCTCGTCGGGATCACTCGGGTGGCCAGCTGCGGAAGCCCCGTCGGCCAGAGCCCGGGTGCGGCCGCCGGCCTCGTCGCCTTCGGCGCCGACATCACGACGAGCGTCTCGATGTCCTCCGGGACCACGGCGCCCAACGCCACGCTCGCGGTCCTGGCGAACGGCACCGCGTCGACGCCGCCCGGGAATCCCGACGCCATCATCCCCGTCGCGATCTCCGGCCCGGGTCTCATGGGCGCGCGCTTCCGCATCGCCGTTCAGCTTTACAACCCGACCGGGGCGACGATTGTCGGGCGCTTCGTCTTCCATCCGCAGGGCGTTTCGGGGAGCTCCTCCGACCCCTCTCTTGCGTTCGCGATCGACGCGGGCGAGACCCAGAACTTCGGGGACCTGCTGGCTTCCATGGGACAGACGGGGATCGGCAGCATCGACATCGCCGTCTCATCGGGAACGGCGCCTCCCGTGGCCTCGGTCCGCGTCTACAACGATGCGGGCGCCGCGGGCACGACCGGTCTCACCGAGGATTCGGTCAAGCCGACCGAGGCCCTCGGGGCCGGCACGCGCGGCGTGCTCGTGGGCCCGTTCAACACCGCCGCCTATCGCTTCAACGTCGGCGTGCGGACGCTCTCAACCGGCGCAGCGATCAACGTCACCGTGCGCGGCTCGGACGGAACGATTCTCCGCACGTTGAGCAGAACCTACCCGGCGAACTACTTCGAGCAGACGGACGTCGCGACTTTCCTTGGAGCCTTCCCGCTCGCGGCCAATCAGAGCGTGACGATCGACGTCGTCTCCGGGAACCTGTTCCTCTACGGCGCGACGGCAGACAACACGACCAACGACCCGGCGGTTCTCTTCGCCAAGAACATCCTGTAGGTCCTTGTAACGAATCGATGTCGCGAAAAGGCCGCCCCGGAGCCGTCGGCATTGCCCTCGTCGGCACGCGCCGGCTGGCCGCGAGACTAAGAACCGGCCGGCGCTGAGGGTTCCTCGCAGCCTCACCCGTGCTGCCGGTCGCACTCTTCCATGCTCGTCACCCATCACCTCCTCCGGGCAACGCCGCCGTCTCCGGGGCTCTGCGACTTCAGCCGGGCTGGTAGCCCCGGTGGCGGGGCCGGCTTCCGCTGGCGGCCATGAGCGAAGGAGCACAAGACAAACTCTCTGTCGCATCACCGCCGATGCGACTGAGCGACGAGCGACGGCCCGGTTTCCCGGCTAAGGCAGGGCCGTCGCGTGCCGACGAGGGAGGCGGCACCGACGCCGGGGCGGATTTAGCGACGGGAGCGTTCGCATGCGATTGCGACTCTGTTGTTACAGGGAACTAGTTTCCGAGCGCGGCGAACGTCAGGCGAGTCGCGCCGATGGCGGCTTCGGCGGACGGGGCGGCGGAAGCGTCGCGGATCGCCAGAGGTCGGGATCCTTGAACGGATCCGGCCGCGCCGGACGCAGCAGGAAGCCCTCCTTCCGGTCCCAGTCGATCCGCTCCGCGAAGCGCCGGCCGAGATCGTCCAGGAAGTCCACGGCGTCGGCGCGGTCCAGAGCGATCGGCAGATCGGGCGTCACGATCGGCACGCCGAGCGAGGAGACGGTCTCCGGCGAGATCGTGACCTGGTAGCGCCGGAACTCGATCTCGCGGCGCGACGCCATGCGCATCGCTCCGTAGATCTGATCCGCTTCCGCGTCGCTCTGGATGTCCGAGTAGAGACGGCCCGCCCAGCTGACCGGGGGCCAGTCGTCCGCTTCCCACTTGCGGAGACCCTGCGAAAACGTCCCGGATCCGAAGCTCCAGAGGACCGTCCGGCCGGGCTCGAAGCTCGGCCGGTCGCAGTAGTCCAGGGCTTCGATCGCCGCCTGGCGCGCCGGCGTGTTGAAAACCGAAACTCCGCCATCGATGAACCGGCCCTGGTAGGGGCCGAAGTACCAGGGAGCCGAGAGCGCGCTTGCCGCCACGGCATCCCGGACCATCCAGGTGGTGCCGTAGTTGGCGTTGCCTCCCTGGAAGGGATAGCTCGAGAGGAAGAGCTCTTCATCCCGAACGAGATCATGGGTCGTCAGGAGGATCGCCTGCGGATCGGCCGGCCTGGCGGCGGCGAGAGATCCCAGCGTCGCGTCGCCGAAGAGCTCTTCGAACCGCTCGAGCGCAAAATCGCGCGAATAGATCGTCGGGACGAACGGCCGAAGGGGTTTCAGAGTCCGCCAGCTCCGGGGGAAGACCTTCGGAATCAGGTCTCGATAGAGCTCCAGGATCTCTCCGGCTGTCGCGCGCCGGAAGGCGAGAAGCGCCGCGATGATCGCGCCCGTGCTCGTCCCAGCGAACATGTCGAAGAACTCGCAGGCGGGCTTCTCGAAGCGCTCCTCGAAGGCCTGGAGCATGTGGAGGGTCACGAGGCCCCGCACTCCTCCGCCGTCCAGCGCCAGGATGTGGCGCGCCCCGACCGAAGAGGTTGCAGCCGTCTCGCTTGTCATCAGCCCCCGGGGAGTCTAGCAGCCTGATCTAGGAACGGATTTCCGGGAACCGCCGGCTCGCCCCGGTGTCCCACCGAACCAGGAGGTCGCGATGGCACGATGGGCGTGGCTTGCGGCGGCTTGCGTGGCGGGACTGTTGTCGGCGGCGCGGCTGCCGGCCGCGGAATGCGGGAGCTTCGAGCTTTCGGTGCTGGTCGATGGATCTCCGGCGGCCGAGTATCCGTTTCGAGGCCGGACGTACATCGAAGCGCTGCGCGGCCGGAACTTTTCCCTGAGGCTCCACAACCCGACGGCCGGCCGGGTCGCCGTGGCCCTGGCGGTGGACGGCCTGAACGTGGTGGACGCGAAACACGCGACTGCCGCGTCCGCCACGAAATGGATCCTCGCTCCCGGCCAGACTATAGAGATTCCGGGCTGGCAGATCTCTGGAAAGACCGCGAGGCGCTTCTTCTTCACGGACACCGCGCGCTCCTACGCGAATTGGATCGGCAACACCCGCAACGTCGGCACGATCGAGGCCGTCTTCTTCCGCGAGAAGGCGCCGACGCCGCTGCCGATCGAGCGCGGACCCGCGCGGCCTCTCCGCGAGGGCGCCCCCGCGTCCGGGGCTTCCCCGGATGGCCCGAAGTCCTCCGCCCGCGTCGAAGGAGGCGTCCCTTCGGGCGCTTCGGAGGCGGACCGGTTCGCCGCGACGGGCATCGGCAGCCGGACGAGTTTCCCCGTCCGCTGGTTGAGCTTCGAGGAGGAGCCTGTGCCGGCGGCCACCATCTCGCTGCGCTATGAGTACCGCCGGGAGCTCGTCCGCCTCGGGGTGCTCTCCGGTGAAGGCGATCTCTATGCAAGAGACCGGGGACGCGGCTTCGAGCGCGGCTACGCTCCCGACCCGCATTAACCCGGATTATTCATGGTCACCCGACTGAAACACGGGCAACCGGCTGCGCAAGAAGGGTCTTGCGACAGAAGAAGGATGACCGACCGATGAACCACTTGTCCGCGACAGAGATTTTCCGTCGAGACAAGGAAGCGCGACGACGCGATGCCAGGAATGGGACACGGTGGTCGGCCCTGGTTTCGAAACTCTCGGCCGCCGTTCGCGAAGCGAACGCCTGCGGCCGAAAGCCGCCGGAGTCGATCATGAATAATGCGGGTTAGGATCGTGCCGCAGTTGTCGCGGAACGATCTGGCAGACGAGGAACTCATCCCTCTCTCCAGGGAGGGGGACGAGGAAGCCTTCGCGGAATTCGTCCGGCGGCACACCGCGACGGTTCACCGCTGGATGGCGCGGGCCGTCGGCGAGCAGGAAGCCGACGATCTGACGCAGGAGGTCTTCCTGAAGGCCTACCGGGGGCTCTCGCGCTTCCGCGGCGAGGCGCCGCCGCGAGCCTGGCTCGCCTCGATCGCGGACAACGCCGTGAAGAACCGGTATCGCGCGCGCGGGCGATTCCGCCGCATCTTCGCCGGCGCGGGAGAGGCCAGCGGCGCCTCCGAGCCGGTCGAGAGCGGCAGGACTCCGGAGGAGGACGCGCGGGCCGCCGAGTCGGGGCGCTATGTCACTGAAGCGTTGAAGCTCCTCCCCGCGGAGTATCGGATGCCGGTCGTTTTGAGGGACCTGGAAGAATGGAGTTACGAGGAGATCTCGACGTCACTCGCGCTGCCCGTCGGGACCGTCAAATCGAGAATCTCGAGGGGGAGGGCGCAGTTGAGAAGCCTCCTCGCTCCCCTGATGGATTCCGGAAAGATCGGAAGATGAAGAACGATTCCTCTCACCCTGCCCGCTCGGGCGACTTTCTGTCGCGCCTGCACGACGGCGAATTGACCGCGGCCGAGCGAGTCCACTTCGAGTCGCACCGCGCTCGCTGCCCGGACTGCCGCAAAGCTGCCGCGGAGTTCGAAGCCGCCCTTTCGCTCTTTCGCAGGAGCAGCCCCTCGCCGCCGCCGCCGGACCTGGCCGCGCGGATTCTTCGCCGGCTCCAAAGCGCGGCGCCGAGCCGCGCTCGCTTCGGGGTCGTGTTCGGCATCGATGTCCGGTGGGCCGCGGCGTTCGCCGTGGCGGTCATCGCGGTGATCGTCGGCTCCTCCGTCGTCCTGCAGCGCGAGTCCGCGCGCCGGGAGGCCGGTGCCGGCGGGCCGATCCCCGTGATCCTGCGAGGAGGCGGGAGCGCCGTCCGACCGTCTCCCCCCCTTCCCCGGCCCGCGACGAAGCCTCAAGTTGAAGCGGGACCACAGAGCCCCGTGTCGGCGCCAACAGTCTCGCCGGGGCCGTTCGCCCAGGAGCCTCCGCTCTCCGCGATGGCGGGCGAGCGCAGGATCCGGCCGCCGGAGGAGTCCGCACCCCGGCTCAGAACGGAAGCGCGCAAGGATCGCCCCTCGAGGCCTTCGACCTTCGCCGAGCCGCAGATGCTCAGGAGCGAACGCTCGGGCGGAGAGGGTTCGGCCTCGCCTTCCGCGGCTTCGGCCGAGCCGGGGTCGCCGGCCCGGCTCGTCTTCATCCCGCTCGACGGAGAGGGAAACGCCCCGGATCTGGCGACGCCCGATGCGGGCGATCTCCTGGCCGACCTGCGCGGGCACGAATACATCCTGCTCGTCGAAGCCGGCGGCCGGGTTCGCGAGGCCGCTCCGTCGGAGGCGCGGAAGAGCGCCCGGCCGCGAGCGATGACCCGGGACGCCGCGACGGGAATTTCCGCGCCCCTTTCGGTACGAAAGCTGCGCTTCAAGCCGGGAGACCGCCCGCGGCGCCTCCTCCTCAAGGTTCAGTAACGACTCAGATTTCGAGGACCGCGGCGCCGCGCACTTCTCCGCGCTTGACGCGCAGAAGGGCCTCGTTCGCCTCTTCGAGAGAGTGGAGTTCGGTCTGCGCGCGGATGGGAATGCGCGCCGCCAGATCCAGGAACTCCTCGGCGTCGCGGCGCGTGTAGTTCATGACGCTGACGACCGTGCGCTCGCCGTAGAGGATCTCGTAAGGGAAGGAGGGGATCGGGCTCATGTGGATCGCGTTGACCGCAAGTGTGGCGCCGCGGCGCAGCCGCGAGAGCGCGAGCGGAACGAGCTCCCCCGCCGGCGCGAACGTGACGGCCGCGTCCAGGGCCATTCCGGGGTCCTCGTCCGCGGCTCCGGCCCACACCGCGCCCATGCGCCGGGCGAGCTCTTTGTGGTGCTCCTCCCGCGTGAAGGCGAAGACCTCGCATTTCCAGTGGAGCGCCGCCTGGATCGCAAGGTGCGCCGAGGCGCCGAAGCCGAAGAGGCCCAGGCGTCCTCCGGGCTCGATCCCCGAGAGGCGCAGCGAGCGGTAGCCGATGATCCCGGCGCAGAGGAGCGGCGCCGCTTCCTTCGGGGAAAAGCCCGCCGGCAGGCGATAGACCCACTCGGCCCTCGCCGCCGTTTTCTCGGCATAACCGCCATCCCGGTCCCGCCCCGTGAACGTCGCCTTCTCGCAGAGGTTCTCGCGCCCCGAACGGCAGAAACCGCAGACCCCGCAGGTCGAGGCGACCCAGCCGACGCCCACGCGATCCCCCGGGGAGAACCCGGCGACGCCCTGGCCGACGGCGGCGATCCTCCCGGCCGCCTGATGGCCCGGGACGACCGGCAGGCGCGCAGCGACCTCTCCCTCGACGATGTGCAGGTCGGTCCGGCAGACGCCGCAGGCTTCGACCTCGAGGACGACCTCGCCCGGCGCCGGAGCGGGCTCCGCCACCGTCGAATGAGCCAGGGGTCTCCGCTCGACCGGCGCCGCGCGCTCGAGCACGACGGCTCTCACGTTCCCATTCTCTCCCGCGAAGGTGGCCTCTCCCAAGCGGCCTATAATCCGCGGGGCTCCGAGCGATGAGACGAGTGGATGCGCTCCTGTCGGACTACGCCTCCTACCACCGCACTCGCGGGAACCTGGTCTGCCACGCCTTTGGGATCACGCTGATCGTCTTCGGCATCGTCTCGATGCTGCTCGCGATCCCGCTCCCCGCCGAATCGTTCACGGTTGCGGAGGTCCTGATCGCCGCGGGCTTCCTCTTCTACCTGACGCTCGACGCCACTCTGGCGGCGGCGATGCTCGCGGAGCTTGCCCTTCTCGATCTCGTGGCCCGGGCGGTCGGAGACTGGCGGGTCGGGCTCGCCGCGTTCGCGCTCGGCTGGGTCTTCCAGGCGATCGGGCACGCGCGTTTCGAAAAGAACCGGCCCGCCTTCTTCAAGAACCTCGTGCATCTGCTGGTCGGACCGCTCTTCCTCGCCAACGAGCTCTTGAAGCTGCGGAGGGCCGAATCCGTAAACCATTGAGAAGGAATTGATCCATTGATTCATTGGATCATTGAATCATTTGAGTTCGTCAATGGGTCAATGAGTCAATGATTCAATGACTCAATGAGCCAATCCGCATGATTCCCATCCGCGACACGATCCCCCGCCGGCACTTCCCCTTCGCCGTCTTCACCCTGATCGCGATCAACGTGTACGTCTTCATCCGGGAACTGGCGCTTCCTCAGGGCTCGACGGAGGAGTTCATCTACCTCTTCGGCCTCGTTCCCGCGCGGTTCACGCACGCGGCCTGGGCGGCCCGGGTCGGATTCCCTCCCCACGACTACTGGCCATTTCTGACGACGATGTTCCTGCACGGGGGGTGGCTCCACATCATCGGCAACATGTGGGTGCTCTGGATCTTCGGCGACAACGTGGAAGACCGGATGGGCCCCTTCCGTTTTCTGGCGTTCTACCTCATCTGCGGTCTGGCGGCGGGCGTCACTCACGTCCTGACGAACCCGGCCTCGACCGTGCCGGCCGTCGGCGCCTCCGGCGCGATCGCCGGGGTCATGGCGGCCTACCTCGTCCTCTACCCCCACGCGCGCATCCTCGCCATGTTTCCGATCCTCTTCTACCCGGTCTTCTTCTACGTGCCCTCCTTCATCTATCTCGGCTTCTGGATCCTCATGCAGTTCTTCAGCGGAACACTCGCGATCGCGACGCAACGCGAGGTCAGCGGCATCGCCTGGTGGGCGCACGTCGGCGGTTTCGCGGCAGGGATCCTGACGTTCTCGCTCTTCCTGCGCCCTCGCGAGACCCCCGCCGCCCCGACCGGTCTCGCGTGACCCCCTTCTGCTCGCGGCGGCTGCTCCTCGGAGCCGCGGTTTGCGTCTTCCTCGCCGGCAGCATCGCGCGCGGGGAGCCGCGCCCGACGCCCGCGGTTCTGCGCTGGGGCGGGGACGCCGAGGGGGGAGCGCCCTTCGTCGAAGCGGACCCGAACGACCCGGCGAAGGTGCGGGGATTCGACGTCGAGGTCGCGGAGGCGATCGCGCGCGGGCTCGGGAGGGAGCCGGTCTTCGTTCAGGTGGCGTTCTCGTCGATCGACGCCTCCGTCGCGCGCGGCGATTTCGACATCGGGATGAGCGGGGTCGAGGACACGCCGGCGCGCCGCGCGATGCTCGCCGAGACGATCCCCTACTTCGAGTTCCGCGAGGTCCTGACCGTGCGCGCGGCGGACCGCGACCGCTATCGCCGCCTGGAGGACCTGCGCGGCCGGCGCGTCGGAACGCTCGGTGCGACGATCGCCTACGAGGTCCTGCTTTCGGGACGCGACCGTTACGGCTATCTGCCGGTCTCCTACGACGACGACGTGCATCCCTACACGGATCTCGCGGAGGGCCGGCTCGACGCCGTCCTCCTCGACCACATCATCGCGGCGCGGTCGGCCCGCCGCGTGCCGGGCCTCGCCATCCAGCCCGACGCGGTCGCCACGGGACGCTACGTCGGCGTCCTCGCGAAGGGCAACACGGCCCTGCGAGACCGCGTCGACGCCATTCTCGCTGAGCGGCTGCGCGACGGCACGCTCGAGAGGATCTATCGGAAATGGGGGATCTGGGACGATTCGGAGAACGAGTTCTTCCGGCGCGTCCTCTCGGCGCGGGCGGGTCCGGCCACACCAGCGGCCGGCCCGTCATCGAGCTGGAGCGCCGCTGTCCGCTATCTGCCCTCTCTCGTTCGGGCCGCGGTGATCACCCTCGTCCTCTCCTGCGCCGCCATGGCGCTGGCGGTCCTTCTCGGGATCGGCATCGCCGCCGGCCGCATCTACGGCGGCCTCCTCACTAGGGGGGCGCTGACGGGATACGTCGAGCTCGTGCGCGGAACGCCCGTCCTCCTCCAGCTCTTCGTCCTCTACTACGGGCTCTCCGCCGTCGTGCGGCTGCCCGCTTTCGCGGCGGCGCTGCTCGGGCTGGGATTGAACTACGCGGCCTACGAGAGCGAGATCTACCGTGGAGCCCTCCAGGCCGTCTCCCGCGTGCAGCTGGAAGCGGCGAGGACCCTCGGCCTGACTGAGTGGCAGATCCTCCGCCTGGTGCGCGGGCCGCAGGCGCTTCGCTACGCGCTGGCTCCGATGACCAACGACTTCGTGGCGTTGCTCAAGGACTCCTCGCTCGTCTCGGTGATCACGGTCGTCGAGCTGACCAAGCAGACGGCCATCTTCGCGACGAACGTCGGGAGCTGGGTCGTGCCGGGGGCGCTCTGCGCCGCGATCTACCTGGCGATGTCGCTCCCCCTCTCGCGCCTG
The DNA here is from genome assembly GCA_033853815.1 of Thermoanaerobaculia bacterium. Classification (GTDB taxonomy): domain Bacteria; phylum Acidobacteriota; class Thermoanaerobaculia; order UBA5066; family Gp7-AA6; genus JAWOLE01. The sequence continues at coordinate 19,951 of JAWOLE010000449.1, forward strand.
GCGCGCAGGCTCGAGCGCCGCTGGAGCGCGGTGTGAACGCGCTGCTGCGAGTCGAGGGGCTCCGGCTTTCCCGCGCCGAGCGCGAGGTCCTGCGGGGGATCAGCCTGGCGGTCGAGCGCGGACAGTTCGTCGCGCTCATGGGGCTCTCGGGGTCGGGCAAGACGACGGCGCTCCGGACTATCGTCGCCCTCGAGAGCTTCCAGGGCGGGAGGATCGAGATCGAAGGCTTTGCGCTCGCGCCCGGTCCCGTCCCTCCCGAATCGAGACTTGCGCCGCTGCGGCGAAAGGTCGGCATGGTCTTCCAGGCCCACGCGCTCTTCGAGCACCTGACGGCAATGGAGAACGTCGTCCTCGCCCCGGTCTACGTGCTCGGCCATACGACGGACCAGGCGCAGGCTCGCGCGCGGGAACTGCTCGACTCTCTCGGCGTGGGCGGCCGCGCCGCGGCCTACCCGCGGGAGCTGTCGGGAGGCGAGGCCCAGCGCGTCGCGATCGCGAGGGCTCTGGCCATGGACCCTCCCCTGCTCCTCATGGACGAGCCGACGGCCGCGCTCGATCCCGCCCGCCGCGGTTCCCTGGGCGACGCGCTGAAGATGCTCGCCGCGCAGGGCCGTGGCCTCCTCGTCGCGACCCATGACACCGACTTCGCCCGGGACTTCGCCGACCGCGTGGTCATCCTGGCCGACGGAGTCGTGGCGGAGGAAGGAGGAGCCGACCTGCTCCGGAACCCAACTCATCCGGCGACGCGCGCGCTCCTCGAGAGCCCCACGACGCCCCGAGAGGTCTAGGTCGAAGATTCGATGCCTTAACCGGCCTGTCCCCGCAGCAGGAGGACCGCTGCCACGGCCAGGAGCACACTCAGGAGAAACAGAGATTTCCTGTCCAGGGTCGGTATCGTCGCCCCGCCTGAGGAAACAACCTGTGTGAGGATGCCGTAAGTCGGGCCGTAGTTCACATCACCGCCGAAGTTCGCAAAGAACGTGCACGAACCGGCCTCGGGAAGACCTGGAAACAGTAAGGTTGCTTTGCCGGCCCCATCCAGGACGGCAGTTCCAATCGGGAACGATGGTCTCCCGCAGGGCTGTGTACAAAGATTCGAGACGAAGGTGACGGACCCCGTCGGCACGACGCCGGCGCCGGAGACGGCTGCCGTCAGGATAAAGCTGCTGTTCGGGAGGGAAGGGTTTGGGAACGACGTGAGTTCCAGCTGGCTTGAACTCGAGCCCGGTACGAAGACCTCGGTTGTGCCTACGGTCGTCAGCTTGCCGCAGTCGAGAGTCTGCACGGTCACAGAGTAATGACCCGGAGCGACAGGGTCCGTGACGACCATGTCGTTGAATTCGCGGGTGTCTGTAAGACAAAGGCAGTCCGGTAGCTCTGCCTTGGTGTATGTCAGAGTTATCTCATTACCGACGACCTTGATCTGAGGATCGTGTGGAAGACATAAGGCGTCGGATCCACAGACCTCGATGGCAATCGAGTGATCGCTCTTCGGAAAAGCGCCAACCGTCCAGGGAAATCCACAGCCGGCGAACGATGGCGCTGCCGCAGTCAAGAAGGAGAACATCGCGGCTGCCGCGATCCGAGCATGATCCGTCGGGATACAGGGTAAAGGTCTCCGACCACCAAGCAGCAGCATCGCCGCGCGCGAGGCTACGAACCTCGCGCCGCTCACCGCAAGATCTGTGCGCATTACGGTCCTCCAACTCCATCAGAGGACATGACTTGACCGCCGCCTATTTCTTCTCTCTCGGGGAAAGAATCTCCTTCAGGCGATCGATGGGGATGGCCTCGACGGTGTGGCCCTGGAATCCCTTGACCGTCGTGGCTTTGGTCAGAGAGTTGTAGACCGCCTCCTCGACGGACTCGACCGTGGCCAGGAAGAGCGGGCTCATGAAGTCGTTCTCGAGTCGCTCGACCTGCCGGACCGGCCTCGACGGCGCGTGGTCCACGAGGTTCTTCGTCGAGAACACGATCACGAAATCCCCCGAGCCGTTGGCCATGTAGGAACCGGCCCGCGCGAGCCCAAGGACGGCCCGACGGGCGATGCGCCCGAGGTTCCGGGACGAGAGCGGGGCGTCCGTCGCGACGACAACCATGCACGAGCCGTCGCGGCCCGAGGGGGCTGGCAGGGAGTCCTTGAAGTCATAGCGTCCGAGAAGCTCCCCCACGCGGACGCCATCGATCGTCAGGATCCCACCGAAGTTGGACTGCACGAGCGCCCCGACCGTGTAGCCTCCGAGCTTTTCCGGCAGGACCCGCGAAGAGGTTCCGATGCCGCCCTTCCAGCCGAGCGCGGAGGTGCCGGTGCCGGCGCCGACGCTTCCCTCGGCGACCGGTCCGGGTATCGAGGCGCGCGAGGCCTCAATCGCCGCGAGGACGTCCTTGCCGGTCACGCCCCTGGCGCGGATGTCGTTCAGGTAGCCGTCGTTCGTCTCCCCGACGACGGCGTTGACCGACCGCACGTCTCCGTTGCCGGCCTGCGCGAGCGTCCAGTCGACGACGGCCTCGACCGCGGTCCCGAC
>JAWOLE010000450.1:0-3686 GCA_033853815.1 Thermoanaerobaculia bacterium
CCGGCTCGACCTCGGCGAGCACGTCTCCGGCCTTGACCACCGCCCCTTCGCGAACCCGGAGCGACAGGACTTGCCCCGAGACGGCCGACTTGACGTCCACCTTGGTCACGGGATCGACGACCCCGACCTCACGCACGGAGACCTGGAGCGGCTCTTCCTGGACCTTTCCCAGCCGGAACGGACTCGCAGCCGCCTTGGGATCGCTCTTGTCACGGCTGCGGGCGGCCATGATCGCTCCGCCGGCCACGAGGAGGACCGCGGCCCCCCACACCAATCTCTTCCTGCTCTTGCTCATAACCCCTTCCCGATCTGTGTGTTGCGAAAAACCTTCACTTCCCGAACGTGAGGGGAGAAACGGACCAGCCTCTCCCTCAGGTGGACACCAATGAATACGTTCCCGACCGGGTGAATGTTCGACAGCCTGCCGCCGGCCGGCAGGCGTTCTTCTTCTCAGACGAGGCTCCTCCGTCAGAATGCGCCCCGTGACTCCGGTCCTGCTTTCGTTTCTCGATCAGCTGGCCGCTCACCAGGCCGCGGACGATCTTGAAAGAGTCTCGCTCGAACGAATCCGGGAGTTCGTCGCGCGCTCTCCGGCCGCTTTCTCCCGGACGAACAGCGAAGGGCACATCACGGCCAGCGCTGTCGTGGCGCGGCCCGAGGATTCAGCCTTCCTGCTCGTGTGGCACCGAAAGCTCGCTCGCTGGCTCCAGCCGGGCGGCCACCTGGAAGAGAGCGACCCGTCGGTGTTCGCGGCCGCGGTGCGCGAGGCGCGCGAAGAGACGGGCCTCGAGCGCTTCACCTCACCTCTGGGCGAGGGTTTTCTCGACGTGGACGTTCACCCCATCCCGGCGCACGGCCCGGACCCCGCGCACTTCCACTTCGACGCCCGTTTTCTCTTTCTCGTCACGCCTCCCGCGCCCGTGTCGCAGGATGGCGAGGTCGGCTGGTTCAGTCTTGCCCAGGCCCTGGCGGCCGGAGTGGACGAATCTCTCTCGCGCGCCCTCCGCAAGGCCACACAAGTAGTTGCAGGATTGAAGATTGAAAGATTGAAGATTGAATGATTGAGGAGAATATCGGCCCATTTCAATCCGCCAATCTTCAATCGTCAATCGACAATTGACTGATGTTCCTCTACGCCGTCACGATCTTTCTCGGCGCGTTTCTGCTCTTTGAAGTCCAGCCGATCGTCGCCAAGCACGTTCTTCCGTGGTTCGGCGGCGTTCCCGCGGTCTGGACGACGTGCATGCTCTTCTTCCAGGCTGTCCTGCTCGGCGGCTACGCCTACGCGCACGGGATGGTGGCTGGTTGGAAGCCGCGAAGGCAGCGCGCACTTCACTCGATACTCCTGGCGTCTTCAATCCTCCTCCTCGCCCTCCTGGGCATGCGATGGGGGAGTCCGATCCTCCCCGGAGCGGCCTGGAAGCCTCGGGCCGGAGCGAGCCCCATTCCCTGGATCCTGGCTCTTCTGGCGGTGAGCGTCGGGCTGCCGTACTTCCTCCTTGCGACGACGAGCCCTCTGCTGCAGGCCTGGGTCGCGCGGACCCTGCCCGCCTCCAACGTCTATCGCCTCTACGCGCTCTCCAACGCGGGGTCCCTGCTGGCTCTCATTTCCTACCCGTTCCTCATCGAGCCGGCCCTGACGCTGCGTGGGCAGGCCGCCCTCTGGACCGCGGCCTACGTCCTCTTCGCCGCCTGCGCCTTCCTCTGCGCCCGCCGCGCCGCCCTCCTGTCCGCACCGCTGCGCAGTCATCCTGAGCGCAGCGGGGGATCCGTTCCGGCAGTTCTTTCGAACCCCGGTCCCGAGATACCCAACATCAATTCCTCTGCGCGTTCATTCACAATTCCCAATTCTCAATTCTCAACTCTCTTCTGGTTTTCCCTCTCGGTCTGCGGCTCGATCCTCCTTCTCGCCACGACCAACCAGCTCTGCCAGGAAGTGGCGTCCATCCCGTTCCTCTGGCTCCTGCCGCTGTGCCTCTACCTGCTCTCCTTCATCCTCTGCTTCGAGTTCGACCGCTTCTACAGCCGGGCTGTCTTCGGACCGCTTTTCGCGGCGTCCGTCGGCTGGGCGGCCCTCGTCCTCTTCCGCGGCTTCTCCATTCCCATCCGCCTCCAGATCGTGGCGTATTCGCTGGCGCTCTTTACCGGCTGCGTCGTCTGCCACGGCGAGCTCGCGCGCTCGCGGCCGGAACCCTCGCGGCTGACCGTGTTCTACCTGATGATAGCGGCCGGCGGCGCCGCGGGCGGCGTCCTCGTGGGCGTGGTCGCGCCTCTCGTCTTTCACGGTTTCTGGGAGATCCACATCGCGCTCTTCCTCTCCGGGCTGCTCGCTCTCGTGGCGCTTGTCCGCGACGACGAATCGTGGCTTCAGCGGGGGCGGCCCTGGCCCGCCGCGCCCGTCCTGCTCGCCGCCGGAGCGCTCGCGTACTCGGTGCGCAACGAACATCTGCTCGCCCTTGTGGTGAACCGGTTTCACCGCGTGGCGGCGTCGGGCAGCGGCCGCGCCGCTCTCGTCGCGGCGGCCCTGGCGCTCGCCGCGGCGCTCTGGTTGCTGCGGCCGGTGTTCGCAGTCCGCGGCCGGCCCTGGTTCGCGGGCGGGTGCCTGGTGGGCTCGCTTGGTCTCCTCGCCTACGTTCTCGCCGCCGACGTCAGGGGTTTTCAGCAGGCGGCGATCTCGATCTCGCGCAACTTCTACGGTGTCCTGACGGTCGAGGTCTATGACCAGGACGTCCCGGATCTCTACCGGTGGGAGCTGCGCCACGGCCACATCGCCCACGGCTTCCAGTTCCAAACGCCCGAGAAGCGCGACATGCCCACGACCTACTACGGCGAAGGGAGCGGGATCGGCCTGGCGCTTCTCCATCACCCGCGTCGCGCGGCCGGACCTCTCCGGGTGGGCGTCATTGGCCTGGGCGTCGGTACCCTCGCCGCCTACGGCCGTCCCGGCGACACGATGCGCTTCTACGACATCAATCCCGAGGTCGTCCGCCTGTCCGGCCCCGCGGGAGAGCTCTTTTCCTATGTGCGCGATTGCCGCGCGAAGGTGGATGTCGTCCTCGGCGACGCGCGGCTGTCGCTCGAGCGCGAGCTCGCCCGCGGCGCGCCGCAGAACTTCGACGTGCTCGCGGTGGACGCCTTCACCAGCGACTCGATTCCGGTTCACCTCCTGACGCGCGAGGCCCTCGACGTCTATCTCGCGCACCTCGCGACCCAGGGAATCCTGGCGCTCCACATCTCCAACAGGAGCCTCGATCTCGTCCCGGTCGTGCGCGGCCTCGCCGAATCCCGGCGCCTGGCGGTCTGCCTGATCGACACCAACAAGGCGAACGAGACGATCTGGGGCTCGACCTGGCTGCTCCTCGCCCGAGACCCGCACGCCCTCGACAGCGACGAGATCCAGCTCGCTTCCAAGCCCTTCCCCGCGCACTCCTCCATCCGCCTCTGGACCGACGACTACAGCAACCTCTTCCAGGTCCTGAAGTAACGACTTCTCTGCTGATCCGCCCGGCGTCGGGCCCGCCTCCCTCGTCGGCACGCGACGGCATGGCCGTTGAAATGAGATCCGGCCGTCGCTCTGTTGCGAAGGCGCAGTCGCATCGTGGCGTGACCAGGTTGCGGGGGTGCGCCTTCGCAAAAGGCACTCCTCCGGGAGGCGGCCCGCCGCCGGGCTCCAGCGTGGCGTTACG
>JAWOLE010000451.1:0-4299 GCA_033853815.1 Thermoanaerobaculia bacterium
CGCGAGCAGCCGATCCAGTTCTCCCACGCGCACCACGCCGGCGCGATGGGAATCGACTGCCGGTACTGCCACACCTCCGTCGAGAAGGCGGCCTTCGCCGGGATCCCGCCGACGAAGACCTGCATGAATTGTCACTCTCAGATCTGGCTGCAGAGCCCCTACCTCGAGCCCGTGCGTGAGAGTTTCCGCACCGACCGCTCGCTCGAGTGGACGCGCGTCCACGACCTGCCCGACTTTGTGTATTTCGATCACTCGATCCACGTCGCCAAGGGGATCGGCTGCGAGACCTGCCACGGGCGCGTGGACGAGATGCCGCTCGTCTGGCAGGCCGCCCGGCTCCAGATGAGCTGGTGCCTGGAGTGCCACCGCCATCCCGAGAAGTTCATTCGCCCTCGCGAGGAGGTCTTCACGATGGGCTGGAACCCTCCGGCCGGCGTCGATCGGGAGGCGTACGGACGGCAGCTCGTGGCCGCGTACCACTTGAGGAGCCGCGCGGTCCTCGAGAGCTGTTCGACGTGCCACAGATGAAGAAACTGAGAATTGTGAATTGTGAATAGAGGCGAGCAGTTGCCCGCTCATCCGGGGAGGCTGAGGTACTGGAGGAGCCTGGAGGAGCTTGCCGGAGAGACTCCTCGCGAGGAGACCTCTCAGGAGGTGCTGGCCCACGCGGCGGGCCTGGACCGGAGGGAGCTCCTGCGGCTGGGAGGTGTGTCGCTGGCGCTGGCGGGTTTGACGGCGTGCACGCGCCAGCCGGCCGAGAAGATCGTTCCGTACGTCCGGCAGCCGGAAGAGATCGTCCCCGGGCAGCCGCTCTTCTTTGCGACCGCGATGACGCTCGGCGGCTACGCCACGGGCCTGCTCGTCGAAAGCAACATGGGGCGTCCGACGAAGGCCGAGGGCAACCCGCTCCATCCCGCGAGCCTCGGGGCGACGGACTCGTTCTGCCAGGCCGCTCTCTACGACCTCTACGATCCCGACCGCTCCCAAACGGTGATGTACCTCGAGGAGATCCGCGCCTGGCCGGCGCTCCTGACGGCCATGCGCCTGGCCGTCGAGAAGGCGCGGGCGGCGAAAGGCCGGGGACTGCGAATCCTGGCCGAGACGGTCTCTTCTCCGACGCTCGCGGCGCAGCTTGCGGCGCTGCTCGCGGAGTTGCCCGAAGCGCGCTGGCACCAGTGGGAACCGGCCAACCGGGACAACGCGTGGGCGGGGGCCGCGGCGGCGTTCGGGGAGCCTCTGGACGCGATGCCCTCGCCGGACAAAGCGGACGTGATCCTCTCGCTCGACGCCGATTTCCTCGCCTGCGGCCCCGGGCACCTGAAGGCGGTGAGAGAGTTCGCCGCGCGGCGTCGAAGCCGCGACCGGCGGCTGATGAGCCGGCTCTACGCCGTGGAATCCACGCCCGGCGTCACCGGGGCCTGCGCCGATCATCGCCTGCCGATGCGGGCGAGCGACGTCGAGGCCTTCGCGAGGGTCGTCGCCGCCCTGATCGGAGCGGGGCCGGCGGCCGGCCCGCCCACGCCTTTCGCGCGGGCCGTGGCGGAGGACTTGAAGGGCCACGCCGGCCGGAGCCTCGTCCTGGCGGGCGACGAGCAGTCTCCCGCGGTGCACGCGCTGTCCCACGCGATCAACGCGGCGCTCGGAAACGCCGGGCAGACCGTGCTCTACGTCACTCCCGCCCCGGCGCGTCCCGAGTCTCACGCGGAATCCCTGCGGCAGCTCGTCGCCGACATGGAAGCCGGACAGGTGGACACGCTGGTGATCCTCGGCGGCAACCCGGTCTTCACCGCCCCGGCGGACCTCCCGTTCGCGAGCGCGCTCGAGAAGGTGCGGCTGCGCGCCCACCTCGCTCCATTCGTCGACGAGACCTCGGCGCTCTGCCAGTGGCACATTCCGCAAGCGCACTTCCTCGAGTCCTGGAGCGACGCCCGGGCGCTCGACGGCACCGCCTCGATCGTCCAGCCGCTGATCGCCCCGCTCTACGGAGGCAAGACGCCGCACGAGGTCGTGGCTTCGCTGACCAGTCAGCCCGAGCGGACCCCCTACGAGATCGTGCGCGACTACTGGAAGGCCAAGATGCCGGGGGATTTCGAGACCTCCTGGCGGCAGGCCGTCCACGACGGTGTCATCCCGGGGACCGCATCGGCCCCGAAGGCCGTGAAGGCCGGGGGTCCCCCGCCGATCACCCGATCACCCGATCGCCCGATCGCCGATTCGCTTGAGATCGTCTTCCGCGCGGATCCGACGATTTACGACGGGCGCTTCGCCAACAACGGCTGGCTGCAGGAGCTGCCCAAGCCGATCACGAAGCTCGTCTGGGACAACGCCCTCCTGCTGGCGCCGGCGACAGCCCGGGGGTTGAATGTCACGAGCGGAGACGTCGTCCGGGCGACCTACCGGGGCCGCTCGGTCGAGGCGCCGGTCTGGATCCTGCCGGGGCACGCTCCAGGGAGCGTGACGTTCCACTTCGGTTACGGACGCCCACGCGCGGGCCGGCTCGGCTCGAAGACGGGGTTCAACGCCTTCGCGCTGCGAACCTCCGGCGCTCCGGGCGGAGGTCCGGGGCTCGAGCTCCGGAAGACCGGACGGTCGTACGCCCTCGTGACGACCCAGCAGCACGCGACGATGGAGGGCCGGGCGATCGTGAGGGCGGCCAGCCTCGACGAGTTCGAGAAGAACCCGAAGTTCGCGCGGGAGATGGCCGAAGCGCCCGGGCCCGAAGACTCCGCCTACCACCCCTACCCGGCGCACGAGTACGCCTGGGCCATGGCCATAGACCTGAACGCCTGCACCGGCTGCAACGCGTGCGTGGTGGCCTGCCAGGCGGAGAACAACATCCCCACCGTCGGAAAGAGGGAGGCCGCGCGCGGCCACGCCATGCACTGGCTGCGCGTGGACCGCTACTTCGAAGGGGATCCCGGAAACCCGCGGACCTACCACCAGCCGGTCCCCTGCATGCACTGCGAGGACGCCCCGTGCGAGCTCGTCTGTCCCGTCGGCGCCACCGTGCACAGCGCCGAGGGGTTGAACGACATGGTCTACAACCGGTGCGTGGGAACCCGGTACTGCCTGAACAACTGCCCCTACAAGGTGCGCCACTTCAATTTCTTCCACTACTCGACGCAGTTCCGCGCGCCGAGCATGCGGATGCTCGCCAACCCCGACGTGACCGTGCGCTGGCGGGGCGTGATGGAGAAGTGCACGTACTGCGTCCAGCGCATAACCCAGGCGAAGATCCAGTCGGAGAAGGAGAACCGCAGGGTCCGCGACGGCGAGATCGTCACGGCCTGCCAGCAGGCGTGCCCGGCCGAGGCGATCGTCTTCGGGGACCTGCGGGACGCCGGCAGCCGCGTGTCCAGGAGGAAGGCGGCCCCGGTCAACTACGGCCTGCTCGCGGAGCTGGGCACCCGGCCGCGGACGACCTACCTCGCGGCCGTGCGCAACCCCAATCCCGCGGTCGAAGGCTCGTGGGAGGAGAAGCGTTCGTGAGCGACCCGATCCCCCCTCCCAATCCGGCCGAGAGCCGGGAGGTGATCGGGCCGGGGCACACCTTCGGCTCGGTCACCGACAAGATCTCCTCGATCGTCCTGACGCGGAAGACCCCGGTCTTCTGGGTGGTCGGCTTCGGCATCGGATTCCTGCTGACGATCGTCCTCCTCTTCGCCGTCGGGATGCTCTTCGCGCGCGGAATCGGCATCTGGGGAGTCAACTCACCGGTCGGATGGGGCTTCGCGATCGTCAACTTCGTCTGGTGGATCGGGATCGGGCACGCGGGGACGTTGATCTCGGCGATCCTGCTCCTCCTTCGCCAGGAGTGGCGCACCTCGATCAACCGCTTCGCCGAGGCGATGACGCTCTTCGCGGTCGCGCAGGCCGGCCTCTTTCCGTTGCTCCACCTGGGGCGACCCTGGCTCGCCTACTGGCTCCTCCCCTACCCCAACACGATGGCGCTCTGGCCACAGTGGAGGAGCCCGCTCGTCTGGGACGTCTTCGCGGTCTCGACCTACGCCACCGTGTCGCTGCTCTTCTGGTACGTCGGGCTGATCCCGGACCTGGCGACCCTCCGCGACCGGTCGCGCCGCAAACTGGCCCAGATCACCTACGGGATGCTGGCGATGGGCTGGCGCGGGTCGGCGATGCACTGGCACCGCTACGACATGGCGTACCTGCTGCTCGCGGGCATCGCGACGCCTCTCGTCGTCTCGGTCCACACGGTCGTCTCCTTCGACTTCACGATCGGCATCATCCCGGGCTGGCACTCGACGATCTTCCCGCCGTACTTCGTCGCGGGCGCCATCT
>JAWOLE010000452.1:0-3199 GCA_033853815.1 Thermoanaerobaculia bacterium
CCGTCGGTCGGGGTGGTGTCGCTTGGGTGCCCGAAGAACCTGGTCGATACCGAGGTGATGCTGGGGCACTTGAAGCGCGCCGGGCACGCGATCGTGCCGGATTCACGGGCGCGGGTCGTGATGATCAACACCTGCGGGTTCATCGACAGGGCCAAGGAGGAATCCGTCGAGGCGATCCTGGAGCAGGTTGAGAGGAAGAAGAGGGGCGAGATCGATCGGGTCGTCGTGGCCGGCTGCATGGTCCAGAAGTACGGGCGGGAACTCGCCGAAGAGATCCCCGAGGTGGACGGCTTCATCGGCCTCGACGAGCTGGAGCTTGCCCCCGCGGCGGTTTCCGGGCTGCCGGCGCTGCCGCGGTTTGCCGAGAAGCCCCTGGCGACGCGCCTCTACGACGAGGCCGCCCCGCGGATCCTCTCCCGCCGCCGCGGCTACGCGTATCTCAAGGTGGGGGAGGGCTGCGACAACCCCTGCACTTTCTGCACGATCCCCCAGATGCGCGGGCGCCAGAGGAGCCGGACGATCGACTCGCTCGTCGCCGAGGCGAGGGCGATCGAAAAGCAGGGCGTCTCCGAGCTTGTCCTCATCTCCCAGGACACGACCCGCTACGGCGAGGACCTGGGGTTGAAGCGGACGGGATTGACGCGCCTCGTCGAGGAACTGCTCTCGCGGACCGGTTTCCCGTGGATCCGCTTTCTGTACGCGTATCCGAAGACCTTCGACGAATCCCTCCTGGATCTCATGGCGGGGAACCCGCGGTTCATCCCCTACGTGGACGTCCCGCTGCAGCACGTCTCACGCCCGGTCCTCTCGAAGATGCGGCGGGGAGGAGACGCTGCTTCCTACCTCGCCTTGATCGAGCGGATGCGGCGCAGAGTTCCCGACATCGCCATCCGGACGACTTTCCTGGTCGGCTTCCCGGGGGAAGGCGAGGCGGAGTTTCGTGAGCTCGTCGAATTCGTCCGCCTGGCCGAGTTCGACAACCTCGGCGTCTTCACTTATTCCGCCGAGCCCGGGTCTGCCTCCGAGCCGTTGGGCGATCCGGTGCTGGCCGGCGAGAAGGAGAGGCGAAGGGACTTCCTGCTTTCTCTCCAGCAGCCGATCGCCCGAAGGAAGAACCGCGCGCTTCTCGGCCGAACCGTCGAGGCCATGGTCGAGGGTCCCTGCGATGAGACCGAAGATCTCCTTGAGGGGCGTCTGCGCTCGCAGGCTCCGGAGATCGACGGCCGGCTGCTGATCAACGACACCGGCGGCCGGGACGTTCGGCCCGGTGAGATCGTAAGGGTCAAGATCACAGACACCTACGACTACGACCTAGTCGGAGGAATCGTTGGAGATTGATCCATCGGCTCGTTGATTCGTTCGTTAATTGATTCAATGATTCAATCGCTCTGATGCGCGTCGTCCGGGATCCCCTGCACGCCGCCGACCTGCCGCGAGGCGGCGTGATCACGATCGGCAACTTCGACGGCGTTCATCTCGGTCACCGGCGGATCCTCGAGACGGTCGCGAAACGCGCCCGGGAGGTCTCGCGCCCGTCCGTCGCGATCGTGTTCGAGCCGCATCCACTGGCGGTCCTGAGGCCCGACCACGCGCCGCGGCGGATCCAGACCCTGCGTCAGAAGGAGGAGGTCATCGAGGCGATCGGGATCGAGAACCTTCTCATCATCCCCTTCACGCGGGATTTCTCGCTGACCGAGCCGGAGGACTTCGTGCGGGGCTTCCTCGCCGACCGGCTGGGCGCCTCGGAGCTCTATCTCGGGCAGCACTTCGCCTTCGGCCGCGGCAAGCGCGGCGACATCGCTCTCCTGAAGCGCATGGGACCCGAGTGCGGGTTCACGGCCTCCGGCATCGAGGAGGTCTTCTACGAGAGCGAGCCCATCTCTTCGACGCGGATCCGCAACGCGCTCGAGCAGGGCGAGGTCGCCCGCGCCAGCGCGATGCTCGGCCGCCTGTACGCGCTCGATGGGATTGTCTCGAGAGGCGAGAAGGTCGGCCACCGGATCGGCTACCCCACGATCAACCTGGCTCCCGAGAACGACTTCTATCCGGCCGACGGCGTCTATGTGACGCAGATCGAGATCCGCTCCTTCGAGCGGCGGTTTGGCGGCGTGACCAACATCGGCCGCCGCCCGACCCTCTACGAGGACGTCAAGGCGACGATCGAAACCTACGTCTTCGATTTCGCCGCGAACGTCTACGGTGACAGGGTACGCCTCTTCTTCCTCGAGCGCCTTCGGGAGGAGCGCAAGTTCCCCTCCCTCGAGGCCCTGACCGAACAGATCGGCCGCGACATCGAGACCGCCCGCTCCTATCTCGGGAGACCTGAGGCGCTGGGAGCCAGGACGGACGCCGATTAGTTTCCCTCCTCGCGTTCCCCGCCCGGAGCGTCACACCTCCAGGCGGTCGCCCGGGCGGGCGACGAGCACGTAGAGCGCCGGCATCAGGAAGACGCTGATCAAGAGGCGGGAGAAGAGCCCGCTGACGATCACCAGCGCGAACGGGCGCTGCGAATCGGAACCGACCCCGGTCGAGAACGCCGCGGGCAGAAGCCCCAGCGCGGCGACCAGGGCCGTCATCATGATTGGGCGCAGCCGCAGCAGGGCCGCCTGGTGGGACGCCTCGACGACCCCCATCCCGGAGAGGCGAAGCTCGTTGGCGTACGAGATGTAGACGACCGCGGTCTGGACGGAGACGCCGAACAGGGCGAGGAAGCCGATCCCGGAGGAGACGGAGAACGGGGTCCCGGTGATCCACAGGGCCGCCAGGCCCCCCGCCGGGGACGAGAGCAGGACACCGACCACCGTGATCAGCGGGAACTTGAAGTTGCTGTAGAGAGCGAAGAGCAGAAGAAAGATGAGGAAGAGCGTCAGGGGAAGGATGAAACGGAGCTGCTGCCGCGAGGCGGTGTACTCCTTGTATTCGCCGCCCCAGACCGAGCGGTACCCCGCGGGAAGAGGGACCCTGGCGGCCACCTGCTGCCGGGCATCGGCGACGGCGCTCGCGAGATCGCGCCCCTCGACGGAGTACTGGACGCCGATGAAGCGGGAGTTGTCCTCGCGATAGATGAACGAAGCGCCGTTGACGGTGCGGATGTCGGCGAACTCCTTCAGCGGGACTTGCTGGCCGCCGGGCGTGGCGACGAGGATGTTGCCGATGGCCTCCGGCGTCTCCCGAAACTGGGGCTCCAGGCGAACGACGA
>JAWOLE010000453.1:0-6305 GCA_033853815.1 Thermoanaerobaculia bacterium
CCGACAGGGTCGCCTACCTGACGCAGACGACGCTGTCTCTCGACGACACTCACGAGATCGTCGAGGTCTTGAAGCGGCGGTTCCCGAACATGGTCAGTCCTCCCAAGGGGGACATCTGCTACGCCACACAGAACCGGCAGGACGCCGTCCGGGCGATGGCGCCGCACGTGGACGCGCTCCTCGTGCTCGGGGCCCCCAACAGCTCGAACTCGCTGCGCCTGTGCGAGGTCGGCCGCGCCCACGACGTCCGGTCGTACCTGATCGAGCGCGCCACCGACATCCGCCCGGAATGGCTCGACGGAGTCCGGGTTCTGGGCCTGACGGCCAGCGCCTCGGCTCCCGAGATCCTGGTGCGCGAGGTCGTGGACTACGGGCGCGAGAAATTCGGAATCCGGGAGGTCGAAGAATTCGAGACGGTGCAGGAGAACGTGAATTTTCCTCTTCCGGTCGAGCTCAAGGAGCTTCTCAAGTCGAACCGGCCCGACCTTCTGTAGCAGGTTGCTGAAAAAGGGTATGGGATGGCGTTACGAGCGCCGCGGACCAGATGCAAGGAAGCGCGACGACGGCGATGCCTGGGCATCGTCGAGGAGCGATGACGCTGCAGATGGCCCCGCGCCGCCGTAACCCGAAGGGTGGACGGCACTTTGCCGGCGCCCGCGAGACCAAGATGCTGAAGCGATTCGCCATGAGCCGGATCGGGCACCGAATGCAAAGTGCCGGACACGACGCCCGTATCCATTTTTCAGCAGCCTGCTAGTTCTTCGTTCTCTGTCAACGGGAATCGTGACCGAGAGGCAGATCGAGCCGAACGACACCGGGGGACCCGGCGCAAGGCCCTCGTTCGCCTCCCGGCTCGTCGAACGCGCCTCCCGCCGGTGGGTGCGGCTCCTGCTCTTCGCCGGCGGGCTCGCGCTCTTCGCGGTCATCTTTTCCAGGGTGGGCTGGCCGGCGATCGTGGCGAACCTGTCGGCGATCGGGGCGTGGTTCTTCCTCCTCGCCGGCCTCTACCTCTTCGCGCAGATCGCGTTCTGCCTCGGCTGGTGGGTGGTGATCGATCCTCGACCGCCACTTACGCGCTTCCCCCGCCTCTTCGGCGTCTATCTCGCCGGGGACACGGTCAACTACCTTTCGCCGGGCAGCTTCGCCGGCGAACCGCTCAAGGCGCGCCTGCTCGCGGGGACGCTGCCGTCCGGAAGCGCGCTCGCCTCGGTGACCATCTACAAGCACGCCGACATGGTGGCCCAGTGGTTCTTCGTGTTCGCCGGCGTGGGTGCCGCCCTGTGGCGCTTCCCTCTTCCGGCCGCCGCCCGGTGGGCCGCTCTGGCCGGCCTGGCCGGGCTCGGCGTCCTGCTCGGCGTGCTGACTTGGGCGGTCTTCCGCGGCACCTACGGCCCCATCGTCGCGCGGCTGTCCCGCTGGAAGCGGGTCGAGGCCCACGCGGCCCGGTGGACGGAGGCCGCCCGGAAGGTAGACGCGAGCATCCGCGCCTTCTACGCCGAGCACCGCGGCCGCTACTTCGCCGCCGTCGGCTGGAACCTGCTGGGCTGGTGCGGCGGGCTGCTCGAGACCTACATCGTGCTGCGCCTGCTGACGCGCACCGAAGGCTGGTGGACCGCCTTCGCGGTCGAGACTCTCGCGATGGCTTTGAATACGATGCTCCTCTGGGTCCCGGCGCGCGTGGGGAGCGCCGAGGGAGTCCGCGTCGCCGTCTTCGTGCTGCTCGGCCTCCCGGCCGCTCAGGGCGCGGCCTACAGCCTGGCGCGGCGCGCGCGGGAACTGGCCTGGATCCTGCCCGGGGCCCTCTATCTGGTGACGAGCCCGCTTCGCGGCGGCCCGACCAAGACACCGGCAAAGCCTCCCTCTCTCGCCGAGGAGTTGCCGTGACCTTTCCAATCCAAAATCCAAAATCCAAAATCCAAAATGTGAAGGCCGTGCTGTTCGATTTCGGCGGAACGCTCGACGCCGACGGCGTCACCTGGAAGGAAAGATTCTTCCGGCTCTGGCTGGCGGAGGGCGAGGAGATTCCCCACGACAGGTTCGACCGCGCCTTCTACGCCGCCGACGACGCGCTCGTCGGGGCGCTTCCCCCGACGCTTCCGCTCGCGGACACGGTCGGACGCCTCGCGCGCGGGATCGGAAAGAGCCTCGGGACCGTGGACGCGGCTCTGCCCGCGCGCGTCGCGGAGCGCTTTTGCGGGGACGCGAGCGAGAAGCTTCGATCGAGCGCGGAGCTCTTCGAACGCTTGAGCCACCGCTACAGGCTCGGCGTCGTCTCCAACTTCTACGGAAACCTCGCCGCCGTCTGCCGGGAAGCGGGGATCGGCTCCTTCCTCTCCGCCGCTGTGGACTCGGCCCTGGTCGGCCGCTCCAAGCCCCACGCCGCGATCTTTCGAGCGGCCCTCGCGCGGCTTCAGGTCGAGCCCTTGGAATCGATCTTCGTCGGCGACTCGCCCGAACGGGACATGGCCGGCGCCCGGGGAGTCGGGATGCGCCACGTGCTCCTGGCCGATTGCGCCGAGAAGGCGAACGCCTGTTGCTGCCCGCACGACCCCGTCATCCGCCGGCTGACGGAGCTGGAGGCTCTCCTGTGACCGCGAAGATCCGCTCCGGCGGCATCCTCGCCGCTGGAGAAGGAAGCCGGCTGCGCGGGGCGGGCTGGCCGATGGCCAAGCCGCTCGTCCCGATCCGGGGAGTCCCGCTGATCGAGCACGTCCTCGGCAATCTCCTCGCGGCCGGCATCGAGCGGGTCGCCGTCATCTTCAACGCGCGCGAAGAGGACTGCGCCCGATTCGTCCGGTCCCGGTTCCCGGGAGAGGACATCGAAATCCTCCTCAAGACGACGGCTTCCTCGTTCGAGAGCTACAGGGAAATCTCGGCGATGCTGGCACGCTTCCCGGCGCGCGGGCTGGCGCCCGGGCCGGCGCTCGTCTCGACGGTGGACGCGTGGTGCTCCCGCCCGGCCTTCCTGGAGTTCGCCCGCAAAGCCGCCGAGGCTCCGGCCGAGGCGACGGTTCTCGCCGTCACGCCCTTCGTCGCGGACGAGAAACCCCTCCGCGCCACGCTCGGACGCGGAGGCCGCATCGCTTCGATCGGAGGCGAGGCGGGCGACGCCGTGACGGCGGGCATCTACCTCTTCCCCGAGCGCGTGCGGTCCCTGCGCGCGCCGGAGACGCTCGGCCGCCTGCGGGAGTACCTGACCTGGCTGGTCGAGCGGGGAGAGCCCGTCCTGGGAATTCCGATCGAGACGGTCGTGGACGTGGACCGGCCGGAGGACGTGCGGCTCGCGGAGGCCTTCGCGGCGGGCGCGAAGTCCGCTCCCGAGCCCGCCCATTCGGGGAACAGGTCATGAACGTTCCTCGGGGATGCTCCTGCTGGGGGATCTACCGCGAGCTCGCGCACTCGCCGGGACGCGAGACGGACGACGCGGAGATCCTCCGGGCGACCGCCCGGCGTCTCGAGGACGACGGCTTTCGCGTCTCCCTGAAGACGGCCGAGGAGGTGTCCGGCTCGGACGAAGAGCCCCCGGCGTTTCTCTTCGTCATGTGCGAGCGGCTGCCGGTCCTCGACAGGCTCGAGCGCTGGCAGCAACGCGGCGCCTGCCTGGTCAACAGCCCTTCCGCGATCCGCAACACCTACCGGGATCGCACGCTCCCGCTCTTCGAGCGAAGCCGGGTGCCCTTCCCCTCGAGCGTCCTCGTCCCCACAGCGCTCCCGATTCCGCGCGAGGCGGCGTTCCGGGAATCGCCCACGGGCTGCTGGGTCAAGCGCGGGGACGTGCACGCGACGCAGCCGGGAGACGTCGTCTTCGCGGCTGATCCGGGCGCCCTCGCACGGGCGCTGGAAGCGCTGGCCGGCCGCGGGATCGAGCGCGCCGTCCTCCAGGAGCACGTCGCCGGGGACCTGATCAAGTTCTACGGGGTGGGTGAGGTCGATCCGCGCGTGCGGCTGGGCAACGGCGAGAGCTGGTTCCAGTGGTTCTACCACCGCGACCAGAAGCTTCAGGGCCATCCCTTCGACACCAAGGACCTCGCGTCGGCCGCCTCGCGCGCCGCGGCCGCGCTCGGGCTCGAGGTCTTCGGCGGTGACGCGATCGCGACGCGGGAGGGGCGGCTCGTCCTCATCGATCTGAACGCCTGGCCGAGCTTCGCGCTCTACCGCGAAACCGCCTCGGAGCGGATCGCTTCCTACCTCGCCGCGCGGTTCCGCCGGCACGTCGAGATCGGGGTGCCGGAATGACCGACGTCGCGAAGAAGGAGAACCGCGTCGGGCCGCGCTCGCGGAGGATCTTCGGGGAGGAGGGCCGCCACATGGCGCCCGGCCTCCAGTCCTTCGCCCTCTATTCCGGCCTCGCGATGGCCCGGGGACAGGGAAGCCGGCTCTACGACGAGGACGGCAACGCGTACATCGACTTCATCGCCGGGATCGCCGTCGGAAGCGTCGGCCACTGCCACCCGCACTACGTCGCCCGGCTGAAGGAACAGCTGGAGAAGCTGACGTTCGGAAGCTTCACCACCGAGGTCCGGGCGAAGTTCCTCGAGCTCCTCGCCTCCGTCACGCCGCCCGGTCTGACGCGCATCCAGCTTTTCTCGAGCGGCGCCGAGGCGGTCGAGGCCGCGTTCCGCCTCGCCAAGTCCGCGACGGGTAAGTACGAGTTCATCGGCTACACGGGCGCCTTCCATGGAAAGACCGGAGGCGTGCTGCCGCTGCTCTGGGGGGATTTCAAGGTCGGCCTCGGCCCGTTCGTGCCCGGCTGCTACTCCGCCCCGTACGCGGCCTGCTACCGCTGCCCGCTCTCGCTGACCTATCCGGACTGCGGCATCGCCTGCGCCGAGAAGACGCGGGAACTGATCCGGGGGGCGACCTCCGGGGCGATCGCCGCGGTGATCGTCGAGCCGATGCAGGGCACCGCCGGCAACGTCATCCCGCCCCCGGGGTTCCTGCCGGCGATCCAGTCGATCGCCAGGGAGCACGGCGCCCTCTTCATCGCCGACGAGATGATCACCGGCTTCGGCAGGACCGGGCGCATGTGGGGGGTCGACCACGACGGCGTCGTGCCGGACGTCCTGACGGTCGGCAAGGGAATCGGAGGCGGCTTCCCTCTCTCGGGCGTCGTCTCGACCGACGCGCTGACGGCGCATCCTCCGTTCTCCAACCCGAGCGGCAGCTCCTCCTCCTACGGCGGCAACCCGCTCGCCTCCGCCGCGGGGCTCGCATCGCTCGAGATCATCACGCGGGAGAACCTCGTCGCGAACTCCGAGAAGGTCGGCCGCGCGATGCTCGCGAAGCTCCAGGCCATGAAGGAGAAACACCGCGTCATCGGCGACGTGCGCGGCAGAGGACTGCTGCTGGGGCTCGAGCTCGTCAAGGACCGCAAGACCAAAGAGCTCGTCTCGAAGGACGAGACGAAGAGGCTCTACCAGGAGTGCCTGCGGCGTGGCCTCCTCGCCATGTCCTACACACCGGTGATCCGGATCAACCCGCCCCTGAACATCGACGAGCCGACCGCGCTCGAGGGCCTGGACCTCCTCGACGAGGCCATCGGCGCCGTCTTCCCGTGCTGAAGGGGGCTCTTCTCGGCGCGGGCAACGTGGCGGTCAACGGCCACCTGCCGGGATGGCTCGCGCGCGGGGACGCCGCGATCGTGGCCGCGGCCGATCCTTCCCCCGCGTTTCGAGGCGCCTTTCTCGAGAGAATTCCGGGGTTGCGCTGGTACGACTCGGCCGAGGAGCTTCTCTCGCGCGAGACGGTTGACTTCGCCGATATCGCCGCTCCCCCGGCCATGCACGCCGGGTTGGCCGCCGCGGCGCTGGCGAAGGGGCTCCACGTCCTCTGCGAGAAGCCCCTGGTCCTTTCGCCCGAGGAGCTGGCGCCCCTGGCGGAACTGGCCCGCGAAAAGAATCGCGCCCTGGCGACCGTCCATAACTGGCGCCACGCTCCGATCGTCAAGGCCGCGTCGGACCTCGTTTTCCAGGGGGCCATCGGTGAGATCTGCTCCATTCGATGGGAGACGCTGCGGGAGAAGCCCGCCGCAGCCGCCGGAGGTGAAGCCGGGAAGAACTGGCGAATGGATCCCGCGATCGCCGGAGGCGGAGTCCTCGTGGACCACGGCTGGCATGCTTTCTACGTCGTCCGCGGCTGGCTGCCGGAGGCGCCGCGCCGCGTCTCCGCGCGGCTCTCTACCCGCCGCCACCGGGAGTGGCCCGTCGAGGACACGGCGGAGGTATCTCTGGAAACCACCGGCGTCCGCGCCGAGATCCTCCTGACCTGGGCCGCTTCCGAGAGGCGCAACCGCGCCTGGATCGAGG
>JAWOLE010000454.1:0-17949 GCA_033853815.1 Thermoanaerobaculia bacterium
GGCTCCTCGTCCAGCTTCTGGAAGAGAATAGCGGGTGGGGCGAGCCATCGTCCCGGAGGAGGTTTGAATGTCCGCTCGCCACGACGACCTCAAGAACGGCGAAGGGAAGGTCTTTGCCGATCAGCACGTCGCCCTTTACCGGGACGCCCAGGGAAATCTTCACGCCTTGAGCAGCATCTGCACCCACCAGGCCTGCGACGTCGAATGGTACGGGGGGGTCTGGGACTGCCCCTGCCACGGTTCACAGTTCTCCCCGACGGGCGAAGTCCTCCAGGGGCCTGCCACCCGGCCGCTGCCTCCCGCGAAGATCCCGGAGTAGATCTGAGCGACTATTCCTTCCCGTTGAAGGACCGCCGGGAGGTGGCCGAAGGAACAACGGCCTTCTGGTTCGACACCTCCGGGTCGGATTTCGCCTTCGAGGCCGGCCAGAACGCCGACTTCACGCTCGTCGACCCTCCGAAGACCGATGCCGAAGGGAACACCCGGACCTTCTCCTTCGCCAGTTCTCCGACTCACCGGGACTCCTTCATGATCGCGACCCGGATGCGGCCGACCGCGTTCAAGGACAGCCTCCGGGCGCTTCCCATCGGCACGGCCGTCCGCGTCGCCGGCCCCAACGGCAACATGGTTCTCCACGAGGATGCCGGCAGGCCGGCGGTCCTGCTGGCCGGGGGGATCGGCATCACGCCGTTCCGCGCGATGCTCGAGTGGGCTACGGAAAAGAAAGACCCCCACAGGATCACGCTCCTCTATTCGAACCGCACTCCCGCCGCGGCGGCCTTCCTGCGCGACCTGGAAGAGTGGTCCTCGATCAACCCGAACTTGCGGATCGTCCCGACGATCACGGAGTCGCAGGACGCCGGCTGGCACGGCGAGAAAGGCCGGATCGACGAGGCCATGCTGCGCAGGCACGTCGGCGATCTCCTCGGGCCGATGTACTACCTGGCGGGACCTCCGGGGGCGGTCATGGCGCTGCGCAAGCTGCTCCTCGACAAGGGAGTTCGCCGGGACGCCATCCGCCTGGAAACCTTCAGCGGGTACTGATCTCGCGAGCCTCGAGGTCCCCGCCGCGCTGGACGCGGTAGATCCTGCGCGCGGCGACGTCGCGAAAAGTCTGGGTCTCGCCTCCCGGCCAGGTGACGGCAATCTCGTCCACGCGCGCGGCGTCCCCCAGGCCGAAGTGGAGATCGGTCAGGGTCCCCGAGGCGTACGACGGCGAGACGAAGAACCATTTCGTCTGCGAACGCCCCGCAGCGGTCACCCGGACTTTCGTCCCGATCACCGTCCGGCGGTCCGGGCCGACGCGCGGCTCGATGCGGATCCAGCTCTTGCGGTTCCCGAGGACGTTCTCGAAGAGGTGCGCGCGGCCGGAGAGGTTCATGATGAAGAGATCGAGATCTCCGTCGTTGTCGATGTCGGCGACAGCGCTTCCCCGCCCCGTCATCTTCAGGTCGGCCAGGTCCCCCGTCTCCTTCCATTCCTCGAAGCGCCCGTTCCCCAGGTTGTGCAGCACGACGGTCGGCTGGCGGTAGGACCGGTCTCCGGCCTCGATGTACTTCGCCTTACCGCTCCTGTAGTGCCCGATCAGCCGGACGATGCGCCCCGCCAGGTGTCCTCCGACGGCGTAGAGGTCGGGCCAGCCGTCGTTGTCGAAGTCGGCGAACTGAGTGGACCAACGCACGAAGGGAAAGCCGATCGTGGCGGCGCCCGAAGCCGCTCCCGCGTCCTCGAAGAGCGTCCCCTCGACGTTCCTGTAGTAGCTGTTGGGCTCGCCTCCGAAATTCGTCACGAAGATGGAGGGACGGCCGTCTCCTGTCGGATCACCGACCGCGACGCCCATGCCGGCCCGGGCCCTCTCCCCCAGGACCCCAGCCCCCGTCTCCGCCGTCGTCTCCTCGAAGGTGCCGTCTCCACGGTTGTGAAAGAGACGGTTGCTGACCCGGTCGTTGACGAAGAAGAGATCCGGCCGGCCGTCGCCGTCGTAGTCGAGCGCCGCGACGCCCAGCGTCTTCGTGTCGATCGGGTTCATGACGAGGCCGGCCTGTTTCGTCACGTCGGCGAAGCGGCGGTTCCCCAGATTGCGGTAGAGGTGCGAGGGCTGGCCGACGTAGTCCTCGGGGACGCGCAGCTCGAACTGCGGCTGGGAACGCTCCCATTGGGGTGTCGAGTCGAGATAGTTGGCCACGACGACGTCGAGCTTGCCGTCCCCGTCGTAGTCGAGGAAGGCCGCCCCGACCGAGAAGAGCGGGTCTTCCAGGCCCGTGTTCTTCCCCTCCTCGAAGGTGCCATCGCCGCGGTTCCAGTACACGACGTTCGGGCCGACGTTGGTCAGGTAGAGGTCGAGCTTCCCGTCGCCGTCGAGGTCCGCCCAGAAGGCGCCCATGCCGAGGCCGCAGGCGTGGATGCCCGCCCTCTCCGTCACGTCCTCGAAGTGGCCGCCTCCGAGGTTGTGGTACAGCCGGCCGCAGTCCTTCTCGTTCTTCTTTCCCCAGTGCGGCATCGAGTTGGTCACGTAGAGATCGGGCAGGCCGTCTCCGTCGTAGTCTCCGAAGGCGCAGCCTCCGATCATCGTCGGGATCAGCTTCAGCCTCCGCATGTCCGAGGCGATCCGGAAATTGATTCCCGACGACTTCGTGATGTCCCGGAACAGGCCCGTGGCGCGCGAGGAGCTCATCGCCGTCGTTGCGCCCGCCGCCGCCAGGACCGCGAGGGCCGTGAGGCGTAAGGCGTAAGGCGTAAGGCGAGGCCGTCGAGACGTCACGGTTCGCGCGTGGACTTACGGAGCGCGTCCAGGAACTCCTCCGGCCCCCCGCGCCGCGTCAAGGTCTTGGCGCGGAACTTCCGGTGGACCTCGTCGTCGGGATAGGCCTGGGAAGGGTCGCCGTAGCGGGCGTCGTCCATGCCGTGGAAGGGAAGCGGCTCGACGGTCTGGCCGGCGACCGTGTTCTTGTCTGCGTCCTTCTCCCAGCCATCGAGCACCATCAGGTAGTCGCGGACCCAGCCCCGGGGCAAATCGGGCAGAGAGCGGGCGTCGAACTCGAGCCGCACCGCGTCTCCGCTCTTGAAGACCACGTAGCGATCGTCGGCGGCCGTCAGCAGGTCGCGGACGTCGCCGTACCGCGTATAGAGACCCGCCATGTCGGCCCAGTGCGGCGAGGCGTCCACGTCGTCGTGCAGGAAGACATGGGGCCCCTCGGGACCCTCCCGGACCATGCGGGAAAAGCCGCGATAGAAGAGTTTCGCGGAAAGGAGCGGTGCGACGGTGATCTTGACCGGCGCGGGCTCCTCGTCCACCGTGTAGCAGATCCGGTCCCAGTAGATTTCGAGGTTGGTCCGGATCCGCACGCGGGGATCGCGCCGGTCCAGGACCTCCGACAGATCCACCGGCATCGTCTTGGTCTTGCCGGCCGGGTACCCCATGGCGGCGATCGCGGTCCTCCACCCTCCCTTGCCGTCGGGAACTTCGAGGATAGGACCAAAGGGCTTCATCCCCGCGCCCTGCGAGACCGATACGTTGATGGACGTGTCGGTGTAGAAGATCCAGCCGGTCAGATAGAGCAGGACCTTTCGCGCCCGCCGCGCCTCCGGCAGCTCGAGCACGAGAGCGTGCGGCTGGACGATGCCCTGGTAGCGCGTGGGAGCAAAGCCCCCCAGGTACACGCCGTCGGCGCGAGCGATCTCGGAGGTGCGGTCGCGCCCGGTCTCGTCTGTGACCTTCGGGGTCCGAGGATGGGAGATCGTGAAGAGGGACTTGGCGGGAAAGGGAGGAGGAACCATCTTCTCGTTGGAGACGATCTCGACCCCGGCCGGGTGATCCACGGCGGAAAGCCCGGCCAAGTCGAAGTACACCGTCTCCCACAGCTCCTCGGTGAAGTCGAGCCGCAGCGCGCCCGCGGCGGGACGGAGGAGGCCGCCGGGAACGACGAGCCATTCCCGCGTATCCGCAGGTGCCTGGTGGACGCCGTCGTAGAGGAGGCCGGCGGGGCTCTTGCCGAGCGCGTCGGTCACGAAGTTCCAGTGCGCGCCGTCGTAGGCGTAGAGGAAGGGGCAGGACCCCTTCAACTGCT
Source organism: Thermoanaerobaculia bacterium (assembly GCA_033853815.1). Taxonomy (GTDB): domain Bacteria; phylum Acidobacteriota; class Thermoanaerobaculia; order UBA5066; family Gp7-AA6; genus JAWOLE01. Next base: position 4,068 of record JAWOLE010000454.1, read on the forward strand.
GGACTTCGCGCACGAGCGTCTTGACCGGAGGCGCGAGCGCGTTCTGCGGGATGCCGTTGGTCCAGAGGACGCGCAGCACGTCCGCCTTCCGGTTTCCGGCGAGGCCGAGGTGCGTGACCGGCCGGGAGACGGTGGCCAGCGCGTAGAGATCGCCGGACTTGATCTCGACCTCCGAGCCGTAGCCGAAGCGATTGACCTTGGCCGAACCGGTGGGAAGCCCCTCGAGCGCGACGTCGATCCACCCGTTGGCGTTGCCCCCCCGGTTTTCCAGGAGCGTCACAGCCCCGGCCGGCGTGACGAGGGCGAGGTCGAGATCGCCGTCGCCGTCGAAGTCCACCGCCTCGGCGTCCACGGCCGCCGGGAACGTCCCCTGTACGCGCGTGAAGGCCCCCGAGCCATCGTTGCGGAAGAGGGCCGAGCCGTTGGCGCCGGCGAGGAAGAGGTCGAGATTCCCGTCGTTGTCGAAGTCGAAGAGGAGCGGCGTGCCGCCTGCCAGCAGCTCGACCGCGGGCAGAAAGGTCCCGTCCCCCCGGTTCAGGGCGACCCAGGCATGGCTCGCGCTCGTCCAGACGAGATCCGGTCGTCCGTCGGCGTTCAGGTCTCCCGCCGCCACGGCGAGGAAGCTTCCGGAGCGGGGCAGGCCGGCCGGCTTCTCGGCCAGGCGGCCGCCGCGCAGGTTGTCGAGCAGCAGGAGTCCGCCGCCGGCGGATGCGAGCACGAGGTCGGGATCCCCGTCCCGATCGAAATCCGCGACCGCCGCCCACCGCGAGGCGACTCCCGCCGGGAGAGCCGTGGATGTGACGTCGGTCCACGTTCCGTCCAGGTTGTTGCGCAGCAGGCGGTCGCCCTTCGATCCGCCGCTGACGTAGAGGTCCAGATCGCCGTCGGAGTCGTAATCGAGCGGCACGACGCGCTCTCCAGTCGCGATCGCAGTCTTGCGATAGCCACCCTTTTCGGGGACCCAGAGCGCGCCGGGAGTCACGAGGTCGAGCTCTCCGGAGTTCAAGACGTCCGCGACGGCGACGGAGCGCGCCACCGAGCCCGGCACCGGCGCCATGGGACGGAATCCCTCACGCGCGGCGGCGACGACGAGGCCTCGCTCGCCGGCGAAGACGAGGTCGCGCCCCTCCTTCCCGCCTGCCCGCACGGCGGAGAGACCCCACAGCCCGGCCAGAGCGGGCACCGGCTTTTCGACGAACTGAACGGGGATGGGACGCGGGCGCGCGCGGAGCCTCGCCGAGAGGGACGGCGACCAGTCCTCCAGCGGCAGTCCCACCACTCCGGGCTCGACGTCGTGTCGGGCCTGCTGGAAGCGGGGAGTCGTCCGCAGCAGGTTCTCGACCATGCGGTACTTGAGAGAAGCGCCCGAAGCGTCTCCGGACGCAAGCTGGGCTCGGGCTTCGCCGAGATACTTCTCGGTCTTGGCGTCCCGAGCCTCGATCGCGCGGCCCATGCGATCGCAGGCCGAGAGGGCCGCAGCGCGGTCCGCCTCCTGGCGCCGGGCCTCGCAGAGGCGCGTCAGCAGGAACAGGTTGGAGGGCGACTGCTCAAGAGCCGATTCCAGGTCCCGGATGGACGCCTGCCGGCCCGAGGGAGTCGCGCCCGCAATCCTCGCCGCGCTCCAGCGCGACGCGAGGTCCTTCGGGTTCGCCGCCGCCGCCTTGTGGAACGCCTCGACCGCCCGAGCGTTATCGCCTCCGAGCTCGGCGAGCGTCCCTTCCAGGGCAAGCACCCGCGAGTCGGAGGGGGCGAGCCGCGACGCCTCGGCGAGCAGCTTCTTCGCCCCGGCCAGGTTCTTGCCCCGCATCGCGGCGATCGCCCCGTCCGCCCACCCCAGGGGCTCCGCCGGCGCCAGCTTGCGCACGGCCTCGAAGCGCTTGCGCGCCTCGGCGAGGTCCCCCTCCTCGAGCGCCGCCAGCCCCAGGTTCTTGTCCGCCTGCAGCCGCGACAGGTCCGCCTGGGAAACCTCGGGTCCCGCGGCCAGCGGAAGCAGGAGAAACCACAGGAAGAGAGCGAGCGGCATCGCGGCCTCGATAATAGCGAAGCTCTGAAGCGGGGCCGTCGACATTCCGTCGCGAGGGGTATGGTAGAGCTGGCACTGTTAAGGGCTCAAGCTATGACTGACGCAGAAGGCGCATGGATGGAAGGCGCGTACGACTTCATCCAAGATCGCGCGAGGCAGCCGTGCGCGATCGAGAGTTCGATGCGGGAGCTAATCGCGTTCTGCCACAGGTCTGAGCCGCATTCAGATTGGGCGCGTCTGTCCGCGATTAATTTCGCGATGGGTGTGGGCCAGCTCAACGCCTGGCTGGAGGAGACTTTCCGGGAGGAGCCGCCCGGTGACGAAATCTGCGGTCTTTGGTTCGGCCTCTTCAACCCTGCGAATGGCGAGGGCAGCGATTCCATGCGGGACGCGACGGCAGATCTTTATGTCGGCGGATCCCCCCATTACGCCTGCAGTGATTTGCAGCATGACTGGGCAGCTGACCTCACGTACCTTCCTGGCCGACGGTATGCGAGGAGTGCTGCGCTGGCTGCTATCTACACCCTGGCTTACCGAGGCCCTCGCAGTTTGGGCAATTCTGCTGAGTATCCGCTTTGCCTCGGGTTCGCCGCTTTCTGGATGCGCGAGGTGCTCGACCACCCGCAACGACGGGCGTTGATCGCAGGCGCCAGAGGCCGCGGCGTGGCTGTCGGTTTCGACAGTGGCGATGCAATCGACTTTGGCAAAGTCATTACCATGCCCGTCCTGTAGCTTTCTTATCGGAGCGACCTCCCTGAAATCGAGGAGCACGAGGCCGAGAAGGTCGGCGAATGCGCGGCCCGCAGGGGCAAGGGCCTGCCCCGAAACAAGCCTGCAGGCCCCGGGCATCGGGGAAACGTACGCACGGAGCTAAGCGACTGAAACGATATGAGATAGAATCAAAGTGGTGAGGAAATCCGAGCCTCCTGGATTCGCGAGGCGCGACTGGAAGCTGCTCGCTCGCTTGAAGACCGAGCACTGGGCGCGGGTCAAGAGGGAGTCCGGCGCGGCCGTGGCAATCGCCGCCGGGGAGGAGCTTCGCCGCATTGTGCTGATGCGCCACCCTCGCTGGCCCGGCAGGAAGAACCGCCTCCAGGACATTCGAACGCACGCCCGCGTCTCCGCCGCCTTGAAGAGTGTCGCCCAAAAACGGACTCGCTGAGCTCTTCGAGACGCTGGCCCGGGTCCTGGGGGCCTGGGCCGACCGCTGGTAGGTCTTCGGAGCGCAGGCCGTGCAGGTCTGGGGCACTCCCCGCTTGACCGGCGACGTGGACGTCACGGCCGAGCTTCGAGGGGAGGACCCCGCTCCTCTTGTGGCCGCGATGCGCGAGGCGGGATTCGATCTTCGCGTCGGGGACATCGCCGGCTTCGTGAAACGAACCCGTGTCTTCCCCTTCGTTCACCGCGATTCGAGTATCCCTGTGGACGTCGTCCTGGCCGGACCCGGTCTCGAAGAGGAATTCCTGGAGCGCGCCATCCCAGTGGACCTCGGAGGCACTTTGCTGCCGGTCATCAGTCCCGAAGATCTCATCGTAACTAAGCTCGTGGCCGGCCGGCCGAAGGACCTCGAGGATGCTCGCGGGATCCTTCGGGAAAGAGCCCGGCACCTGGACATCCGGCGCATCCGCCGCACGCTTCGCCTTCTCGGAGAGGCGATCGCCCGGACCGACCTCCAACGTGCCTTCGACCGCGAGCTCGAGAGCGTCCGAGCGAAACGGCGCACCAGGCCTGGCCGTCGCAGAGTGAGACGCCGTCCAAAGCTTCGCTGAGGGGGCAGGGCGGGAATGGCGCCCTGGCGAGGAGGTCGCGCCGGCTCGCTATATCAACTCTGATATAGCTTCCGGGCTTTCTCGAAGGCCTCGAAGGCGTCCTCGTCGAAGAGGCAGAAGACGATCCGCTCGACGTGGCGGGCAGATGGGGCGAACCGCCGCGCCTGCCGGATGGAGATGGCCGCGGCCTTTTCCATCGGGAAACCATAAACCCCGGTCGAGAGCGCCGGCAGCGCCACGGACTTCGCGCCGATCTCCTCCGCGCGCCGAAGGGCCGAGTCCACGGCCGAGGCGAGGAGCGCCTCCTCGCCCGCGCCGCCGCCCCTCCAGACGGGGCCGACCGCGTGGATCACCCACTTGGCCGTCAGATCGCCGCCTCCCGTCACCACCGCGCCGCCGGTCGCGCAATGGCCGATCGTGTCGCACTCGCTCTGGATCGCGGGGCCTCCCTTCCGGCGGATCGCTCCGGCCACCCCCGAGCCGAGCTGCAACTGCTCGTTGGCGGCGTTGACGATGGCGTCGACGTGGAGAGAGGTGATGTCGCCCTTGACGAGCTCGATCGTGACCATGACGGCGGGACGTTACGAGGAGACGAAGGCGCCCAGCTGCCTGGCGACCTCCTCGGCGATTGAGATGTAGGACGCCGTGACCGCGGAGTTCGGCTCGGCGACGACGATCGGCTGCCCGGCGTCGCCTCCGATCGCGACCTTCGGGTCGAGGGGGATTTCGCCCAGGAACGGGACCTTCAGACGCTCGGCGGTGCGCCGGCCGCCGCCGTGCTTGAAGATCTCCTCGCGATGGCCGCACTGCGGGCAGACGTAGTAGGACATGTTCTCGACGACCCCCAGGACCGGCACGTTGACCTTCTGGAACATCGCGAGGCCCTTGCGCGCGTCGATCAGGGCAACGTCCTGGGGCGTCGTGACGATGACGGCCCCCGAGAGCTGGATCTTCTGGGTGAGCGTCAGCTGGGCGTCCCCCGTGCCGGGCGGCAGATCGATCACGAGGAAATCGAGCCTGCCCCAGGCCACGTCCTGCAGGAACTGCTCGACCGCCTTCATGACCATGGGACCCCGCCAGATGACCGGCTGGTCCACGTCCATCAGGAACCCGAGCGACATCACCTTGACCCCGTAGCGGTCGATCGGCACGATCAGGTTTGCCTCGTTGATGAAGGGTTTCTCGTCGATTCCCATCATCATCTGCTGCGAGGGGCCGTAGATGTCGGAGTCCATGAGGCCGACGCGCTGCCCGATGCGCGAGAGCGCCAGGGCCAGGTTGGCCGCGACCGTGGACTTGCCGACGCCGCCCTTGCCCGAGGCGACGGCGACCTTGAACCGGACCTCCGGCAGGATGCTCGCCGACGGCGGCGGAACCCCGGGGCCGGCCCGCGGCGCCTGCGCGCCGGGCGGCTGCACGTCCAGGCGGATCGTCACCGCGCTGACTCCCGGCAGCGCGCGCAGCTTCTCGGTCGCGTCGCGGCGGATCTCCTCGGCGGCGCGCGGCGACTCCGTGACGATCTCGAGCCGGAAGGAGACGTTCCCGCCGCCGACGGAGAGGTCCTTGACGAAGCCGAACGAGACGATGTCCCGAGAAAGCCCCGGGAACCGGACGGTCTTGAGGACCTCCAGGACCTTTTGTTCGCTCAACTCCGCCGTCGCCGACATGCTTCCTCCAGAGGCAAAAATATCATCGGTTCATTGAATCATTGATCCATTGAATCATCGGACCATTGCCCGATTCACGGCGAGCGGCCCCATCAGCGGGCCAATGAATCAATGAGTCAATGAGTCAATGGTTCAATCTCTCCCTGGCTTCCTCGCGCAAGTTCTCGATGGCCTCCCGCAGCTGCCGCGTCACCTCGTCACGGTCGCGGGCGGTGCGGCCCGAGACCACGATCGGCGGCCCGACCGCGAGCGCCACCGGCCCCGACCTGATCGCGAAGCTTCCGGGCGGCAGCGCGCGACGCGTCCCCGCGACGCCCAGCGGGAGAAGCGGGGCTCCCGATCGCAACGCGAGCAGCGCCGCGCCCGGCTTGAAGGGAAGAAGCCCGCCCGTCCGCGTCCGGGTCTCCTCGGGGAAGACGATGAGGCAACGACCCGCTTTCAAGAGCTTCAGGGCAGCCTCGACCGCCGTCGTTCCTCGGGCCCGGTCCCCGCGGTCCACGGGCACGAAGCCGGCGGCGCGGATGGACCAGCCGAGGACCGGTACGCGGAAGATGGTCCTCTTGGCCAGGAAGCGCACGGGCAGGGGGAGGCTCGCGAGCAGAACAAGGATGTCGGCGAAGCTCTCGTGGTTGGCGGCGACGACGCAGCCGCGTCCGGCGGCGAGCCGCTCGGGATGAACGAGGCGCACGGGGATGCCGGCGAAAAAGAGGATCGTCCGTGCCCAGCCGCGCGCGAAGTGGAGGAACCAGTCCCCGCGCGGGGGAAGAACGGCCGCCGCGATCGCGGGCAGGCCGAAGAGAAGGGTCGCCACGGCGATCCCGAGCCAGGTCGCCGCCGACCGCACCGCGCGCAGAAGCTTCAAATCCCCACCCGATAGAGACTCGTCTGCGTCTCCGCGGGTGGCAGGGGTTTGAAGGCCGCCCCGGATCCGTCGGCTCTCCCTGCGTCGGCACGCGGCGGCCAGGCCGCCAGCGGGAGAACCGGGCCGCCGCTCCGGTGCGAGGGCACAGTGACTCCATTTCGCAGGCGCCATCTCGGTGTGTGCCCTCGCACAGGGCCTCCTCCGGGAAGAGCCACCGCCTCCGGGGCTCCCAGCGCGGCTTGAGTCTCGGTGTGAGCTTCGGCGGCGGGACGCCTCCCGAGGAGGCGATGAGCGAAGGAGCGCGCTTCGCTGAAGCTTTCGCCTCGCTCTCTCTGCGACTGAGCGACCAGCGACGGCCCGGGTCTCTCTTTGGCGGCCGGGCCGGAGCGTGCCGAAGAGGGAGGCGGCTCGACGCCGAAGCGGCTAGAAATGCGAAGGCGATTCAAACTGAGCCACCTCTCCCCACCGTCCGAGATTTACACAAAACCAAAGTGAACATACAATCGCCCGTTCTCATGAGCGTCCCAGAGAGCCCGTTCACCGGCCCGCAGCCGTCGGCCACCGCCATCTTCTACCGCAACATCCGGTGGCTGAGGTTCGTGGACCGCTTCGGCCGCAAGGGACAGGCGTCGATGGAGTACCTGGGGGGTCTGGCGGAGCTGGCGGGCCAGACGCTCCACGCCTGCGTCACCCGCCCCTTCTATGCGTCCGAGATCCTCTCCCAGATGGACGAAGCGGGGGTCAAGTCTCTCTCGATCACCGGCATCACGGCGTTCTTCATGGGCATGACGCTGGCCTTCCAGACGGCCTACTCGCTCGCGGCGTTCGGCGGCAAGCTCTTCGTCGGTCGCGTCGTGGCCCTCTCGATCGTGCGGGAGCTCGGACCCGTCCTGACCGCGCTCATGGTCGGCGGCCGCGTCGGCTCCGGCATCACGGCGGAGCTCGGCTCGATGACGGTCACCGAGCAGGTGGACGCGCTGCGCGCCATGGCGATCTCGCCCGTCCGGCGCCTCGTCGCGCCCCGTGTCCTCGCGGTGGTCTTCATGCTGCCGGTCCTGACCGCCCTGGCCGACGTCCTCGGAATCCTCGGCGGTCTCGGGATCTCCGTCCTCATGCTGAACCTGACCGCGCAGGACTACCTGACGAGCATCTGGAACCAGCTCGCGATCTCGGACATCATGAGCGGGTTGTCCAAGACCGTCTTCTTCGGATTCGAGATCGCTCTGATCGGCTGCTGGAACGGCCTGCGGGTCGAAGGGGGCGCCAGCTCCGTCGGCCAGGCGACGACCCGCACGGTGGTCTTCGCCTCGATCTGCGTGCTGATCTCGGACTTCTTCCTGACGAAGCTCTTCCTGTCGCTGTGACGCCATGAGCGCGATCTCCGACATCCCGGCTCCACGCGACCCGGCCCCGCCCTCGGCGGCGCCCGGGGAGACCATCGTCGAGTTCGACGGCGTTTGGAAGCGCTACGGAGGCAAGGAGATCCTGGCCGGGGTCGATCTGCAGATCCGCCGGGGAGAGATCCTATGCGTCCTGGGGCCCTCGGGCACGGGCAAGAGCGTCACGCTGCGCCACATCAACGGCCTGACCAAGCCCGACGAAGGCGACGTGCGCGTCTTCGGCCAGTCGATCGTGCCGCTCTCTGAAGAAGAGCTCTCCCCCATCCGCCGGCGCCTGGCGATGCTCTTCCAGGGAGGCGCCCTTTTCGACTCGATGAACGTGGAGGAAAACGTCGCCTTCCCGCTGCGCGAGCACACCGAGAAGTCGCCGCGCGAGATCGCCGAGGCCGTGGCCGAGAAGCTCGCCATGGTGGGGCTGCCCGGCACGCAGAGGAAGATGCCTTCGGAGCTGTCGGGAGGGATGAAGAAGCGGGTGGCGCTCGCCCGCTCGATCGCCCTGGAGCCCGAAATGATCCTCTACGACGAGCCGACGACCGGGCTCGACCCGCTGACCTCCGAGAAGATCGGACACCTGATCGTGGACATCAACCACAGGATCCGGACGACCTCCGTCGTCGTCACCCACGACATCGTCATGGCGCGCACCGTCGCCAACCGCCTGGCCTTCCTGCAGCAGGGGCGGTTCCAGTTCATCGGCACCTTCGAGGAGGCCTCCCGCAGCGGCCCCCCGGTTCTGCTCGATTATTTCCGTGCGATGGGATTCCCGTGCGGGACGGGAGTCTTTCCCGCGGTCCAGGAGCGTTAAGTCCATGGTCGGAGAATTCCAGGTCGGCAAGAGGTTCCGCGTCGGGATCGTGGTCCTCGTCGCGCTCTTCGCGGTCATGCTCGGCATCTTCATGGTGGGGCAGCGGGCGCACCTCTTCGTCAAGAAGTTCCCGTACGAGACGCGGTTCGATTCGGCTTCCGGCCTGGTGGCCGGGAACCCCGTGCGCCTGAACGGCGTGACGGTCGGCAACGTGCTCGAGGTCATCCTCTCGCCTGACCCGGCGGACCGCACCGTGCGCGTCGTGTACGACGTGGACCGCCGGGCGGCGCCCCGGCTACGCAAGGGGACCCGCGCGGCGATCAAGACGATCGGGCTGCTCGGCGACAAGTACGTCGAGCTGGAGGGAGGCACCGCGGAGGAGCCCGAAGTCGAGATCGGCGGCTCGATTCCGCAGGCGCCGGGCAAGGGGATCGAGCAGATCCTCGAGGGGGGCGGCGACCTGCTCGCGGACCTCTCGGAGATCGCCCGGTCCCTGAAGAACATCCTCGGGCGGACCGAGAAGGGCGAGGGCTTCCTGGGAGCGCTGACCTCCAAGAGCGAGGAGAGCGCCCGCCTCGGCAACAACCTGAACGCCACGCTCGCCTCGTTGAACTCGATCCTGCGCAAGGTCGAGAGCGGCCAGGGGCTCGTCGGCAAGATGCTGATCGACCAGAAGTACGGACAGGAGACCGGAGATTCCCTCCAGGCCGCCATCCGCTCCGCCCAGAGCGTCTTCGGCAAGATCGACGAAGGCCTGCGCAACAACACCGGGGCGCTGCCCGCGCTCCTCTCGGACCCCGAAGGCAAGAAGAAGGTCTACGCGCTCCTGGACAACCTCGCGGCTGCGACCCGCTCGCTGTCGGCCGTCGTCGGACAGCTCCAGACCGGCAACGGGACCCTGGCGGTCCTCCTCCGCGACGAGCAGTTCAGCAAGGAGTTCACGGGCAACCTCCGGAGCTTCTCGAAGAGCCTCGACTCGATCGGGCGCAAGCTCGACTCGGGGCAGGGAACGGCGGGAAAGCTGATCAACGATCCGGCGATCTTCGACGCGGCCAACCACCTGGTGATCGGCATCGACGAATCGAAGCTGCTGCGCTGGCTCATCCGCAACCGCCAGCGGGCGGGGATCAAGAAGGTCTACGACCAGGAGAGCGCGAAGAGTTCGACGCCCGCGCCCGGAGAGAACGTTTCTTCGTCGCCCGCGCCGCCGCCTCAGCCGACGCGGCGGCCGTCCTCGTGAGGCTCCTGATCACCGGGGGAGCGGGTTTCATCGGCTCGCATCTGGCCGATCGGCGCCTCGCCCGGGGCGACCGGGTCGTCGCCCTGGACGACTTCAACGACTTCTACGACCCGGACCGGAAGCGGGCGAACGTGGCTCCGCACGCCGCGGACAGGAACTACCGCCTGGTGGAGGGGGACATCCGGGACCGCTCGCTGCTCGCCCGCCTCTTCGAGGAGGAAGCTTTCGACGCCGTCCTCCACCTTGCGGCCCGGGCGGGAGTGCGGCCGTCGATCGCGCAGCCGGTCCTCTACGAGGAGGTCAACGTGGTGGGGACCCTGCGCCTGCTCGAAGCCGCGGTCGCGCGGCGGGTGCCGCGGTTCGTCCTGGCGTCCTCGTCCTCCGTCTACGGCGTGAACTCCAAGCTCCCCTTCTCGGAGGACGATCCGATCGAGCGGCCGATCTCCCCCTACGCGGCGACGAAGAGGGCGGCCGAGTTGCACGCCTTCGCCTTCCATCACATCCACGGCCTGGAGATCACCTGCCTGCGCCTCTTCACGGTCTACGGCCCTCGCCAGCGCCCGGAGAGGGCGATCGCCCGGTTCATCTCCTGCCTGGAGGAGGGCCGGCCGATCCCGTTCTTCGGAGACGGCGGCTCGCGCCGCGACTACACGTACATCGACGACGTCGTGGACGGGATCGAGGCGGCGCTCTTCCGCCCGATCTCGTTCGACATCATCAATCTGGGCGGCTCGCATCCGGTCACGCTCGCCGGCCTCGTCGAAGCGCTCGAGGCCGCCACGGGCAGGAGGGCCGTCCTCGACCGCCGCCCGGACCAACCCGGCGACGTGCCGGTGACCTACGCGGCCGTGGACAAGGCGCGGCGGGTGCTCGGGTTTACCGCGCGTGTGCCGCTCGAGGAAGGGCTCAAGCGCAGCGTCGCGTGGTATCGGGAGCAACGCGCCGCGACGAGGGCTTAACCGATGAAGATCTGCATGGTGGGGACGGGGTACGTGGGGCTCGTGACGGGAGCCGGTCTCGCCGATCTCGGGATGAAAGTCATCTGCGTGGACGTGGACGAGGCGAAGATCGCCTCGCTCGCCAGAGGCGTCATCCCGATCTACGAGCCCGGCCTGGAGGAGCTCGTCGCCCGCAACGAGCGCAAGGGTCGCCTGCGCTTCACGACCGACCTGCCGGCCGCCATCGAGAGCGCCCTGGTCATCTTCATCGCGGTCGGGACGCCGCCCAACCCCGACGGCTCTCCCGACCTGACCTACGTGCGCCAGGTCGCCGAAGCCGTCGCCGAGCACATGAACGACTACAAGGTCGTCGTCACGAAGTCCACGGTCCCCACGGGCACGGGGAAGATGATTTCGGACATCATCAGCGGAAAGAACGGCCGGTACGAGTTCTCGATCGTCTCGAACCCCGAGTTCCTGCGCGAGGGATCGGCCGTCAACGACTTCCTCCACCCGGACCGCATCGTGATCGGAGCTTCCGACGCCCGCGCGATCGAGATCATGAAGGAGATCTACAAGCCGCTCTTCCTGCGCGAGACGCCGTTCGTCATCACCGACGTGGCCTCCGCCGAGCTCATCAAGTACGCCTCCAACGGTTTTCTGGCCGTCAAGATCTCCTTCATCAACGAGATCGCCCAGCTCTGCGAGTTGATGGGGGCCAACGTGCAAGACGTGGCGACCGGCATGGGACTGGATCCGCGGATCGGCCCGCGCTTCCTGCGGGCGGGCCCCGGCTTCGGGGGGTCCTGCTTTCCCAAGGACACGGCGGCCGCAGCCGACGTCGCCCGCAATCTCGGCATCACGTTCGAGCTGATCGAGGCGGTCGGCCGCGCCAACGCCCGGACAAAGGCGCGCATGATCGAAAAGATCCGGGCGGCGGCCGGCCCGCTCGAAGGCAAGATCGCCGCCGTGCTCGGCCTCTCCTTCAAACCCGAGACCGACGACATCCGCGAGTCTCCCGCGCTCTCGGTGGTCGCCGACCTGCTCAAGGCCGGCGTTGCCGTGCGCGCCTTCGACCCGGCGGCGATGGAGAATACGAAGGCGCTTTTTCCTCAGCTCCAGTACGCGAAGGACGCCTACGACTGCGCCGCGGGCGCGGACTTCGTGGTCCTTCTCACGGAGTGGAACGAGTTCCGGGCCCTCGATCTCGACACGCTGGCGCAGGCCGTAAGGTCGAAGACGATGATCGACCTGAGGAACGTCTACGACCCGCAGGAGCTGCGCGCCGCCGGGTGGAACTACACGGGAGTGGGACGGTGATGCCGATTTTGGATCCTGGATTTTGGATTTTGGATTCAGTTCGAACTCAATCGAAAATCGAAGATCGAGAATCTGAAATTCATGCGGCGCGGAGCGCCGCATGAGGGTTCTTGTCACCGGCGGCGCCGGCTTTCTCGGAAGCCACCTCTGCGACCGGCTGATCGCGGAGGGGCACGAGGTCCTCGCGATGGACAACCTCGTGACCGGCAACCTCGACAACATCGCGCACCTCTCGGGCGAGCCCCGGTTCCGCTTCGTGCGCCATGACGTGACTCAGTTCATCGCCGTCGAAGGAACGCTCGACGCGGTGCTCCACTTCGCCTCGCCCGCCTCCCCCATCGACTACCTCCTGCTGCCCATCCAGACTCTCAAGGTGGGGTCTCTCGGCACCCACAATGCGCTCGGCCTCGCCATGGCGAAGAAGGCTCGGTTCCTGCTCGCGTCGACGTCCGAGGTGTACGGGGACCCCCTCGTCCACCCGCAGCCCGAAACCTACTGGGGCAACGTCAACCCGATCGGGCCGAGAGGCGTGTACGACGAGGCCAAGCGCTTTGCCGAGGCGATGACGATGGCCTACCGGCGCGCGCACGGCGTGGACACGCGCATCGTGCGGATCTTCAACACCTACGGGGAGAGGATGCGCCCGCGCGACGGACGGGTCGTGCCGGCCCTCCTCTGTCAGGCGCTCGCCGGCGAGCCGATGACCGTCTTCGGAGACGGCTCGCAAACACGCTCCTTCTGCTACGTCTCGGACCTGATCGAGGGGATCTACAGGCTGCTGCTTTCCAGCGAGGCCGACCCCGTCAACATCGGCAACCCCAGGGAGCTCTCCGTGCTCGATTTCGCAAGGACGATCCAGAAGCTGACGGGGACAGCAAGCCCGATCGTCTTCAAGCCGCTCCCGGCCGATGACCCCAGGGTGCGGCAGCCCGACATCGCCAGGGCGCGCCGCGTCCTCGGATGGGAGCCGAAGGTGCCGCTGGAGGAAGGACTTCTCAGAACGGTCGAGTATTTCCGGAAACTCTCGGCCGCGGGCAAGTTGTGAATTACGGGTTGTGAATCGTGATCACTCCCCGTCGTTCCCGATGGCCTCGACGGGGCAGGAGTCCATCGCCTCCTGGCATTGCGCCTCCTCCTCCGGGGTGGAGGGCTGGCGAAAAACGTACGAATAGGCCTTTTCTTCGTGCCGCTGGAAGCTATTTGGAGCCGTGACGCGGCAGACGTCGCAGTCGATGCACTGGATGTCCACGTAGTACCTGCCCGCCGCGTTGTCGGCGAGCCTGTCCTGCCGGTTTGCCATGAGGAGAAGGTATCAGGGAGAGATGACACGTGGTAGGCCGGATTGTTCACTGTCAGGTGACGACGGCAATGCCCTGGAAGGCCCCGGTTTTGAAACTCTCGGCCGCCGTTCGCGGAGCGAACGCCTGCGGCCGAAAGCCGCGGCGCCTCCCCGCTCTTTAGGCGAAGATTAGCGGCGGCCTTTCCCGGCCCTTCCTCGCTAGACTCCTCCCGTGACCCGACGCAGGTTGTTTCTCCTCGCCGCCGCGCTGACGGCCGTATCGTGCCACGACACGTCCCTTCCCGTGGGTGACGGGCGGTCGAGCGATCTCGCGGCGGGACGGAGCATCTACGAGGCCAAGTGCGCGTCCTGCCACAACACGAACGGGGACGGCAAGACGGTGACCGGAAGCCGCTTCCGGTACGCGAACCTGATCGACGGCGTCTGGAGGTCCGACGGGAGTCCCGAGGCGATCGAGCGGCAGATCCGGAGGGGACACGACCCCATGCCGAAGTTCGAAGGTAAACTGACCGACGAGGAGATCCGTCAAACCGTGGCGTACGTCGTGGAACTTTCGAG
>JAWOLE010000455.1:0-10689 GCA_033853815.1 Thermoanaerobaculia bacterium
GGCATCTACTACGGCGCGGCGATGACCGAGGCCGCGACCTACCGCGGTCAGGACGTGTGCGTCGTGGGCGCGGGCAACTCGGCCGCCCAGGGCGCGCTCTTCTTCTCGCGCTACGCGCGGAAGGTGACCATGCTCGTCCGCGGCGAGTCGTTGCAGAAGTCCATTTCGCGCTACCTCGTGGACCGGATCACCGCGGCGCCGAACATCGAGGTCGTAACGGGCGTCGAGGTCACGGGCGTCGGAGGGGACGGGCGGCTCGAGCGCGTGACCGTGCGGAGCGCCGGGAGCGCAGGCAGCGGCGACGAGCGGACTCTCGACGCGGCGGCCATGTTCATCTTCATCGGCGCGAAACCGCGCACCGAGCTGGTGGCCGGCCTGGTCGAGCTCGACGAGAAGAGCTTCATCCTGACGGGCCCCGACCTGCCCCACGCCGACGGCGACCGGCGGCCCCACGGCTGGACGCTCGATCGAGATCCCTTTCTCTTCGAGACGAGCGTCCCCGGCATCTTCGCCGCAGGTGACGTCCGGGGAGGCTCCGGCAAGCGAGTCGCCGCGGCCGTGGGGGAGGGCTCCGGCACCATCAGCATGATCCACCGCTACCTCGAAACGGTGTGAGTCGCGCGTAGAAGAGAGCTACGGGACTCCGCCCTGGAGGATTGTCGCCAGCCGGGCGGGATCGATGTTGCCGCCCGAGACGACGGCGACGACCCTGCCGGATCCGGCCTTGCCGGCCATGCAAGCGGCCACCGAGGTGGCCCCGGCGCCCTCGGCGACGACGCGGTTGCGCTCGGCGAGGACTTTCACGGCTGAGGCGGCCTCGCGGATGCTCACGACGAGCGAGCCGGCGAGCAACGCGCTCGCCACGGGCCACATCTCGGGCAGCATGGACTTTCCGCCAATGCCGTCCACGAAGCTCGGCGTGTGCTCAATCGAGACCGGCCTGCCGGCCGCGAGCGAGGCGGCGAAAGGAGCCGCGGTCTCGACCTCGGCCGCAAAGACCTTCGCCTGCGGGCACAGCGCGCGCAGGGCGGCGGCGATGCCGCAGGAGAGGCCGCCCCCTCCGAAGGGGACGACGACGGCGTCCACGTCGGGCAGGTCCTCCAGGATCTCGAGCCCGATCGTGCCGTTGCCCGCCATGACCGCGGAATCGCTGACGGGGTGGATGAAGAGGCCTTCGATTCCGGGGTAGCCGTGCTCTTCGAGCACCTGCCACCAGCGGGCGTACGGCAGCTTGACCGCCCTGCCGCCCAGCCGCTCGATCGCGGCGAGCTTGGTCTGCGGGGCGCTCTCGGGCACGACGACCGTGCATGGAACGCCCAGACGACGCGCATTCCAGGCGACTCCCTGCGCCATGTTGCCGGCGCTCGCGGTATAGACCCCCTTCGCGAGCTTCTCTCGGGGCGCGGTCATCATGGCGTTGCCGGCGCCGCGGAGCTTGAAGGAGCCGATCGGCTGGAGGTTCTCGAGCTTCAACCAGATCTCGGCCGGCGCGTCCTCGACGTTCAGGCGGAGGAGCGGCGTGCGGATCGCGCCGGACTCGACGATCGCGCCGGCTGCGACCGGAAGCGGGCCCCGAGCGCCTTTCGTCTCCCTGGCGCGAAGGGGAAAGAGACGCTCGCGCGCGGCGCGGATCTCGTCGAGCGTGGGAGGCTCAATCGTTCGCGTGGCGGCTTCCTCCGAACTCCAGGAAGCGGGCGGTCCCGGAGGCGATCGCCTTCGCGTAGATGTGGCGGGCGGAGGCGACGTCTTCGACGGCGATGCCGAGCGACTTGAACAGCGTGACTTCCTCCTTGGAGCGCCGGCCGCCGAGCTTCCCCGTCAGGATCTCGCCCAGCTCGCCGACGATGTGCTCGTCGCCGATCGCGCCTTCCTTCTTCGGGATCAGGAAATCGCCGGCCTCGTTCAGAGTGGACTCGCGCCGGTCCACGTAGAGGCGCGAGCGGACGACCGCCGTGGTGTCGAGCTCCCGGGCGAAGGGCACGCTCGATCCGACCGCGTTGATGTGTGCGCCGGGCGAAATCCACTCTCCGAAAAGGACCGGCTCGCGCGAGGAGGTGGTCGTGCAGATAATGTCGGCGCCTTCCACCGCCTCCTTTACGGTGGCGACCGCCTCGACCCGGAGGCCGTGTCTCCGCGATTCGCGCTCGGCGAAGGCCTTCGCGCTCTCGAGTTGCTTGCTCGCGACGCGCACCCGGCGGATCTTGCGGGCGAGCCGCATCGCTTCCAGGTGCGTCCGCGCCTGGGTTCCGGAGCCCAGGATCGCGAGGTCGCCGGCGTCCTCCCGAGCGAGGAGCCGCGTCGCCACCCCGCTGACGGCCGCCGTGCGGATCGCCGTGATCGAGGTCGCGTCCAGAATGGCGAGGAGCCGGCCTCGCTCCGCCTCGAAGAGCAGCACCGCGCCCTGGTGCGTGTCCAGCTCCGTTCCCTCGTTGCCGGGGAAGAACGTGATGGCCTTCAGGCCGACGACGCGATCCGGCAGGAGGGCCGCCGGCATGAGCCCGAGGCCGCCGACCTTCTCGGGCAGCCAGAGGATCGAGCGCAGGGGGAGGAGCGCCTCCCCGCGGGCGAGCGTCGCGAGGACGCGCGCCATCGCGTCCATGCATTCATCCATGGGGAGGTAGAGGGAAACATCTCTCTGGTTGACGAGGAGGATTTGCATGCCGACAGTCTCTCTCATTGCCAGCGGAAGATCTTCAGGGCCACGGCGAAGCTGGCGACCCCCCAGACGCCGAGGATGGCGAGCTGCGAGGGGAGCGCCGCCAGGCTCTTGCCCTCCAGCATGACCGCGCGCAGGGCCTCGTTGGCGGCCGTCAGCGGCAGGGCCTGGATCGCCGGCTGCAGCATCTTCGGGAAGCGCTCCGGGGAGAAGAAGACCCCGGAGAAGAGCCACATCGGGACGAGGATCAGGTTGATCAGGCCGTTGACGCCTTCGAGCGTCCGGACGCGCGATCCGCACAGCAGGCCGAGCCCGGCGAAGGAGAGCCCGCAGAAGAGGCACAGCAGGACGAGGCCCGCGGCCGAGCCGCGCACGGGGACCTGGAACACGAGAGCTCCGAAGCCGATGATGACCGCCGCCTCGACGGCGAGCAGGACGAACCGGGAGAAGACGTGGGCCAGCAGATAGTCCGACCTCCGCATCGGCGTCGCGGTCATGAGCTTGAGGGTCTTCTTGATGCGCGCGTTGACGATCGCGTAGCCGATGCCCCAGACGCTCGTCGAAAGGAGGTTCAAGCCGAGCAGGCCCGGCAGGAGGAAATCGATGTAGCGGGAGCCCTTCTCCCGGACGAGCTGGTCGCGGACCGCAACGAGGTCGCCGCGGCCGGCCGCCTGCTGCACGGCTTCGTTGACCTCGAAACGCGCCAGCCGCGAGTCGGGCCGCGTGGGGTCGTACCAGTAGACGAGCGGGGCGCCGTTCTCGATGAGAAGCGCGATCTTTCCCGTCCGCAGCGCGACTCGGCCTTCCTCGACGGAGGCGAAGAGCCGGCCTTTGAGAAGAGGCGACCGGGCCAGGGCCTGCCGGACGACCTCGGTTCGCGCCTGCCCGGTGATCCCGACGCTGACGGGCTCGGGCGGCTTGTCCCGGAAGGCGAAGCCCAGGGCGAGCGCCATGCCGATGGGGAAGACGAAGACCCAGAAGATGATCTCGGGCTCGCGGACGAACTCGAGGATCCGGACGCGGACGAGCTCCGTCAGGGGGTGGAAGCGCCCGGATTCCTCTCGCCGTCGGGGAGCCCGGGCTTTCGCAGCCTCTCTACTCATCGCGCAGCTCGCGCCCGGTCAGAGCGAGGAAGACGTCTTCGAGCATTGCCCGGTGCGTCGAAAGCGAGTCGAGCCGGGCGCCGGCCGCAGCGAGGGCCGAGAGCAGCGCCGGGATGGCTTCGACGAGCGACTCCACGCTGACCGACCAGAGGCCGTCGCGCTGCCGGGGATCGTGCGCCCCGGGGATCTTCGCGACCAGGTCGGCCGAGGCCGGAGGGTTCGAGGAGAACTCCAGGATGTGCGGGGCGTGAAGGCGGCCGATCAGCTCCGCCGGAGTGCCCAGCGCGATGATCCTTCCGTGGTCCACGATCGCCACGCGGTCGCAGAGGCGCTCGGCCTCCTCCATGTAATGCGTCGTCAGCAGGACCGTTCCGCCCCGGTCGCGGAAGGCGAGGATGTGCTCCCAGAGCTGGTGGCGGCTCTGGGGATCGAGCCCCGTCGTCGGTTCGTCGAGAAAGAGGATGCTCGGGTTGCCCGTCAGCGCGCAGGCGACGGCGAGCCGCTGCCGCTGGCCTCCCGAGAGCTTCCCGACGCGCGCGTCGCGCTTCTCCTCGAGCGAGAGGTCGCGCAGGGCTTCCTCCGGGTCCCGCCCGTCGCGATAGAAGGAGCGGAAGAGGCGGAGCATCTCGAACACGGTGAGCTTCTCCGGAAACCGGCTCTCCTGGAGGGACACGCCGAGCCGCTCCCGCAGCTCCCGCTCGTGCGTCCCCCAGCGTCGCCCGAGCACCGTGACGTCCCCGGCGTCGGGCCGGATCAGGCCTTCGAGGATCTCGATCGTCGTCGTCTTGCCGGCGCCGTTGGGCCCGAGGAGGCCGAAGCATTCCGCGGGCGCGACGGAGAGGTCGAGCCCGTCCACCGCGGTGACCGCGCCGTAGCGCTTGACGAGGCCGCGGCATTCGATCGCAAGCGACGACTCCATGGGGAGCGGGATTCTCTCATCGAGCCGCGGAGAGCGCCCGGGACAGAGCGGGCGGCCTACTTTACGAAGCCTTGCCGGGCGGCGTGGATGTAGTCGGTGTTAGGGGGAGCGTGGCCCGCCGCGCGAAGATCGGCGGCGATCTGGCCGCGATGATGGGAGGAGTGCAGGGCGACGTGCGCGAGGATGTCCTCCACGGTGTTCGTCCACGGCTCGCCCTTCGAATTGAAGTAGGAGACGCTCTCCGGGAGCTTCTCTTCGGTCAACCCCTCCAGGTACGAGCGCCAGAGCCGGAAGGCTTCCTCGAGTCCCTTCCGGCACTCCGCGAGCGTGAAGTCTGGCCAGACGACCGCCGGCTTCTTCTCGCGGCGCAGGCGCCCGTGCCAGAGAAGCTCGGCGCCGACGATGTGCGCAAGGATCTTCACCGATCGAGCCGGCGGATCGCTCATCTTTTCGAGCGCGGTCAGGATCTCGCGGTTTGCCCAATCGTCATGGCGGAGCAGCCGCTCGAGTTGTCCGAGACTGCTCATGGCCCGGAACTCGAAGTTCTCAGTTCACAGTTCTCGGTCATCAGTCTTCGATCTTCAATCATTCAATCTTCAATCTTCAATCTCTTCTCTCATCTGGTCGGCACGACGATCCCTTCGAAGCCCTGCTGTTCGAGAGCGACCAGGGCCTCGCTCGCCTCACCTCGCGTGGAATAGACCCCCACCTTGACCCTCGTCAATCCGTTGTAGGGCTCCAGGGAAACGAAGACGCCGGTCGCCCGCGCGCGGTCGGCGTGCCGCCGGGCGTTGCCCGCGTCGGCAAAGGACCCGATCTGGACCGCCCACAGGCCGGAAACGGAGATCTCGGGAGGTTCGACTCCGGGCTGGAGAACGGTCAACCGCACGCGTCCGGTGCCGGGTCCGATGAGATCGAGCCTGTCGGCGGCCGCGCGGGAAAGGTCGATGACCCGTCCCTTGACGAAGGGGCCGCGGTCGTTGATCCGGACGCGCACGTTCCTGCCGTTCTCGAGGCTCGAGACGTCCACGATCGTGCCGAGCGGCAGTTCCCGGTGAGCCGCGGTCATCAGCGAGGAGTCGTAGATCTCGCCCGACGCCGTCGGTTTGCCCTCGAAGCCGTCGTCGCCGCCGTACCAGGAGGCGATGCCCTCCTCCGTCCACCCGGCGGTCATCGCCCCGGCGGTCAGCGGCGGCGCCGGCGCCTCGGCGGAGGGCTTCGCCGGCGCGGAGGGCGGCCGGGACGAAGCGCACGCGGCGGATACGGCTACGACGAGCGAAGCGAGGACGAGTCTTCGAGGCACGCGCTCTCTA
Organism: Thermoanaerobaculia bacterium; assembly: GCA_033853815.1. Classification (GTDB taxonomy): domain Bacteria; phylum Acidobacteriota; class Thermoanaerobaculia; order UBA5066; family Gp7-AA6; genus JAWOLE01. The sequence continues at coordinate 5,992 of JAWOLE010000455.1, forward strand.
GTAGCAGGCTGCTGAAAAATGGATGCGGGCGTCGTGTCTGGCCTTTTGCGTTTCGCGACGCAAGAGTGCTGTTGAAAGGGAAGCTCTTCCCTCGTAAGGCGTCGCGAGCAAAAGGCCGGCCACCGCGAGCGGTTGCGGCGGCGCGGGGTCGTCTGCGGCGTCGCCGCTCCTCCGCGATGCGCTGCGGCATCGCCTTCGTCGCGGCTCCTTGCATCCAACCCCGCGGCGCTCGCAACGCCGCCCACACCCTTTTTCAGCAACCTGCTACACGCGAATCGCGACCGGCTCGGCGCGGCCGGCGCCCTCCAGGGCCGGGTCGAGTTCTTCCCTGACGAAGATTTCCACCTGCTCGGAGGCCCGCCCGATCAGCTTCTGCGGCTCCGCGGCCCGTCCCACCTCGTCCCGGGTCATCCCGAAGGCGGGGTCCGCGGCGACCCGGTCGAGCAGGTCCGCCGGCTGACCGTCCCGCGCCCGCTTCTCCGAAGAGGCGCGCGAGTGAACGCGGAGCTTCTCGTGGAGCGCCTGCCGGTCGCCCCCGCGGCGAACGGCTTCCATGAGGATCTCCTCGGTCGCGAGGAACGGCAGCTCCGCCTCGAGGCGTCGGCGGCAGGCCTCCGGATGGACGACCAGGCCTCCCGCGACGTTTTCGAGAAGGGCCAGGATCCCGTCGGCCGCGAGAAAGGCCTCGGGCACGGCGATGCGTTTGTTCGCGGAATCGTCCAGAGTCCTCTCGAGCCACTGGGTGGCCGCCGTCATCGCCGTATCGAGCGACAGCGCGATGACATGCCGCGCCAGGGCGCAGATGCGCTCCGCGCGCATCGGGTTCCTCTTGTGCGGCATGGCCGAGGAGCCGACCTGGGAGGCCTCGGCAGGCTCTTCGATCTCTCCCTCGTGCTGCAGGAGCCGCAGGTCGGTGGCGAACTTGTGCGCCGATTGCGCGAGCGCCGAGAGAGCGTGGAGCACGGCGTCGTCCTGCTTTCGCGAGTACGTCTGTCCCGACACGAGAACGCGCTTCTCGAAGCCCGCCCGGACCGCGATCGCGCGATCGAGCTCCTCCACCTTCGCGGAGTCTCCGTCGAAGAGGGAGAGAAAGGAGGCCTGCGTGCCCGTGGCTCCCTTGGCCCCGAGGAATCGAAGCCCCCGGCGCACGGCGCGAACCGTTTCGAGATCCGAGAGCAGGTCCGCGGTCCACATGGCCGCGCGCTTCCCCACCGTCGTCGGCTGCGCCGCCTGGAAGTGCGTGTAGGCGAGAGCGGGCAGGTCCCTGTGGGCGAGCGCGAAGGCGCGGAGGCGCTTCAGGACCGCAGCGAGCCGGGTCTCGACGAGCAGGAGAGCCTGGCGCATCTGGATCAGGTCGCCGTTGTCCGCGACGAAGGCGGAGGTCGCTCCCCAGTGGATGATGCCCCGGGCGGCCGGGGCCGCCTCGCCGAAGACGCGGACGTGGGCCATGACGTCGTGACGCGTGCGCTCCTCCTCGCGGGCCGCCGCGTCGAAGTCGATGGACGTCAGATTCGCGCGCATCTGGTCGAGCGCCTTCTCCGAGATCGGCAGGCCGAGACGTCTCTCCTCCTCGGCCAGCCACAACCAGAGGCGCCGCCACGTCTCGAACTTGAAACGGGGCGAGAAGACGCGGGCCATCTCCTCCGACGCGTACCGCTCCGTCAGAGGGTTCGCGTAGGTGTCGGCGTCACTCATCCTCGTCCTCCTCGCCGATGTTGAAGAGGGCTGGATCGTCGTTGCCGCAGACCGCGCAGAGGACTTCCGAGACCACGCCCTTGTTCATCTCGAAGTCGTAGCAGGGGCTATTGCACTGCCGGCAGATCAGATAGTCCACGTCGCGCTCGTCGTTCGCGGCGCGCTTGCGGGGCCTCTCGTCTGGCACGGCAGTTGCGTCTCCAACGTATTCTCGCATCCGGGAGGCCGGGCGACAAGCGGGAGGCGAGAGGAATCGGGCTCGAGGGCTCCTGCCGCGGAATTTCCGGGGCCCTTCGGTCCGGCAAGGCGGAATCATGGAGTTCACGATCGTCAACCTCCTCAGCTATCTCTTGGTCGCCGCGGTAGCGGGCGGCGTCGGCCGCGCAATCGCGGGCGGAACCCACGGGGGCTGCCTCGTCTCGATCGCGCTCGGGTTCATCGACGGAATCCTCGGCTCCTGGATCGCCCGCAAGGTCGGGCTGCCCGAGCCGCTCATGATCAAGCTCTCCGGGGGCGCCCAGTTCCCGTTCTTCTGGACTGTCGGCGCGGGCGGTCGCTGCGCGACCGGCGCCGAGAGTTTTCAACTACGAAGGCTAAGACCTTCGCGCCGCGAGCGTGAGCTGACCGCTCCACTTGGAATCTGAAGCCTTCAGGTCCGCTGGGACATGGTTTGTCCGGGCGGGCTGGTACCCTTTTCCGTGATGTCCTCATCGGCAGTCCTCGTGCTGCTTGCAGCGGGGCTTGTAGCGGCAGTCGCCGTGGCCGTGGCGATGGCGGCCGCAAGCGCCCGGCGGTCGGCGCGCCTGGACCGCCTGCTCGCCGAGGCCGCGGGCGCCCGCCAGGCCTCGGAGTCTCTGGACCGGCGCTTCGAAGAGCTGCGACGCTCGATCGAAGACCGTGTGCAGGGCGTCGAGCGCAGCCTGTCGGACGGCCAAAAGGGGTTGACGGATCACCTCGGAGAGTCCGGCAAGCTCTTGAAGGACGTCGGCGAAAAGATGGGGCGCCTCTTCGAGGCCTCGCAGAAGATCGAGAAGCTCGCGGGAGACATGACGCGCCTGGAGGATCTCCTCAAGCCTCCGAAGCTGCGGGGAACCCTCGGGGAAACTTTTCTCGAGCAGGCGCTCCGGCAGGCGCTGCCTCCGGGGTCCTGGAAAATGCAGTATCGCTTCTCCGACGGCGTCTCGGTGGACGCCGCGATCCGCTTCAAGGAACGCTGGATCCCGGTGGACAGCAAGTTCCCCCTGGAAAACTTCCGGAGGGCTCGGGAAAGCGACGACGAAGCCGAGAGGCGGCGGGCCCGCACCGCTTTCGGCAACGATGTCCGCAAGCACGCCGAGGCGATCTCCCGCAAGTACATTCGCCCGGCCGAGGGGACCTGCGACTACGCCTTCATGTACGTCCCGGCCGAGGCGGTTTACGCCGAGATGGTCGCCGACGGCGAGGAGAAGGCGCTCGCGGATTCCTGCGTCGAGATGCGAGTCTTCCCGGTCTCTCCGCGGCTCTTCTACGCGTTTCTCGCGACGGTCTCGATGGTCCTGCGCGGGGAGGAGCTCCAGAAGAACGCGCGGGAGGTCCAGGGGAGGCTCGCCGAGCTCGAGAGGCTCTGGGACCGCGCCGAAGAACCATTCCTGAAGGTGCGGGGCCACATGAACAACGCCCAGAAGCAGTACGAGGAAGCCGCGGCGGCGCTCAACCGATTCGGCGCCAAGCTGACCGGCATCACCGAGGCCGCCCAGGAGAAGCTCGAAGCGGCCGCGGACGGCGAGACCGACATCAACCCTCTCCTGCCGCCGTCCTAGCTCCTCGGAGACGCCCGCCCGGGACCGTGGCCCGCGAAGGCTCGGCTCACGTAGCAGAAGCTCTCGGCGCCGGTCGCTCAGCGACCGCCCGCGCCGAAAGCTCCGGCTGGTAGAATTCGCCGCCCCTCCGGGCCGACTATGACGATGCGCGTCCACTCCGAGATCGGGAGACTGTCCTCCGTCCTCGTGCACCTGCCCGGCGCGGAGATCGACCGGATGGTGCCCGCGATGATGGAGGAGCTGCTCTTCGACGACATCCTCTTCGGGGCGCGGGCGCGCGAGGAGCACCGCCGGTTCCAGCAGGTGCTCGGTTACGTCGCTGACGAAGTGCTCGAGGTGCAGGATCTCCTCGCGGAGGTGCTCGCGGTCAGGGAGCACCGCGACGCGATCCTGGAGGACCTCGCACGGAACCTGCGCTGGGGCCCGGACATGGACTACCGGCTGCGAGACCTCTCGGCCGAGCAACTCGCGTCCGCTCTCGTGACCGGCATCGAGAAGCCGGCGCGGGAAGCGGCGCAGTCCTCCTCGGAGCTGTACTGGCTGCCGCCTGTGCCGAACTACTTCTTTCAACGGGATCCGCTGGTCGTCGTCGGAGAACGCGTCATCCGGGGCTCTATGGCGACCCCGGCTCGCCTGCGAGAGCCTCTTCTCTCGGGGTACGTCTTCGAATATCACCCCCGGTTTTCCCGGCCGGGCGGGAGCTTCTGGTTCCGGGAGTTCTCGGCCGACTTCGGCCCCTCGGCCTCGTACGCGCGCATGCGGCCGACGCTCGAGGGGGGAGACATCCTGATCCTGCGGGAGGACTTGCTGGCGATCGGCTACTCGGAGCGGACCGAGAGGACGACGATCGAGCGGCTGGCCGGGGCCCTCAAAGCCCAGCGGTCGCCCGTCAGGCGCCTCGTCGTCGTCGCCATCCCCCCGGAACGCTCGACGATGCACCTGGACACGGTCTTCACGGTGATCTCGCGGGAAGAGTGCCTCGTCTACGGACCGATGATCCTCGCGGGCGGAGCGGAGGAGGCGGATGTCTACCAGTGCGACCTTTCCCGGCGGGAGATCACCTGGATCTCTGGGAAGGACCTGCTCACGGTTCTGAAGTCCCAGGGTCTCGACCTCGCGCCCGTCCGCTGCGGAGGCGACGATCCGATCTCGGAGCGCCGCGAGCAATGGACCGACGGCGCCAACGCCTTCGCCCTCGCTCCGG
>JAWOLE010000456.1:0-8513 GCA_033853815.1 Thermoanaerobaculia bacterium
TGCTCCTTCGCTCATGCCTCCTCCAGGAGTCGTCCCGCCGCCGGGGCTGACACCCGGACTTCAGCCAGACTGCAAGCCTTGGAGCCGGCGGCGTTTCCCCGGAGGAGGCCTTGTCCGAGGGCACACACCACAATGGTGACTGAGACCTGACATCTCTGTGCCCGAGTGACCAGAGCGGCGGCCCATCGGTCCGGTCTGCGGCCTGGCCGCCGCGTGCCGACGAGGGGAACGCCGACGGATCCGGGGCGCCCTTATTAGATCCACTTTTCTGAGAGGCCTTGCGGGATTGTCGGCCTGCCGTTGAACTCTTCCCGCGCAAGGAATAGACTTCCTCCTGGAAGACAGATGGCCGCGCACCCGCCGGAATCCGACCTGATCTTCGATTGGAACCGCGCCGGGGGAGCCGCTTTCCCGGCCCGCGGAAAGGTCGAGCTCGACGACGAGACGCTGCGCGACGGCCTGCAGTCCCCGTCGGTCAAGAGCCCGCCGATCGAGGCGAAGCTCAAGATCATCCATCTCATGGAGGCCCTGAGCATCGACTCGGCTGACATCGGCTTGCCGGGGGCAGGCCCCCACGTGGTGCGCACGGTCACGCGCCTCGCCCGCGAGATCGTGGACGCCCGGATGAAGTTGAAGCCCAACTGCGCGGCGCGCACGGTCGCCGCCGACATCGTCCCGATCATCGAAGTCTCCCAGAAAGTGGGCATTCCGATCGAGGTCGCCTGCTTCATCGGTTCCTCTCCCATCCGCCAGTACGCGGAAGACTGGGACCTGAATCGCATGCTGCGGTTGACCGAGGAGGCGGTCTCGCTGGCCGTCCGGGAAGGCCTGCCCGTCATGTACGTCACGGAGGACACGACCCGCGCGCAGCCCGAGCACATCCGCCAGCTCTACACGACGGCCATCCGGGCCGGCGCCCGGCGCGTCTGCGTCTGCGACACGGTCGGCCACGCCACCCCCAACGGCGTGCAGAACGTGATCCGTTTCGTCGTCCGCCTCATCACCGAGATCAACCCCGAGGTGAAGGTGGACTGGCACGGCCACCAGGACCGGGGACTCGGGGTGACCAACGCGATCTGGGCCCTGGAGGCCGGAGCGCACCGCGTGCACGGCTGCGCGCTCGGCATCGGGGAACGGGTCGGCAACACGCCGATGGACCAGTTGCTCGTCAATCTCCAGCTGCTCGGCTGGGTGGACAAGGACCTGACGCGCTTAAACGAGTACTGCGCGACCGTTTCCGAGGCGACCGGCGTCCCCATTCCTGACAACTACCCGGTGGTCGGCCGGGACGCCTTCCGGACCGGCACGGGAGTCCACGCGGCGGCCATCATCAAGGCCCGCAAGAAAGGGGATGACTGGCTGGCCGACCGCGTCTACTCGGGCGTTCCGGCCGAGATGGTGGGGCGCAAGCAGGTCATCGAGATCGGGCCGATGAGCGGCCTCTCCAACGTGCAGTGCTGGCTGCAGGACCACGGCATCGAGGCGAGGCCGGATCTGGTCAACGCGGTCTTTGCCCGCGCGAAGGAGAGCGACAAGGTGCTCACCGACGACGAGATCCTCGGCGTCGTCTCGACCTTCGCGCCTGCGGCCGCGGCGCACTGAGGAACTGACGAGAAGCCGGGGCCCGCGGTCCGAGGCCCCGCCCAGCCGTCGGGCGGACCGGGACTTCCTCGAGCGATACCTGCCGACCTACCTGGACCATCTCGCCGTCGAGAGGGGACTGTCGAAGGCGAGCGTGGCCGCCTACAGATCCGATCTCGAGGCCTTCGCGTCCTGGCTAGGCAGGATAGGCATTTCCGCGGCGCGGGCGAGGCGGGAGGACCTGTCTCGCTATCTGCGGGAGCTGAAGGCCCGCGGTCTTTCGGCACGTTCGGCCGCGCGCGCTCTCTCCGCGCTGAGGGGCTTCTACGGTTTTGCCGGCGTTCACCTCTCCTTCAAGAGCGATCCCACGAGCGACCTCCTGAATCCCAGGGCCGGGCTGTCGCTGCCGCGGACCCTGACCGAGAAGGAGGTCGAGGCCCTGCTCGCCGCGCCGGACTCAGCACGTCCGCTCGGCCTGCGCGACCGCGCGATGCTGGAGTTGATCTACGCCTCCGGACTCCGCGTCTCCGAGGTGGTTTCGCTCCCGCGGGACCGCGTGGATCTCTCCGAAGGGATCCTCCGCGTCACCGGGAAAGGAGGCCGCGAGCGCCTGGTTCCCTTCGGAAAGTCGGCGCGAGCGTGGCTTTCGCGCTACCTCGCCGAAGTCCGCCCCGGCCTCGACCGGAAAGGCTCGCCCCATCTCTTCCTGACTCCGCGGGGCGGCGCCATGACGCGGCAGCGCTTCTGGCAGCTGATCGAAGGATACGGACGCGCGGCCGGAATCCGGACCCGCCTGACTCCCCATCGCCTGCGCCACAGCTTCGCGACCCATCTGCTCGAGCACGGAGCGGACCTGCGGGCCCTCCAGATGATGCTCGGGCACGCGGACATCGCCACCACGCAGATCTATACCCGCGTTTCCTCCTCCCGCCTCCGCCGCGTCTACGACGAAGTCCACCCCCGGGCGAGGCGAAAAGGTGCCAGAATTGGGTCCTACGGGACCCCGGCACGGAATAGGGGAACCCGCAAGCCGGTTCTGCAGCCAAAATGACCCGACCCGCCCTCGCGGTGCTCCTGTTTGCCCTGGCCCTCGCTCCGCCGGCCTTCGGCGAGCTGATCGTCTTCGATGACGGCCACGTCGTGAAGGCCGCTTCCTACAGGGTTGTCCAGGACGATCTCGAGATCGACCTGAAGGGCGGAGGCAGCTACCGGGTCGATCTCGGCCGGATCGAGCGGATCGTGGATGACGAGATCTCCGATGTCTGCGTCGAAATGGATCCCGCCCTCGCGCTTCCCGCCGCCTCCTACGACCTGTCCTTTCGCGAGGACCGCATGCCTCTCTTCGATACGCCCTACGACAGGATGATCGCCGCCGAGGCCAGGCGCTACGGCGTGGACGCGTCGCTCGTCTCCGCGGTCATCAGGGCCGAGTCGAACTACGAGCCGCGCGCGGTCTCGCGCAAGGGGGCGCGCGGGCTCATGCAGCTCATGCCGGCGACCGCGCGGCGTCTCTCGCTTCGCCATCCCTTCGACCCGACGGCCAACGTTCGGGCAGGCGTGCGCTACCTGAGAGAGCTCCTCGACCGTTTCAACAATCGTCCGGAGCTGGTTCTCGCCGCCTACAACGCCGGGGAAAACGCCGTCGAGACCTTCGGCGGCGTCCCGCCCTACCGCGAGACCGTTGGCTACGTCAAAAAGATTCTCTCCTGGTGGACACCCGCCCCGGCCGCGGCGCCCGGCGCCCTCTCCACGGCCACCGCCGCGCAAAAAGCGTCCAGCTGAGTCAGCCGGCGGCTTCGCCGCCGAATTCCAGATTCCAAGTTCCAGATTTCAAGGAGTCCGGGCACCCTGGAATCTGGAATCTGGAACGCCCCTGAGCTTCATCTCGACGGTCTTCTATTCTTCCGGGGGGCCGCCGGCCCGCGCGAGCTGGTCGGCCTTGACCGACTCGGGCTTGAACTTCTTCGCGGAGGCGAGCATCTTCTCGATCGTCGAATCGAAGGAGGCCTTCGCTCCCTTCTGGAAACGCAGCGGGTTGATCCGGGCGACGACGAACGCCCGCAGATAGGGGCTCTGGAATCCCTTCGCCTGCAGCGCCTTGACGGCGGCGGAGACCGCTTCCTCGAGCTCCGCGACGAGGGCTGCGCGCTTCTCGCGCTTCTCCAGGGCCTTCGGCAGCCTCTCCTCGAAGAACTCGTCCACGCGCTTCAAGACCGGGTGGTACGCGCCGCCGGGAAAGCGCCCGTTCTTTTCGTAGCAGACGCCCAGCGTCAGGAGGGCCGGTTCCTCGAAGTCGAGCGCGTAATCCTTCTCCGGAAGCGGCGACAGCGCGGCGAGGTCCCGTGCCATGCGGATGACCTCGAGGGCGCGCTCCCTCAGGTTGTGCGCCTTCTCGGTGTTCAGCGCGAGGATCTTGTAGGCGAGGGCGACGTCGGGCAGCACGAGGGCGACGATCGACCGCGCGCCCAGACGCCGCATCGCGGAGAGCCGGTGAAGGCCGTTGGGCGTCCAGTAGCCGCCCTCCCTGGCGGCGACGGCGATGATCGGGTCGAGGAAGCGGCCGAGCCCGTCGATGACGTTCGTGAGCCGTTTGACGTGGGCGTCGGAGAGGTCGCGCTGGAAGGGGGTCGGCGCCACGCGGTCCACGGGCAGGGCGGCGAGGACCTGCCAGTGCCCGCCGAGGGGGTCGCGGAAGACGGCCAGTACGGTGCCGCCGTCGTCTCGGATCCTCTCGCGCAGACGGGCGATCTCTTCGGGCGGCGATCCCGCGGCCACGTCGGCCGGCGCCATCCCTCTGGACTTTTCCGGGACTTTCTTCCTGCGCGCCATCGGGCTGGCTCATGATCAGGGCTGAGAGCCAGACGGTTATATTGTCACGAGCGATGGCAGCGCGGGAATCGCCTTCTACCGGCGAGAGTCCCTGGCCGATCTCCTTCGAGGAGGTGCTCGAGGCGCGGCGGCGCATCCGGCCGCATCTGGCCGTGACGCCGCTGCGGCGCTACGCGCCTCTGGACGCCGCGGTCGGACGGGGCGTCGCGGTCTGGGTCAAACACGAGAACCACAACCCGACGAACTCCTTCAAGGTCCGCAACGCCCTCTCGACGATGACGAAGCTGACCGCCGAAGAGAAGGCGAGGGGAGTCGTCGCAGCGACGCGCGGCAATCATGGACTGGGCGTTGCCTGGGTCGGGTCGCTGCTCGGGGTTGCGGTGACGATCTGCGTGCCGCGAGGGAACAACCCGGAGAAGAACGAAGGCATGGTCGGTCTCGGAGCGGACCTGATCGAGGAAGGCAGGGACTACGACGAGTCCCTCGAGGTCGCGCGGCGCCTCGTCCGCGAGCGGGGACTTCGGATGGTGCATTCGACCAACGACCGCGCCGTGATCGCCGGAGCGGCGACGGTGACCTGGGAGATGCTCGAGGAGATGCCGGACCTCGACGCGATCGTCGTCAGCGTGGGGGGCGGCTCCCAGGCGGTGGGCGCCCTGACGGTCGCGCGGGCGATCAAGCCTTCGGTGCCTGTCTACGCGGTGCAGGCCGAGCGCGCCTCCGCCACGCACGATTCCTGGCGGGAGGGACGTCCTGTCGTCAGGTCATCGGCGGACACTTTTGCGGACGGTCTCGCCACCCGGAGCCCCTACGAGATGACGTTTCCCGCTCTGCGGGCCGGACTGGCAGGGTTTGTGCTGGTATCCGAGGCTGAGATGGCGCAAGCCGTGCGGCTCCTTCTTCGCACCACGCACAACCTCGCCGAGGGAGCCGGGGCCGCCGGTCTGTCCGGACTGATCAAGCTCGGCGACGTGTTGGCCGGCAAGAGAGTCGGGATCATCCTCTCTGGCGGCAACATCGATCGCGAGACCCTGCGGCGCGTCGTTACCGGAGCTCTCTAGCGCGCCGGTCAACCGGCTGATGAGGCGTATCGTCCAATTGTCAGGAGGAACGAGAATGAAAAACAGACCTGGATTGGGCTTCTTCCTCTCGGTCCTCGTCGCGACCTGTCTGCCTGTGACGCCGTCCCTGCTCGCTTCGCCCGCCCCCGTGCTCGGCGACGTGCACGTACGCGTCTACGTGCCCTTCGCGCCCCCTCCGCCGCCGGTAGAGGTCGTCGGCGTCGCGCCCAGCCCGCGCCACGTCTGGATCGCCGGCTACCACCGATGGGACGGGAGGGCCTACGTGTGGGTCCCCGGCCACTGGGTCGTCCGGCCCAGGCCGCGCGCCCACTGGGTCCCGGGCCATTGGGCCCACCACCGCCGCGGCTACTACTGGATCGACGGCCGCTGGCGCTATTGACGCGAACTGATAGGAGAGTGATGTCGAAATGAAGAATCGGCTTTTCGGAGTGATGGCCTGCGCCGCGATCGCAGCGCTCGCGCTGACGGTTGCGTGCCTGGTTCCGGCGCCGCCCGGCGCGGTTTACGTGCGCGTGGCGCCCCCGGTGCCGGTCGTCGAGGTCTCCGGCGTGGCTCCGGGCCCCGGGTACGTCTGGATCCACGGGTACCATCGCTGGAATGGAAGAGCCTACGTCTGGGCTCCCGGCCGCTGGGAGCGCAGACCTCGTGGGGGCGCCGTCTGGGTGGACGGGCGATGGAGACACAACCGCAACGGCTATTTCTGGGTCGAGGGGCATTGGCGCTGAGGACAGTCAGTCCTTAGTCCTTGGTCCCTAGCCTCTGGTCCGGCTTTGACCAAGGGCCAGGGACCAGGGACCGGCCGACCACCCTTTACCAGGTGATCAGGCCGTCTTTGGCCTGGGTCTCGAAGAACTTCTCGACCATCTCGGGAGTGCATTCCCCGTAGTACCAGGAGCCGGCCGAAAGCGCTTCGGCGCAGACGCGGCGCGAGATCGCGGCGGCATCCGTCTTGCCGTCCGCCCAGTTCATCGCCTCCGCCTGCATGAGGGGGGAGAGCCTCTTCCCCTCGGGCTCGCGCGGCGCGGGTTTCTTCGACGACCTCTTGCCGGGACGCCTGGCCTCGGCCGCTTGCTTCTCCCTCTCGTCGCGGCGCCGGCGCGCCTCCTCGGCGCGCTTGTCGGAGACCTTTCTCTCGAGCACGAGCCATTCGGCAAGCGTGGTCGCTGACTTCTTGGGCGCTCGCCTCTCCAGGCGAAGCTCAGCCCCGGTGGCGTCCGCGGCCTGCGGGGAGAGAGCCACGGAATCGCGGATCGCACGGGCCGCCGCCCGCAATTCGCCCTGAGCCGACGCGAGCATCGCCGACGTCGCCGCATCTCCCGGCGCCAGAGACTGAATCGAGGCGAGCGCGGCCGCTTCCTTCTCGATCGAAGCGTCCATCAGGTTGCGGGCGGCGCGGGCGCGTTCGGACGGTTCTCCCTTGTCCGGGCGCATCCATTCTTCCGCCGTGGCGGCGTCCTGCGCCACGCGCGCGAGACCCCGGGCGGTGACGAAGCGGGCCAGTCGTTCCGCGTCGGCGGGGCCCGCGTTGGCGAGCCAGAGAGCGGTCGCCGCCACGACGAAGGCGTTTCGCTTCAGTTGCGTGGCGTCGATCTGCCAGAGGTCGTCGCCGCTCGAATGGATGTTCTCGTCCGGCCAGTTCGTCAGCGACGTCCCGGGAACACCGACCCAGGAATCGTTGAAGACGAGATGGTCCGTCGAGTCGTAGTAGGGGACCGCCCGCGCGTGGTAGGGCTCGCGGGTTCCCAGATGGGAAAAGATCGGTTTGGAAAACGGGATGCCCGGGGGAATCGACCCCGCCTGCCAGGCCGGAAGTTGCGCGGTGTTGCCGGCCACGACCATGTTGAGGATGCTTTCTTCGACGTCGGAGAGGTAGGACGGGTGTGACCAGGGCGTGCGCGCCATGTACTGGATCCGCTCGCCGACCGACTGCTTCGCGCCGACCATGTCCTCGTTCAGGTCCGCCAGGATCCTCTTCTCGGAGCCGGGGTGGTCCGCGAAATAGCGGTATTCCGAACGGATCTCGTCGCACCACCAGAAGCGGATGCCCCGGCGGGGACGGGGCAGCTTCCCCTCCGCGATCAGGTGAGTCAGAGCCCTGCCGATCTCGAGCATGTTCACGACGCCCGACTGATTGTCGTTGGCCGAGAACTTCTCCTCCTGCAGGTGGCTCGTCAGGACGACCTCCGGCAGGGACGGGTCCGTCCCGCGGATACGCGCCTCGACCATGGCCGACTTCTTCTCGGGCAGCGTCTCCGACTCGACCACGATGTGGACGCGCAGGGGAGGGGCCGCCGCCTCCTCGCCGGACGCGAAGATCCGGCGAGCGGCTTCCCCCTTGAGCCGGTCGGAGAGGGCTTTTCCGTCCCGCGCCGAGAGGATGAAGGCAAAGGTGGTCTTCTCGCCGCTCGGCCCGTCCTTCTCCGGGACACGCTGCCAGGCGATCTGGTCGGGCGCGTCAGCGAGGGGGTTCAGGCGCGTCGAGGACCAGGCGAGGATGCCGGCGGCGCCGCGCTTCCAGACCGCCTGCTCCATGACGGCTCCCGGGCTTCCGTAGGCGAGCACGACCCTTCCGCGTACGCTCTTCCCGTCATAATCGGCGCCCCGGTCGCCGGCGCCGACGTCCACGAGCTCGGCCGTCACGTCGGCCGGCCGCGAGTAGTCGGCGATCGAGGTCGCGACCTCGGCGTAGGAGCCGAGCTTGGTCTCCTTCGCCGCGGACCCGGACCCCTCCAGAAGCCAGGCCTCCGCGCGGCGGCAGGTCCAGGAGGGAGAGTCGTTGACCTGGTCGATCCAGGCGACGTCCTCCAGTCCCGCCTCCTTCGCCTTCGCCTCGACGTAACGGGCGACCGCGAAGAAGCCCTCCGACCCGGACACCTTGTGCCACTGGGTCGTCAGGCGCATGTGCTCGAAGGCGCGGTCGCCCGAGATCTCGTTGACGAGAGCGCGCTCGGTCTTCTCCTCCACGAACGGAGAGGTCTGACCGGCCGCGAGCGAGGCGAGCAGGAATCCGGCGGCGGCAAG
>JAWOLE010000457.1:0-5874 GCA_033853815.1 Thermoanaerobaculia bacterium
GGCGCGACGAGCGGCCTCACGCATCAATACTAATGAAGGAATCGGGTGATCGGGTGATCGAGCCATCGGGTGATCGAAGGCACCAGCGAAAAGCGGGCCCAAATCACCCGATCACCCGATCGCAGATCACCCGATCGCAGATCGCCCGATCGGTAAGACATAATCCGGCGGGTGATCCAGAAACTGCTGCAGGGCTTCCCGGAGAAGGAATTCGAGTCGTTGGTCGCGACCCGGCGCGACCTGCATCAACACCCCGAGCTCGGCTTCGAGGAGACGCGCACATCCGGGATCGTGGCCCGGCGGTTGATCGGGCTCGGGTTGTCGCCGCGCACCGGCGTCGGGAGGAGCGGCGTCACCGCGGACCCTGCCGGGGGCTCGGGCTCGCCGCGAATCCTCCTGCGCGCGGACATGGACGCGCTGCCGCTCGAGGAGGAGACGGGCGCGGCGTACGCTTCCCGGGTCCCCGGCAAGATGCACGCTTGCGGCCACGACGGCCACGTCGCGGTCGCCCTCGCCGTGGCCGAGAGGCTTTGCCGCGCGCCTTCGGCCGGCCGGTTCCGGTTCCTGTTCCAGCCCGCGGAGGAAGGGGGCGGCGGCGCGGAGGCGTGCGCCGCCGACGGGGTCCTCGAGGGAGTGACCGCGGCCTTCGGCCTCCATCTCTGGAACCAGCTCCCCGTCGGGAAGATCGGTCTCAACCGCGGCGCGCTGCTCGCCGCCGTGGACGAGTTTTCCATCGAGATCCAGGGCCGCGGCGGCCACGGCGCTTCCCCGCACGAGGCGGCCGACCCGATCGTCGCCGCCGCGCGCATCATCGAAGCCCTCCAGACGATCGTCTCGCGGGAGACGTCTCCGCTGGAAGCGGCCGTCGTGACGGTCGCCAGCGTCCACGGCGGAACGGCCTTCAACGTCATTCCCTCGACCGTGCGTTTGACCGGCACCGCGCGTTCCTTCACGGAGGCGACCGGCCGGGACCTGCCGGAGCGTGTCGCGCGGGTCGTGCGCGGCACGGCCGAGGCGGCCGGCGTGGCGGCGCGGCTCGACTACCGGCGCATCAACCAGGCGACCGTGAACGACCGGGCGATGGCGGAACTGGTCATCGAGACCGCCCGCGAGCTCGTCGGAGAAGAAAACGTGGAGACGGAGACACGCACCCTTGGCGGAGAGGACATGTCGGTCTTCCTCTCGCGCGTGCCCGGCTGCTTCTTCTTCGTCGGATCGGCCCCGGCGGGCGACCACCGGCCTCACCATTCGCCCGGCTTCGACATCGACGAACGCTCCCTCGCGATCGCCACGTTGCTCTTCGAAGCCGTCGCCCTGAAGGCGGCCGAGCGGCTCTAGGATTCCAGATTCCAAGTTCCAGATTCCAGGTTGGCGCCCTCTTGGAATCTGGAATCTGAAATCTGGAACCATAATCGCTGAATGTCCGGCCTGACCCTCGTATTTCTCCTGCTGTACCTGGCGGGGGTGCTGGCGATCGGGTTCGCCTGGCGCCGGCGCGCGGGGCGCGACGAGGCCTCCTACTTCATCGCCGACCGGACGCTGAACACCTTCTGGGGATTCATCGGGCTCTCGTCCCTGACGACCGGGGGCTCGACGACGATCGCCCTGGCGGCGTTCGTCGCGGCGCATGGGCTCGCCGGCATCTGGCTCGACCTGGCGGGCGCCATTGGCCTCTTCGCGCTCGGCCTCTTCCTGGCCCGAAGGATCCGCCGGGAGGCCGCGGTGACACTCCCCGAGATCATCGGCCGCTACTACGGACCCGGGGCCCGCCTGGCGGCCGCGATCCTGGTGCTCGTCTCGGAGATCGTCTGGTTCGCGCTCCTGATCGAGGCGACGCAGGTCGTCCTGACGGCGGCCTTCGGCCTGTCGCCCGTGGCGGCGATCATCGGCTCGACGGCCGTGTTCGTCCTCTACACTTCTCTGGGGGGACAATTCGCCGTAGCCCGCACGGACCTCCTCCAGTACGGCCTGATGGTCGTCGGCATTCCCGGCATCGCCCTGATCTCGACGCTCGCCCGCGCCGGAGACCGTCTCTCCAACCTCCCTCCCGCCGCCTGGAGCTTTCCCACCTCGGCCACGCTCCATGCGGGGGACATCGTCGCGCTTCTCGTGCTGATCGGCCTGCCGCACCTGGTCGGGAGCGACGTGTATTCGAAACTCCTTTCCTGCCGGGACGAAACCACGGCCCGGCGCTCGGCCCTCCTGGCCTCGCTCTCCAAGGTGGTCTTCGGGCTTTCCGTCGCGGTCATGGCGCTGGCGGCGCGAGGCCTCGTCCCCGCCCGAGCCACCGGCGAGACGCTGCCGCGGGCGATCCAGGCTTTCGTGCCGCCACCCCTGTCCTCGCTCGTGCTCGTCGCTCTGGTCGCGACGATGCAGACCTCGGCCGACATCGTCCTCCTCTCCGCGACTGCGGTCACGGCCCGCGACATCCTTCCGCCGATCGCGAAGCGTTCCGTGCCCATCGGCCTGGCGAGGGCCCTGTCCCCCTTCTACGGCGCGCTCGGCCTCCTGGTGGCCCTGGCCCTGAACCGGGACGTCCTGGAGACCTTGAAGCTCGGCTACTCGATCTTCGCGGCCGGCCTGATTCTCCCCGTCCTCGCGGCATTGCTCGGCAAGCGGCTCGCTCCGGATCCCCGGGGAGCCGTCGCCGCGATGGTCGCGGGGGGAGCGGTGGCCGCGGCCGGGCGCTTCTTCCCGCACCTCGCCGGCAACCGCGATCCCGTCCTGGCCGGCACGGCGGTCAACCTGCTCGTTCTCCTGCTCTCGATTCTCGCCGCCAGGCTCGCGCCGGCTCGCCCGGGAACGGCCGCGTGACGCAACCGCCGGAGAGTCATCCCGCGCTCCTGAAGCCCGCCGGCCCGATGCTCGGCGTCTCGCCGCCGCGCGGAGCCGTGCCTCCCCGCCGGGGCATGTTCTCCTCGCTCAAGCATCCCGGTTTCCGGCGCTACTGGATCGGCCTCTTCCTCTCGAACATCGGCAGCTGGATGCAGACGGTCGCCCAGGGGTGGCTGGTGCTGCGACTGTCCGACTCCGCTCTCGTGCTCGGCCTCGTCACGTTCGCCGGATCCGTGCCGACGCTGCTTCTCGCGCCGCTGGCGGGGGTCGCCGCCGATCGGCACGACCGCCGGAGGCTCCTGCTCGCGACCCAATCGACCCAGATGATCAGCGCCCTGCTGCTCGCCGCTTCGACGTTCTGGGGATTCGTCAACGTGCCCCTGGTGGCAGCGCTCGCCATCGTTTCGGGCGTTGCCGCGGCCTACACGACCCCCTCGCACCAGTCGCTCTTCCTCGATCTCGTCGGGCCCCGGGACCTGATGAACGCCATCTCGCTCAACTCGATGCAGTTCAATCTGTCGCGGGTCGCCGGACCCATGGTCGCCGGCTTCACGATCGCGGCCTTCGGAGAGACGGGATGTTTTCTCTTGAACGCGGTCTCCTTCGTCGCGATCCTCGTGGCCCTCTGGCTCCTGCCCCCGCTCCCGTCGCCGCGGCGGCGGACGCGCGGCGCCTGGGTGGATCTGAGGATCGGGCTGCGATTTGCGCGGCGAGAAGCGGTCCTGCCGCCGCTCCTGGCGATCTCCGCCGCGCTGGCGATCTTCGGGACCCCGGCCGTGACGCTCGCTCCCCTCTACGCCCGGAGGCTGCTCGACGTCGGGCCGGAGGGCCTCGGCGGCATGCTCTCGGCCGTCGGCATGGGCGCGGTGGCGACGGCTCTCCTGCTCGCCTGGCTCGGAGACTTCCGGAATAAGGGACTGGCGGTCGGAGCGGCCGGCTGGGCTTTCGCCTTCTCGCTGGCCGGGCTCGCGATCTCGCGCCGCTACGTCCTCTCGCTCGCGTTTCTCGCCCTCCTGGGAGGAGCGCTCATGTCCTCCTCGTCGCTCGTCAACACGCTGATGCAGAAGCGCGCGCCGGCCGTCCTGCGCGGGCGCGTGATCTCTCTCTATGCCCTGGCCTGGCTCGGGTTCGTGCCGCTCGGAAACCTTCAGGCCGGTGCCGTAGCCCAGCGGCTGGGAGCGGCGGCCTCCCTTTGGGTGGGAGCCGGCGGCATCGCCGTGACGCTCCTGGCGATCCGCATTGCGCGACCCGTCCCCGCCGACGCCGCCTGAAACTCGCGGCCGCGGAACCGGGTTAGTCGTGCATAGCATTCGAAACGATAGTGGCGGAAAGCCCGCCCCGGAGCCTGCGGCATTCCCTGCCGGGGCACGCTCGCGCTGGCCGTCACCGGAAAAACCGGCGCGCGCTGAGGGTTCCTCGCAGTCTTAGCGTGGTGCCGGCCCAAGCCTTCCATGCTCGTCACCCATCACCCCGTACGGGAACGCCTCCGGCTCCGGAGCTCCGGTCCGGCGTAACGCCATGCTGGAGCCACGGCGGCGGCGGAGCCTCCCGGAGGAGGCCATGAGCGAAGGAGCACACGATAGAGTCTGTGTTGCCGAGTTGCCCGTGCGACTGAGCGACGAGCGACGGCCCGGAACTCCTCTGCGCGGCCGGGCCGGCGCGTGCCGACGAGGGAGGCGCAGCCGACGCCGTGGCGGATTCGAAGTAAGTCATTCCCGGCTGGGATCGAGTCAGCCGCGCATGGGATTGAGTCAGGCGAGGGCGGAGGCGGCGGCGAGCAGGGCCCATTCCTCCCGCGCGATCGCGCAGACCTGGTCGGAGTTCGAACCCGGACGGAAGGACGCGAGGATCCCTGGCGAGCGGCGTACTCGCAGGACCCCATTCTTCAGGCGCAGCGCGCCTCGCCCCGCACGGACGTTCTCGGAGAGGAGCGGCCGGATCCCGGGCAGCGCGAAGAGACGATCGAGCACGCTCCTGTCGTCGGCCCACGCGCGAAACTCCGCCGCGTCGGCCGGGTCGAAGAGCTCAACCGCGGGGGGCCCGAAGAGGACGACCGGCCTGTTCCAGAAGGCGCCACCCTGCGGCAGCCCCCGAAGCTCGAAACGGCCGGGCACCGACAGGGCGATCTCGGCCGAGACATAGGGAGGCGAGTTCTTCGAGGGGGGCCGATAGCGCAGCGCCACGGGCCGGCCTTTCCATGCGCCGGTGACCAGGAGCGTCACCGCGAAGAAGGGCTTCCGCAGGTCCTCCCAGCCGAAGCCGGCGGCGAGCTGCCGGAGGGCGTCTCGAACCCGATGCTGGGAGCGCAGGGCGAGAACCATGAGGCCGAGAGCCAGGGCCAGGGCCAGCAGGAAGGCCGCTTCGCGGACGAGAGAGGAATTCAAGATGGCTAGCCCGGATTACTCATGGTCACCTGGCCGAAACACCGGCAATCGACTGGGCCAACGAGGATTGCGACAGAACGACGTCGACTGAGATGAGATTAGGTTGTCCGCGACAGATATTTTTCGTCGAGACAAGGAAGCGCGACGACGGCGATGCCAAGGCGCATCGCAGAGGAGCGCTGACGCCGTATCGGCGGAAAAGATCGGAGCGGCGGCCGGAGTCGATCATGAATAATGCGGGCTAGGATGATCCCACGGCCGGCGCGGCCTCAGTCTGACGAATGCGGGAAGCCCCGCTCAGGCGCCCTCGGGGGTCCCACCAGCCGTAGAGCGCGGGCAGGATGAAAAGCACCATGGGCCCCGAAAGGCAGAAGCCGCCGATGACGGCGATTGCCAGCGGCTGCTGGAGCTGCGAGCCCTCGCCGAGGGCAATCGCCAGGGGGAGGAGCGCGAGGGCCGTCGCGAGGACCGTCATCGCTACGGGGCGCAGGCGCTTCCTCGCGGCGATCCTCCAGGCGTCGGGCACCGAATGGCCCGCCGCGAGCTCCAGCTTCGCCGCGTGAATGGCGAAGACCGCCTTCTCCCCGACGATCCCGACCATCATGATCGCGCCGACGAAGCTCGAGATGTTGAGCGTCATCCCGGTCACGAGCAG
>JAWOLE010000458.1:0-21975 GCA_033853815.1 Thermoanaerobaculia bacterium
CGCGACCGGCAACCGCGAGCAGAAAGCGGACCTCGAGGTCCTGCGCGGGCAGTGGGATCTCGCGCGCGGCGATGCCGCGGCCGCTCGCGCCGCTTTCGACCGGGCGCTGCCGCTCGCACGGGAGAGCGGGAGCCGGACCTCCCTGTTGCGGGCCCGCCTCGCGCGCGCGGCCGCGCGGGCGGAGACTGCCGGAGGGATCGCGGAGGTCGCCGCCGTCCTCCGCGAGGCCGAATCTCTCGGCCACACGGCCGTGACGCTCGAGGCCTGCGAGGACCTGGGCCGCGCCGAGCTCGCCCGCCGGCGGTTCTCGGAAGCCGACCAGGTCTTGCAGAAGGCGATCGGCATCGCGGAGCGGGCCGGCTGGAACGAGGGCCTCTTTCGCCTCTACGCGCTCCGGGCGCGGGCGCTCGAGGCTTCCGGCAGGCGCTCGGAGGCCGCGGAGGAATTCGCCAGGAGCTCCCGCGAGATCGCCCGGCTGCGCGAGAATGTCCCCGCCGAGATGCGCGCCTCCTTCGACGACCTCCCAACTGTGAAAGACGTCCTCGCACGACTCCGATGACCGACATCGCCGCTCAGGTCGCCCGGATCACGGCGGAGAACGCACGCTTGCTCGAGCGGCTGGTCGAGACGCAGAAACGCTTCCACCGGATCTCGCGCGGCGTCCTGCGCGTGCAGGAGGAGGAGCGGGGGAGGATCTCCCGGGACCTGCACGACGGCATCGGCCAGTCGCTGACCGCCGTCAAGATCCAGCTCGAATTGCTCGAGCGGGAGGCCGCGGAGCTTCAGGCGGCCCTGGTCCCGCGCATCGCCGCGGTGCGGGAGCTCGCCGAAGGGTGCCTCGCGGAGGTGCGCGAGATGGCGCGCCTGCTGCGCCCCCAGATGCTCGACGATCTCGGCCTCGCCCCGACCCTGCGCTGGCTCGCGCGCACCGTCGAGAAGCGGACCGGCGTCACCGTCGAGCTCGAGCACGTGGGCAGCGAGGACCCCGCGGACCCGGAGGCCGAGACCCTCGCCTTTCGGGTCGTCCAGGAGGCCCTGACCAACGTCGTGCGGCACGCCGGAGTCTCCTCGGCGCGCGTGCGCGTGGAGCGGCGGCCGGAGAGTATCCTCCTCTCGGTCGAGGACCGCGGCCGGGGTTTCGACGCCGACGCGGTCCTGGAGGGCCGGGACGAAGAGCGCGGTTTCGGCGTGCGGGCCATGCGCGACCGGATCCAGTCCTTCGACGGGCAGTTCCGCCTGCGGTCCGCGCCGGGCGGGACCACGCTCGAGGCGGAGATCCCCCTCGACCGCGAGAGGCGCCGCCCGTGAGACCGATCCGCGTTCTCGTGGCCGACGACCACACGATCGTCCGTCAGGGGCTGGTCGGGATCCTCAAGAAGAGCGCGGAGATCGAGGTCGTGGCCGAAGCCGCCGACGGGCACGAGGCAGTGGCGCAGGCTCTTCGGTCGAAGCCCGACGTTGTGGTCGTGGACGTCAGCATGCCCCGGCTCTCGGGGATCGAGGCCGCGCGGCGCATCCACGAGGCCCTGCCGGCGACGCGCATCCTGGTGCTGACGATGCACGACGACGAGGAGTACATCCTGAGGATGGTGCGCGCGGGAGTGTCCGGGTACCTCCTCAAGGACGGCGCCGCTTCGGAGCTGCTGGCAGGGATCAAGACGGTCAAGGCGGGCAAGACCTTCTTCGGACCGCACGCGACCAAAGCGCTCGCCGAAGCCTTCCAGCGGGACAGGCCGGGAGAGTCCGCGGATCCCTACGAGCGCCTGACCAACCGCGAGCGCGAAGTCTTTCAGCTCGTCGTCGAAGGCAAGACCAACGCCGAGATCGCCGAGATCCTCTTCATCAGCGGCAAGACCGTGGACAACCACCGCACGCGCCTGATGGAGAAGCTGGACGTCCACTCGACCGCCGAGCTCGTCCGCTACGCCGCCCGCCACAAGCTCCTGAGCTAGAACGTCGCTCCGCGCTTGCGCGGGATCTGCGCCTTCGGCGCACCGGCGAGCGGCTCGGCCGGATGCGGCCTCGGCCGCCCGCCTGATCCCGCGCAAGCGCTGCGCTCCCGCGGCGCGCGCCTCCTCCCTCCTTCGTCGGGAGACTACGCGCGCCGCGAGCTGAACGGGGAAGTCGCTCGAAGTTTCGTGGGGGCCGTGGCGGCGGAAAAATGAGGGGCGTCCCTCATTGTCCGGCGTGTCCGCGACCTCTAGCGTTCGGGCTGGAGGAGAACGATGATGCGGCAGAACCTTCGCCCGGGCTTTTCACTCCTGATCGCGCTCGGTCTGGCGGCGGCGGCGCCCGCTCTCGCGGCCAGCGGGGTTTACACCTTCCACGGCACGGCGTCGGACCAGGTCAACAAGCAACAGGGCCTGGTGGACTCGAGCAATATAGGCACGGCCACCTTCGACCAGACCCCGACGACCGGGACCGCCCCCGTCACCCAGACGGGGAGCTTCGCTGCCAATGCCGACTACGCCGGAAACCCGCTCGCCATCTTCTGGCGGGGGGCCTTCTCGGGGACCGTCAACGGCACCCTCGAGCTCAACTGGTACTGGAGCTCGGCCGACCCCGAACAGATTGCCGAGGGCGGAACCGTCGAGGTGAGCATCTTCGCCGACCCGGATTATTCGGCCGACCGGGTGCAGCCCCAGAGACTGATCGGACGGGGCCTCGTTCGCCTGCCGGGCCTCGGCGCCGCGCCTGTCCTGGAGACGAGCCTCGTGCCGGCGAGCGGTACGGTCTCGAGCGAGCTCCTGATCCAGGTCGTGCCGCGGGGCGCCGGCCTCATCGCCTATTACGACGCGACGAGCACTCCTTCGAGCTTCCAGTTCACGGACGTGCAGCCGCCGCCTCCGCCTCCTCCGGCGCCGCAGGGCTCAGGCCTGGCGCCGCGGTACCAGAACTTCACGCCCGCGCCCGCCCAAGTGGCCGCGGGGATGGGAGTCGGCTCCGGCGAGCCTTCGATCGGAGCCAACTGGAACAGCGGAAACGTGATGTACGAGGGAGCCATCCTCCAGAGCCTCCGCGTCGCCTTCAACGATGCCTGTCCGACCACGCCGACCTCGACCTGGGCAGACAAGAGCGCCCCGACCTCGGTCGAGAGCCTGGACCCGATCCTCTTCACCGACAGTGTCACCGGCCGTACCTTCGTCTCGCAACTGACCGGCCAGGACAGCCTGGCGTCCTACACCGACAACGACGGCGACACGTGGATCCCGAGCCAGGGCGGCGGCATTCCGTCGGGTATCGACCACGAGACGGTCGGCGGCGGCCCGTACCACGCGCCGCTCACGACGGGCGCCGGCTACGCGCACGCGGTCTATTACTGCTCGCAGGACGTCGCGACGGCTTTCTGCGCGCGCAGCGACGACGGAGGGCTGACCTACGGCGCCGGCGTGCCGGTCTACACGGTCTCGGAATGCGGAGGGCTGCACGGCCACGTCAAGGTCGGGCCGGACGGGACGGTCTTCCTGCCCAACAAGGGATGCCAGACCGGCCAGGGCGTCGTCGTCTCCGAGGACAACGGATTGACCTGGAACGTCCGCGTCGTTCCCGGCAGCCGCTCCGGCGACAGCGACCCCTCCGTTTCGGTGGACAAGGCCGGCCGGGTCTACTTCGCTTACGCCGACGCCAACAACCATCCGGTCGTGGCGGTCTCGGACAATCACGGGCAGAGCTGGTCGAACATCTACGACGTGGGCACCACCTTCGGCCTGAACAACGTCGCCTTTCCGGCCGTCATCGCGGGGGATCAGGGCCGCGCGGCCTTCGCCTTCCTCGGCACCTCCACGGGTCCCGGCAGCCTTCAGGCCCCGACGTTTTCCGGCGTCTGGCATCTCTACATCGCGACGACCTTCGACGGCGGCGCGCACTGGCTGACCTCGGACGCGACTCCCAACGACCCGGTGCAACGCGGCTGCATCTGGCTCGGCGGAGGCAGCAACATCTGCCGCAACCTGCTCGACTTCATGGACGCGACCGTGGACGCCCAGGGCCGGGTGCTCGTCGGGTACGCCGACGGCTGCACCGGACCGTGCGTCCAGGCGCCGTCGAGCTCGGTCGGCAACGGCTACACGGCCCTGGCGACGATCGCGCGCCAGACGGGAGGCCGCAGGCTTTTCAGCGCCTTCGATCCGACCGAACCGACCGTGCCCGGAGCGCCCTTCCTGACGGTGACGCGAAACGGCGCACTGGCGCGCCTGACCTGGTCCGAGTCGGAAAACGGCGGCTCGGCGATTACGAATTACCAGGTCCTTCGCGGAACCTCGAGCGGAGGAGAGACCCTCCTCGCCAACGTCGGCACGGCGACCGGCTATACCGACGCGACGATCGACCCCGGCACGACCTACTTCTATCGGGTCACGGCGCAGAACGGCGTCGGCCAGTCGTGCGGCGGCAATGAAGCGGCCGCGGCGCCCGTGGGAAGCTCCTGCACTCTGCCGGGCGTCACGGTCGTCACCGACGCGGCAGGGGACCAGAAAGGCGCTCCCTTGAACACCGCGCTCGACATCCAGTCGGTTTCGATCGCCGAGCCGTACTTCCCCGACGGCTCGCAGAAGCTCTTCTTCACCATGAAGGTCGCCGATCTCTCCGCGGTGCCGGCCAACGCGCAGTGGCGGATCATCTGGAATTCGCCCAACGCGCCCGGCGGCAACTTCTACGTGGGGATGAACTCGGACAACAACTCCAACGTCAGCTTCGAATACGGCACGGTGGACGTCACGGGCGCCGTCATCACCGCCGTCGGGCAGTTCAACACGATCGGGCCCGCCGACTCCGAAAGCACGTTCACGAGCAGCGGGACGATCACAATCGCGATCTCGAACTCGAACGTCGGTTCTCCGGCCGCGGGCGACCTGATCGGCGGGCTCGTGGGCAGGACCTACGTCCTGACCGGGGACGCGACGACGAGCGGCCGGGTGGCGATCGACGTCACCGATGCCCCGGCGGCCGCGTACATGCTGGTGGGCAACGCCTACTGCGCGCCGCCGGTCGTCACCTGCCTGGAGGACAACGACTCGCACATCTCCTATTCCAACGGCTGGCACCTGGTCAACGACCCCGACGCTTCGGCCGGCCACTTCCGGCTGAAGGTGGGGCCGGGCACGGCGACGCTCGCCTTCAACGTCCCCGCCGGCCAGTTCGGCGCCATCACCTACAACTACGCCCGCAGCCCCAAGGGAGGCAGCGCCAGCGTCTATCTCGACGGCGTCCTCCAGGGCACGGTCAGCTATCAGGGGAGCCAGGGCACAACGCAGGCGCCTCAGTTCGGCTTCAACACGAGCTACCGGGGGATCCCGGCCGGCTCACACACCCTCCAGATCCAGACCCAGAAGGGGGCGGCCTACGTGGACAGCTTCTGCCTGGAGAGCTCCTCTTCCAACGCGCAGCCGTCGAGCGCTCCGGGGCAGACGACCGCGAGCGTCAACGCGCTCGGCCCCGGCCAGCAGATTCTCCAGTCCCTGACCCTGCCGGCCGGCACGACCGCCGTCTCGGTCGTCGCGGAGCCCGACGCCTCCGTGCCGATCCAGCTCGTCCTCCTCGATCCGCTGGGCTCCGTCCTCCAGACGGCGGATGCCTCCTCCGGCTTCGCGGTCATCGAAGTGCCGGTGACACAGTCGGGCGTCTATCTGATCAAGCTCGTCAACGTCGGTCTGGGGCCCGTCAACGTCTGGACGGCCGCGACTCCGCTGATCTCGCAATGAGGGTAGAGATTGCGGCGGCGCCGGGCGGGAGCTCGGTGCCGCCGCCCTCATTGCGTGAAAAGAGTAATGTGACGCCGTGACCTTCGTTCGGCTGGAGCACTGGGACCCCTCCGACGGCCCACTGACCGAGAAACGAATGATTCTCGCCCTCGAGAGCGAAGGTTACGAGGTGGCCGTCTACGCCTATCGGGAGGGGACGGTCTTCCCCGAGCACCTGCACGCGCAGGACAAGTGCGACGCCGTGCTCGAGGGGACGCTGCGAATCAAGATCGGCGAAGCGGCCTACGACTTGAAGGCGGGTGACCGGCTCTACCTGCCCGCCGGCACCCGTCACACGGCCGAGGTCATCGGAACGAAGACTGTGCTCTCCCTCGACGGCACACGGTATTGAGCAGGTGCCAGGTGCCAGGTTTCAGGTTTCAGGTTGGGCCCCCCGGTCCCTGACACCTGGTACCCGACACCTGATACCTGCATTTCCCCTGATACCTCGAACCTGACACCCGCTCCTTGTCCCTGAGGTGCTTCGGCCTTCCGAGAATGAGGGACATCCCTCATTGGCGAGAAGGCTCTCCGCCTCTATCTTCGTTGCATGAAATTCAGAGACGTAATGCTCGCCGTTCTCATGAGCGCCTGCGTCGCGCGCTTCGCCCCCGCGGCGCAGAAATTCGACGCCTGCTCTCTCCTGACGCGTCGCGAGATCCAGACCGTCCAGGGCGACCGCGTCACGGCGACCAAGGCGAGCGAGCCGCAGCGCGGGCAGTTCGCTGTCTCGCAGTGCTTCTACACGCTGGCGACGTTCTCCAAGTCGATCAGCCTCGAGGTGACGCGCCGCCGTCCGGGCGAGACCGAAGGGCCGCGCAGCCACTGGAAGCGGATGTTCGCAAGGGCCCGGCAGAAGAGCGAAGAGAAAGGAGAGGCGGAAGAGTCCGAGAGGGTGGCCGGCCGCGAGAGGAGCGAGGAAGCCGCAAGGCCCCGACCGGTCCCCGGCGTGGGTGACGAGGCCTTCTGGGATGGCTCTCCCATCGGCGGCAGTCTCTACGTCCTGCGGGACGAGACGTACCTGCGTCTGAGCCTCGGCGGACCCGATTCCCCGGAGGTCAAGATCGAGAGGTTGAAGAAGCTCGCCCGCAGCGCGCTTCGCCGCCTGTCGTGAGTTCTGTCCCGGCGCGGTGACGCCAACAACGATCCTCCGAGCAGCCGTCCTGTAGAAACTCTCGGCCGCCGTTCGGGAAGCGAGCGCCTGCGGAAAGCCGAGAATGAGGATGACCCCTCATTGCGGGCGTTCCGCCTCCTCTCTACGCTGACGCCATGAGTCCGACAAAGGCGTCTCCGATCCGCGTGCTCGTCGCCGACGATCACGTCCTCGTGCGCAGCGGAATCGTCGGCCTCCTCCGGACGAGTCCCGGCATCGACGTCGTCGCAGAGGCGAGCGACGGAATCGAGACGACGCACAAGACTCTGGAGATCCGGCCGGACGTCGTCGTGCTCGACGTGAGCATACCGGGACTGAACGGCATCGAGGCGACCCGAAGGATCCACGCGGCTCTGCCGCAGGTCCGTATTCTCATGCTAACGATGCACGACGAGGAGGAATACGTCGTGCGGGCCGTGCGCGCGGGCGCATCGGGCTATCTGACCAAGGACGGGACCGCCTCGGAGCTGATCGCCGGGATCCGCGCGGTCAGCGAGGGCAAATCGTATTTCTCTACTCCCGCGAGGAAGGCCATCGACCGCGCCGGCCAGCGGCGGGCGGGCGCGGAAGACCCCTACGGCGAGCTGACACAGCGGGAACGCGAAGTCTTCCGGCTCGTCGTCGAAGGCAAGAGCAACGCGGAAATCGCCGGAATCCTCTCGATCAGTCCGAAGACCGTGGACAACCATCGGACCCGCCTGATGAACAAGCTGGAGGTTCATTCGAGCGCCGATCTCGTCCGCTACGCGGCGCGGCGAACGTCGCTCCGGCTGAGGGAGGGACCTGCGCCTGCGGGCGCACCGGCGAGCGACTCGGCCGGATGCGGCGGCTTTCGGCGCAGGCAGTCGCTTCGCGACCGGCGCCGAGAGTTTTGAAACCGGGGCTCGCTCCGCCGCCGCGAACGGTAGGCCCGCGGCCTCGCGGACGAGGTCGTTCCGCATGTCGGGATTGACGGCATCCCGATCCCCTGAAGATCTGAAAAACCCCTTGCGCGGGGGGCGCTTGCAAGACTTAGAATGGGCCATCCCGGCGACCACCGCGGTCCACGAGATCTTCTCTCCGCGGCGCCGGGGGGGCCTCCGGGCTTTCGGCAGGAGCCCGGAGGCCCTTTCTTTACCGTCGCTCCGCGCTCGCGCGGGATCTGCGCCTGCGGCGCGCCCGGTCGTGGCTCGCGCGGTTGCGCGCTCGACCGCGACCGTGATCGCGCGCAAGCGCTCCGCTCCCGCGTCGGGAGGCTCCTCCCTCCCTCCGGTCGGGAGACTCCTCCCGCCTCGAACCGAACGACCATTGTTGGCGTGGAATCTCAGATTCGGCTTCGTGCCGAGGGCAGGGGATCGCCCCTCCCCGACGTGGCCGGGGGTAGACTCTGCCGGCATGCGATACACGGCGCAAGAGCGCGAAGCCCTAATCCGGCGCTACGAAGAGGGGCCCACGAAGCTGCGCGACGCGTTCGCGAAGGTCCCGCGGGAAGCCTGGAAGTGGCGCCCGCAGGAAGGCAAGTGGTCCGCCTATGAGGTCGTCTGCCACTGCGCCGATGCCGAGATGAACGCCGCGTCCCGCATCCGCTACCTGGTCGCGGAAGACAAGCCGGCGATCCAGGCCTTCGACCAGGACCGGTGGGCGAAGGCGCTCGACTACCACGAGCAGAAGATAGAGCTGGCGCTGGCGGCCGTGGACGTGATGCGCGCGCACACGATCGGGCTGCTGCGGCGCCTTCCGGAAAAGGCCTGGGCCTCGGAGGGCACACACAGCGAGGCGGGGCGCTACACCGCCGAAGACTGGCTGAAGACCTACGCCGAGCACCTGGAGATCCACGCGCGTCAGATCGAGCGCACTCTCGAGGCGTGGCGGGCCGAGCAGACCCAGCCGCACTCGGTCCAGCCGCGCTGAGATCGTTTCATGGACCCGACGGCCATCCGGAAGAAAGAGAGAGCGATCGAGGCGGTCCGGTGCCGCGCCTGCACGCAGCCGGTCGGGCCGTGACCGCCCTTCCGAAGGCCGCGAGAGGCGGCTCCAGGCTCTGGATTCCTCTGCTCGTCTTCGCTGTTCTCGTGGCGGGATTCTTCGTCTTCATGCGGTCGCTGGCGAGAAAGGAGACGCCGAAAGACTCGGCCAAGGCTCTCACGGCGGAGGAGATGACCTGGCTGGACCTCATGGAAGTCCCGGGCGCCCTGCGGGCGGTTCTCTGGGGAGACGCGGACAGCGGCGCCTACGGGGCCTGGAACAAGTGGCCCCCGGGCACGGACGCGCGCGCTTATACCCAGAGCGCCGACCTGAAGATCGTCGTGATGTCCGGGACGCTCGTCTATTCCCTGGAGAACGGCCCTCCCAAGGAGTTTTCCGCGGGCTCGTACATATTTGTTCCCGCGGGAAAGGTCCGCTCCTTGAAGTGCAAGGAGGGCAATGACTGCATCTTCTTCACCGAGCAGCCGGGCGCGTTCGACTTCAAGGGGGTCGTCCCCCGAAGAAGTGACTCAGGCCGACCCGGCGAGTATCTCCCGCCCGACCCGCGCGGCCTCGTCCAGCAGGAGCTTCAAGTCTTCCTCGCGCGTGCGGAAGTTGACGATGCACACCCTCAGAGAGGCGCGGCCCTTCAGGATCGTCGGCGCGAGGAAGAAGGACCCGCCGCCGAGGAGCCGGTTGGCGATCTTCCGGTTGACGCGGTCGAGATCCGTTTCGGACAGGCCCCGATCCGAAGGCCGATAGCGGAAGTTCACGATCGAGAGGACCGTCGGGGCGAGCCTCTCGAAGTCGGGGCGGCGGCCGACCTCCTCCGCGAGGGCGTGGGCCAGCCGCACATCGTTGTCGATCGCCCGGGCGTACCCGCGCCGCCCGTGCGTCTTGAGCCCCATCCAGACCTTCAATGCTTTGAAGCCGCGGGAAAGCTCGACGCCCCTCTCGGCGAACCACGCCGGACCGGGAAACGGCGACTCCGGGTCCGAGGCAAGGTATTCGGGGAACTTCCGAAACGTGGCGGCGAGCCTGCCGGGTTCCCGGACGAGCGTCGCTCCCGCCTCGTACGGGACATAGAGCCACTTGTGCGGGTCCGCGGCGATCGAGTCCGCCCGCTCCATGCCGGCCAGGAGCGGCGCGAGGCCCGGCGACAGGCGCGCCATGGCTCCGTAGGCGCCGTCCACGTGAAACCAGAGCGATTCGCGCCGGCAGAAGTCGCCGATCTCCTCCAGCGGATCGATCGCGCCGGTGTTGACCGTGCCGGCGTTGCCCACGACGATGGCGGGCGCCAGACCGTCGCGGCGATCGGCGGCGACGGCGCGCTCGAGGAGGTCCATGCGCATGCGAAAGTTCTTGCCCGTCTCGATCTTGCGCAGCTGCCTCGTCCCGATGCCGAGCAGGTCCACGGCCTTGTCCACGCAGTGGTGGACCTGGTCCGAGGCATAGACCACGAGCCGCGGGCGCCCTTTCCCCGCGAGCCCGTCCTCGCGAACGTTGCCGGGCGTCATCGCGCGGCGGGCCGCCGCGAGCGCCGTGAAATTCGCCATCGACCCGCCCGAGACGAGGATTCCCTCGGCCTCCGGCGGGTATCCGAGCATCTCCGCCAGCCAGCGCATCACGCGGTGCTCGACGTGAATCGCCGCGTGGTCACCTCCCCAGCAGTTGGGATTCATGGACGCGGCGAGATAGTCGGCCGTGATTCCGACCGGATCGGCCGTCGAGTTGATGAACCCGTAGAAGCGAGGATGAGAGTTGCCCATCGGGAAGGGGAGCACGTGCTCCCGCACGAAAGCGAGAACCTCCTCGGCCGGCATCCCGTCCTCGGGCACCGGCTCCTCGAAGAGGCGCGCGCCGCCGCCGACCTTCCCGAATACGGGCCGGGTCTCGAGCTTCGCGCGCGCCTCCGCCACCGCGTCCACGGCGGCGTAGCCCAGACGCCGGATCTCCTCCGGAGACAGATCGAATGAGTCCTTCATGCCGCCCATTGAATCACCGGAAAGCCCCGGATTCGGCCAGCCTCTCGCTTCGAGGCGCCCCCGCGTCGGGCCGCCTCCCTCGTCGGCACGCGCCGGCCCGGCCGCGAAAGAGAGAACCAGGCCGTCGCTAGTCGCTCAGTCGCAGGAATGTCGAAGCAAGCCATTCACCTTCCCTTGCTCCTTCGCTCATGCCTCCTCCGGGAGTCGTCCCGCCGCCGGGGCTGACAGCCAGACTAAAGCCGCACTGCCAGCACCGGAGCCGGCGGCGTTTCCCGGAGGAGGTGATGGGTGACGAGCATGAGAAGGAGCACCCGGAGCCGTGCTGTCTCTGCGAGGAACCCTCAGCGGCGGCCGATGATCCAGACGAGGCCGGCCGCCGCGTGCCGACGAGGGGAACGACGACGGATCCGGGGCACCTATTTGGGAATTGGGCTACCGAATCACGCCGCAGCCCAGGCGCCCGCCGGCGTTGCCGGTGGGCTGCGTCTTCAAGTCGTCGGCGTTCTCGTGGAAGACGACCGAGCGGCCGACGACGCAGTTGGGACCCGGCTTGAGCGTCAGGAGGTCCGAAGAGATGTCGAGGTCGCCCTTCCCGTCCGACTTGATCTCGATGTTGCCGAGGTCGCCGGCGTGGCGCTTCAGGTCCATCGGTCCCGCGTGCGGCAGCCCGCCGGGGTTGAAATGGCCTCCGGCCGACATCGCCTTCGGGTCCGAGCAGTCTCCCTTCTCGTGGACGTGGAGTCCATGGTGGCCCGGAGGGGCGTTCTCGACGTGAACATGGACCCGCACGCCGCCGGTCGAGAGTTCGGTGAAAGTGGCCGTGCCGGTGACCGTGGAGCCGCTCTTCGGCAGGATCGTCGCCATCGCCTGGGGACCCTGAGGGGCCACCACCGTGGAGGAGGCGCAGCCGGCGTGAGCCAGAATCGCGGCGGCGAGCGCCGAACTATAAAGGATTCCTTTCATCGTTCCCTCCCTCGCGGCGGGAATGATAGAAGATATGCCGGGCAAGGGACATGTGGACTCCGTCTATGAGAGCTGGCGTTCCCCCCGTCGAGGTGTCGAGGCTGCTGCTCGCGGCGCTGGTGGCCGCCGGCGCTCTCGTCTCGATCGCCACCTCGGGGCAGCTCTCCTGGTTCTCGGGAGGCTTCGCCGTAGGCGCCGGAGCGGCGTTCGTCTTCTCCCGCTTGCGGCGTTCCGGCGCGGCCCCCGACCCGGCAGAGGGCCTAGAAGGCCGCGAAGGCTAGCCCGGCCCCCGAGGACTGAAAAAAGGATTTCATGAGAGTTCTGGTCGTCGAGGACGAAGAGAAGATCGCGCAGTTTCTCAAAAAGGGACTGACGGAGAAGGGCTACACGGTCGAGGCGGTGGGAGACCCCGACACCGCTCTCCAGAAGCTGGAGTCGACGCCGTTCGACCTGCTCATCCTCGACCTCCTGCTGCCCGGGTCGCGCGACGGCCTGGACGTCTGCCGGGAGGTTCGCGCGCGGGGCATCCGGGTCAAGATCCTCATGCTGACGGCGCGCGACACGATCGAGAACAAGATCGAGGGGCTGGACGCCGGAGCCGACGACTACATCGTCAAGCCTTTCTCCTTCCGCGAGCTCCTGGCTCGCCTGCGAGCGCTGACGAGGCGGACCGAGATGCCGGAGCCGGGTCCCCTGACGCTGGGCGACCTGTCCTACGACCCCGATTCGCGAGAGGTCACGCGAGGCGGCGAGGTCGTCCGCCTGACCGCGCGGGAGGGAGCGCTCTTCGAACTCCTGCTGCGGCGCCACGGGAAAGTCGTGTCCCGATCGGAGATCCAGGCGCGGATCTGGGAGGACTCCTTCGAGCTTTCGACGAACATCATCGACGTCTACATCAACTCGCTCCGCAAGAAGCTCGACACGGGCGAGCGCGAGAAGATCATCCAGACGGTCCGCGGCGTCGGCTACCGCGTCCGGGAACCCTCTGGGACCGCCTGACCCGGATGGCCCTCTTCTCCCGCAAGCGTGCCGGCCACTCTCCCGCCGCCGCGCCGCCGGAGCCGGAGCTGCCCGTCCTCCGGCAGCGCCTGGAGGAGACCGCGCAGCATCCCCTGACGCGCGTCGCCTCCTCCGACCTCTCGGGCGACGCGCGCGAGATCGCGGAGGCCTTGAACGCCCGGCTCGACGCGATCGCCTCGGCGGAGAAGGAGCAGCAGCAATTCATCGCGGACGTCTCGCATGAGCTGCGCACACCCCTGACCGTGATGCGCGGCTCGCTCGAGGTCGCGCTCGAGGAGGACCGGCCCGCCGAAGAGTACCGGGAGGCCATGGGCAACGCTCTCCTGGAGGTGCGTCATCTGACGCGTCTCTCGCAGAACCTGCTCTTCCTGGCCCGCGGACAGGCGGGCCGCGTCACGCTCTCCTTCGCCAACGTGGATCTGGGGAAGTTCATCTCCGAGGTCACGCGGGACCTGCTTCCGGCGATGTCGGATCGCGACCTCGAGCTCTCCGTGGATCTTCCGGAAGGGCCCGTCCGGGCCTTCATCGACTCCGACCGCATGCAGCAGGTCCTGCACAACCTGCTCGAGAACGCGATCCGGTACACGGAGGCGGGGGGCAAGGTCCGCGTGCGCCTGACGTCCGCTCCGGGCGAGGCCCGGATCGAAGTCTCGGACACGGGCATCGGCATCCCGGAGGCAAACCTGCCTCACGTCTTCGAGCGTTTCTTCCGCAGCGACCGGGCGCGCCGCGTGCATCCCGGCGGCTCGGGTCTCGGCCTCTCCATAGTCCGATGGATCGTCGAGGCCCACAAGGGCACCGTCTCAGTCCGCAGCGCCGTAGGGAAGGGCACCACCTTCACGGTGGTCCTGCCGCTCATCACATAGGGGAAAGGTGTCAGGTGGAAGGTGTCAGGGGAAGACAGGTATCAGGTGTCAGGTGTCGGGTGTCAGGGACGAGAGCCTGATCGAGGGCTCAACCTGAAACCTGACACCTGGCACCAGACACCTGCATTTACCCTGAAACCTGTTCCCTGACACCTTGCCTACCACTTCTGCCACACCGAAAGGTCTTGATACCCGTTGAGGCCGTAGTCCTCGTAGCGGCTGAGACCGAAGAGGCGCCCCCAGGTCTCCATCAGGTACTCGCGGGTGTGGAACGTGCCGTCGTCGTTGAACTGACCATGGCCGGGAGCGAAGAGGAAGCCTCGCCTGGAGAGGAGCGCCAGCTGCTCCTGCGAAAGATCCGGACGCATGTAGGTGAGCGCGGGCGGGTGCGTGCTCGCGATGAGAAGCCCGCCTGGCCGCAGCGTGCGGTGGAGCTCCGCGAGCCACTCGAGTTGCCGCTTCTCGTCGAGGTGCGTGAATACGGTTACGGCGCAAACGACGTCGAAGTGCCCCGCGGGTAGGCCGGTCGGTGGAAATCCGGGAATGACACGGTAGAGCCCCGGCAGGTGGGCGGAGCACCAGGCGATCGCGTCTCTGTCCACGTCCACGCCCCAGAGCTCCTCGACCTCCGGGAGCGCCGCCAGATGGCGCGCCAGGCGACCCGACCCGCAGCCGTAATCCAGCCAGCGCGGATATTTCTGATTCCCGCTCCGGCTGGCTTCGAAAACCCGGCGGATCGCCGCGCGCGAGTCCCGTCCCACGAGCAGGAACTCGTTTCGCGCGCTCGTCAGGGAGGCCCGGATGCGAAGCCGCGGCGGCGGAAGGGCTCCGCCGTCCCGGGAAGAGACGAGATCGGGGCCCAAGTCCCGCAGCCTTACCGGGGTTTCCCGCAGAAAGCGTCCGATTCTGCGCCGCCAGGCGAGGGGGACCACCCGGCGAGTCAGCTTGCGTGCGAAGCCCGGCCGCGCGCTGCTCAAACGACGACCTCCTTCTTGAAGATCCTAGCCCGGTTCCCTTCGCGTCCGCGTGAGTTAGCATCCGGCCATGCAGCCGGTTTACGTGCTGTCGGCGGCCCGGACGCCGATCGGGAAGTTCGGGGGCTCCTTCGCGTCGCTCTCCGCGGCCGATCTGGGAGAGGTCGCCGCGAAGGCGGCGATCGAGCGGTCAGGCCTTCCGTCCGCCGCGGTGGACGAGACGATCTTCGGCCATGCGCGGCAGGCGGGAGGAGGACCCAACACGGCGCGGCAGGTCTCGCACCGGGCCGGCGTCCCAGATTCCGTGCCGGCCTTCACCGTGAACAAGGCCTGCGCCTCCTCCCTGAAGGCGCTGACTCTCGGGACCCTCTCAATCGCGGTGGGGGAGAACAACGTCGTGCTCGCCGGCGGGACCGAATGCATGTCGGCCACGCCATACCTGCTGACCCGCTTGCGGTTCGGCTTGAGGATGGGGCACGGGGAGGCCGTGGACGGCATGTACCGCGACGGCTTCCTCTGTCCCCTCTGCGGCCAGCTCATGGGCGAGACCGCCGAGAACCTGGTGCGGGAGTACGCGATTCTCCGCGCGGAGCAGGACGCCTACGCGGCGGAGTCGCAGCGCCGCGCCGAGGCGGCCGCGGCCTCGGGGCGGTTTTCCGACGAGATCGTGCCGGTCGAGATCCCGGGCAAGAAGGGGAGCGTGAAGGTCGAGAAGGACGAGCATCCCCGTCCCGGCACGACGGCCGAGTCGCTCGCGAAGCTGCCTCCGGTCTTCGACCCCGAAAAGGGGACGGTCCATGCGGGCAACTCCTCGGGGATCACGGACGGCGCGGCTGCCGTCGTGCTCGCGACCGAGGAGGAAGCGAAGAAGGCCGGCGTAGAGCCGCTCGCGCGAGTCGTCGCCTGGACTTCTGCCGGCGTCGAGCCCGAGCGGATGGGCATCGGGCCGGTGCCGGCGGTCCGGGCTCTCCTGGCGAAGACCGGCCGCAGCCTCTCCGACGTGGATCTGATCGAGTTGAACGAGGCCTTCGCCGCGCAGGTCATCGCCTGCGCCCGGGAGCTGCCCTTCGATCTCTCGCGCGTGAACGTCAATGGCGGCGCGATTGCCCTCGGCCACCCGATCGGCGCGACGGGAGCGCGCATCGTGACGACCCTCCTTCACGAGATGAAGAGGAGAGACGCGAAGACCGGCATCGCGACCCTGTGCGTGTCCGGCGGCATGGGAATGGCGGTCCTCTTTGAGAGGTAGGTGTCAGGTTGAAGGTGTCAGGGGAAATGCAGGTTTCAGGTGTCAGGTGTCGGGTTTCAGGTTGAGCATCGCGATCGGGCTCTCGTCCCTGACACCTGACACCCGGCACCTGACACCTGCGTTTCACCTGAAACCTGTACCCTGACACCCTAGAATCCTCAAACATGCGCATTGCCCTAACTCTCGGCGCCGACGCCTCGAAGGACGAGACGAACGACTACATCCGGGCGCTCGTCGAGGCTGGATTCCGGCGGGAGCAAATCGCGGTATTGCCGCCGGGAGCAAAACCGGAGGGGGCGTTCGACGGAGTCGTGCTCGCCGGAGGCCTCGACGTGGACCCGGCGCGGTACGGGGTGCGGGAGGCTCATCCCAGCGTCGAAGTCGATCCGCGCCGCGACGCGACCGACTTCGCGGCCTTCGAGAAAGCGCGCCGGGAAGGCCTGCCCGTGCTCGGGATCTGCCGCGGGCTGCAGGTCGTCAACGTCGCCATGGGAGGCACGCTCCACCAGGACATTCCGAGCGAGCACCCGACCGCCGTCGTCCACAACGTGCCCGAGAAACATCCCGAGAGGCGGGACCACGACGTCGAGGTCAAGGCGGGCACGCTCCTTTCGGAGGTCGCGCAGGCGCCCGAGATTCCGGTCAACAGCCGTCATCACCAGGCGGTGGAGGAGCTCGCGCCCGGGCTTCGGGTCAGCGCCGTCGCGCCCGACGGGTTGATCGAGGCCTTCGAGTCGCGGGAGCCGTGGCTGATCGCGGTCCAGTGGCATCCGGAGAATCTGAGGAAGGACCCCGTCTCGCGGCGGTTGTTCGCCGAATTCGCGCGGGCCGTGCGCGAGCGTGCCGCCGTGGAATCTTACGGTCCCCGGACGGGTTGACCCGGACTGATTCGCGGAATCGGCTAAGCAGAAAGAGAGGTTTTTCTCGATGAGACGCGGCGCGCGTGCCCTGATCCCGGGCTTCCTGCTCCTCTTTCCCCTCGTCCTGCAGGGTCAATCCTCCAAAGTGACTTCGGTCGAGAAGGTCTCGGACGGCGTCTGGATGGCGCAGACCGAACAGGGCTCCAACGCGGGATGGTTTCTCCTGGGCGACATGGTCATCGCCGTGGACGCGGGGGGCGACGTCGCGACGGGCAACGCCCTGCTCGAGAAGATCAAGGAGACCGCCGGCAAGCCGGTCCGGTACCTCATCATCACGCACGCGCACGGCGACCACGCGGGCGGCGCGCCCCCCTTCCTGGCCGCGGGAGCCGAGATCATCTGCCACGAGGCCGCGGCGCCGCGGCTGGCGGCGATCACGTCCGCGTCCTTGCGGCCGGACGCGGCGCTGCTCTCCTTCTCAGACCGCTTCGCCCTGTTCGCCTCGCGGCGGCGCGTCGCCGTGTACTTCCTGGGCGCCGCGCACACGGCGGGCGACATCGTCGTGCTCCTGCCCGAAGACAAGGTGCTCTTCACCGGCGACATCGTGATCGGGAAGAGGGCTCCCTTCATGCAGTCCCAGGATGTGGACCCGAAGGGGTGGGAGAACGCGCTCCTCCGCCTCGGGCAGCTCGACGTCGATAAGGTGGTGCCGGGCCATGGGACGCTCGGCGACAAGCAGATCATCGTCGAGACTTTCGGCTACGTGAAGAAGGTGAACGAACTCGCCCAGATGCTGATCGCGGAGCACGTGCCCGACGGATTGATCGAGGCAAGACTCCGTCGCCCGGATGCGGGGGTCGACGAGGCGGCGATCACGCCGGAGCTTCTGGCCAATCTCCGCGCCGTCATCCGCGCGGACAAGAAGGCGCCCGCGCCGACCCCGAAGCCCAAGAAGGCCCCCGCCAGGAAGAAGAAGTGAGCTCGCGGCCGCCGATCCGGTTGGACCTGACCGGGGGAGGACGCCTCGCGCGGCTGGAGATTCATCTCCCCCCCGTCAACGTGATCGGGGCCGCGCACCTGGACGAGATCGCGCGGCGGGTCGGGGAGGCGGCCGGCTCGCGCGTGCTCCTTCTCTCCGGGCTTCCCCGGGCCTTCTCGGCGGGCGTCGAGATGGCCGATCACGTCCCCGAGCCTCGAGCCATCGAGAGGATGCTCGCCGCGATGAGAGGAGCTCTGGCCGCGCTCCTCGAGAGCCCGGCCGTGACGATCGCCGCCGTCTCGGGCGCTTGCCTGGGCGGGGGAGCCGAGATCACCGCCGCGTGCGACATCGTGCTGGCGTCCGAAGACGCGCGCATCGGTTTTCCGGAAATCCGGCTCGGCTGCTTTCCTCCGGCGGCCGCCGCCCTCCTTCCGCTGCGAATCGGGGAGGCTCGCGCCGCCGAGTGGATCCTGACGGGGAGGAGTTACTCGGGAAGCGAGGCCGTGTCGGCGGGGTTCGCCACGCGCGCCGTCACGGCCGCAAGGCTCGAACGGGAAGCGCTGCGTCTCGCCAATGATCTTCTGTCTCGCGATCCCGCCGCGCTCTCCGAGGCGCGCCAATTGCTGCGGCGCCC
The DNA here is from genome assembly GCA_033853815.1 of Thermoanaerobaculia bacterium. GTDB lineage: Bacteria > Acidobacteriota > Thermoanaerobaculia > UBA5066 > Gp7-AA6 > JAWOLE01. The sequence goes on from JAWOLE010000458.1 coordinate 18,366, forward strand.
GCGCCTGGAGGCGCTCGCCCATGGCCTTCCCCTGGCCGAAGACGCCTATAGGAAATTGCAAGGGAGCGAAGCGCTGACGAAGGCCATCCAGGAGTTCAAGAGGAGATAGGTGTCAGGTTGAAGGTGCCAGGGAAAATGCAGGTGTCATTTCCCTGAAACCTGTTCCCTGACACCTTAGAATGCCCGCAAAATGATCGTCTATCTCAACGGGCAGTACCTGCCGCGCGAGGAGGCGCGCATCTCTCCGGAGGACCGCGGCTTCCTGTTCGCGGACGCGATCTACGAGGTCGCCCGGTTCAATCGCGGGCGCGGCTACCGGCTGGCCGAGCACTTGGATCGCATGAGGAACGGATTGGCGGCCATCCGCATCGCGGCCGACCCCGGCTTCTTTCCCGAGGTCGCCGCGCGGCTGCTGGCGGAGAACGGCTTCGCCTCTTCCGACGCGATCGTCTATGCGCAGATCTCGCGAGGCGCCGCTCCGCGCACTCATGCCTTTCCGCCCGCCGGCACGACTCCCACTATCTTCGCCTTCGCCAGGGCCGTCGAGCCCGAGGCGCCGGAGGAAGGCGGGCATGCGATCCTCGTTCCGGACGAGCGCTGGGGACGCTGCGACATCAAGACGGTCATGCTGCTGCCCAACGTGCTCGCGGCCCAGCGGGCCCGTGAGGCGGGCGCGGTGGACGCGATCCTGACGCGCGACGGCGTGGCGTGGGAGGGCACCAAGGCGAACCTCTTCTGCGTCGTGAAGGGCGTTGTGCGCACCGCCCCCAACGGCCACCGCATCCTTCCCGGGATCACCCGCGGCGCGGCCGTGGAGGCGGCGCGGCGCCTGGGCTTCACCGTCGAAGAGCGTCCAATCTCGATCGAAGAGCTCTTCGCCGCCGAGGAGGCCTTCCTCGCCTCCACGACCCTCTGGACCTACCCCATCATCGCCGTGGACGGAAGAAGGATCGCCGGCGGCAAACCCGGCCGCATCACCCGGACCCTGAAACAGGAACTCCAGCGGGAGTTTACGGGAGGCTAGCGGTCAGGGGCGACGTGCCAGGGGAAATGCAGGTGTCAGGTGTCGGGTGTCAGGTGTCAGGGAATCGATTTACGATTGCTACATGGCGGAGTACACCGAAGAGCATGCGAAGGCGGGCATCGAAGCTCGGTTGCCGGCGATTGAAACCTGGCCGAACCAGTACCCTGACTACGAAATCACCGTCGAGATACCCGAGTACAACGCGATTTGTCCGAAGACCGGACTGCCGGATTTCGGGCACCTGACCATCCGATACGTACCCGACAAGCAGTGCCTCGAGCTGAAGTCTCTAAAGCTCTACATCGTTGGTTACCGGAACGTAGGGATCTTCTACGAGAATGCCGTAAATCGGATCCTGGAGGATTGCGTCGCAGCGTGCAAACCCAAACGCATGAGCGTCAAGGGGATCTTCTCCTCGAGGGGCGGCATTTCATCCATCGTAGAAGCAACCTACCCGAGACAATGAATATGCAGGGTGGCTATTCAAAGCTATCGAGACCTGAAGGTCTGGCAGAAGTCCGTCAACCTTGCGGTTGAGTGCTACCAACTCTCTCGCCGGCTGCCCCGCGCAGAAATGTATGGCCTCACAAGCCAGATTCAGCGAGCCGCCGCCTCGATCCCTGCAAATATTGCCGAGGGACACGGCCGGGAACATCTTGGCGATTACCTCCACCACCTTTCCGTGGCGAGTGGTTCGCTGATGGAGCTCTAGACACACATGCTCATCGCCGTCCGACTGACATATCTGAACTCGGACGACATCAAGCCGATCCTTCTGCATTCGGGTGAAGTGGGGAGAATGCTAAACGGGCTCATCTCGAAGCTTCGGACATCAAAGCGTGCTTCCCGTCCCTGACACCCGACACCCGACACCTGACACCTGCATTTTCCCTGACACCTCTTCCCTGACACCCTCCCCCGGCCCTCTGCTACCATCCGCGCGCCCATGGAGTGGCTCAAGGAACTCTTCCACAAGCTCACCGACGTGGACACGATGGTCGCCGTCGGTGGCCTGTCGGCCGTGACCGCGATCGTCTTCGCGGAGACTGGCCTGATGATCGGCTTCTTCCTGCCGGGAGACTCCCTCCTCGTTACGGCCGGCGTCGTCGCGGCGTCGGGACGTCTCTCCTTCCTGTGGCTGAACGTTCTCGGGATCGCCGCCGCGATCATCGGCGATACCGTCGGTTACTGGATCGGGCGCAAGGCCGGGCCGGCCCTGTTCAATCGCCCTCGCTCCCGCCTGTTCAACCCGGCGCACCTGCGCCGCGCGCACGACTTCTACGAGAAGCATGGCGGCAAGACGATCATCCTCGCCCGCTTCATGCCGATCATCCGCACCTTCGCCCCGGTCGTCGCCGGCATGGGGAGGATGGAGTACCACCGCTTCGTCTCCTTCAACGTCTTCGGCGGAATCGGCTGGGTCCTCTCGATGACGCTCATCGGCCACTACCTCGGGCAGTTCCCATGGGTGAAGAAGAACCTCGAGATCGTGATCGTCATCGTGGTCTTCGTCTCCATCCTGCCGGGGATCATCGCCGCCGCCAAGGAGTGGCTGAAGAAAAGAAGGGCCGCGGCCGCCTGAGAGGCTTGGCGGTCGCGGCCCCGGGGCCTGGAGGAGGAACCTACGCGACGGCCGAGTTCGGGTGCGCCTCGAAAGGTTTTCCCTCCTTGAGGTGCGCCATCAGGGCTGCGATCTCGTTGGTGTGCGCGCGGTCGTGCGCAGCCATCATGCGCGGGACGTCTTCGAGCGTGATCGGACCGACCCCCTCCTGCACGCCGCGGCGCGCCCAGGCGGAGTTGTGAATCGAGCGGAGTATCTCGACGTTCCGGCTTCGGGCCTCGGCGAAAGCGGCGAGGCCATCGGCGAGGTCGCGCCTGGCGTACTCGCGCTCGCGGGCGAACCGGTCGCCGGGGAAGTCGGAAAGGAAAGGCTCGTCCTCCGACAGGATGCGGCGGATGCGGACGCCGTACCCCTCCCGCTCGATGTCGGCCAGGTGCCAGACGTGCTCGACGAGCGAGAAGCTGCCGGGCGCGGGCGACTGGCGGACCTGAGAGGGTTGGAGCCCTTCGGCCGCTTGCGCCAGTAGAGCCGGCGTGGATTCCAATGTCAGAAGCAGCGTTTCCAGTTCCCGACGGTTCATGACCATGCTCCTTCCTCCCACTACGCTCCCCGCGGGGAAAGGTTTCCGGGTTTCTGGAATTGCTCATGACTTTCCAATGGTTTGAATATCTGTGTCACCTTGACACCGCGGTCTCGATGCCGGCACGATTTCTCGCGATAAAATAGGTTTGCTCATGCATATCGAGTCCCTTCGGGCGCTGTTTGCGCCCAGGCGGCCGAAGCTTTCCGACGACGGCCACCCCAAGCCCGGGCCGGTCACGATTGCGGCCTGCGCCCTGCTCCTGGAGATCGCGCACGCGGACGACGCTTTTCAACCCGAGGAGCGCGAGCGCATCGCACGGCACATCCGGGAGGAGATGCACGTCTCCGAGGAGGACATCCAGGAGGTCTTCCGCCTGGCCGAGCAGGAGCGCCAGCAGAGCGTGGACCTCTTCCACTCGACCCAGCTCCTGCGCGAGAACCTC
>JAWOLE010000459.1:0-2821 GCA_033853815.1 Thermoanaerobaculia bacterium
AAGAAGATCGAGGGCATCGCGGACCTGCGCGACGAGTCGGACCGGGACGGCATCCGGGTGGTCGTGGAGTTGAAGCGGGGCGAGAACGCCCAGGTGATCTTGAACCAGCTCTACGCGCTGACCCCGATGCAATCCACCTTCGGGATCATCTTCCTCGCGATCGTCGAGAACCAGCCGAGGATCCTGCCGCTCGCGGACCTCTTGCGCCACTTCATCGACCATCGCAAGGCGGTAGTCATTCGGCGCACGCGGTTCGACCTGAAGAAGGCCGAGGAGCGGGCGCACCTTCTGCGCGGCCTCGCCCTGGCGCTCGCCAACATCGACCAGGTCATCAAGATCATCCGGGCGTCGAAGGACCCCAAGGAGGCCCGGGACCGTTTGATCGCCGAAGTCTCCATGCCGCTTGCGGGGCTGGAGAAGTTCATCGGCGAGAAGCTCTCCGACTTAAAGATCTCGTCTGCCCCAGCCAAGCAGGTCGTCCGGCTCGACGAAATCCAGGCCCAGGCGATCCTGGACATGCGGCTGCAGCGGCTGACCGGCCTCGAGCGCGAGAAGATCGTTGCCGAGTTCAAGGAAGTCCTCGCGCTGATCGCGAAGCTGAAGGAGATCCTGGGCTCGGAGAAGCTCGTCCTGGACATCATCGTCTCCGAGCTCTCCGAGATCAAAAAGCAGTTCGGCGACGAGCGGCGCACGCAGATCGTGGCCGAGGCGACGGACATCGGAATCGAAGACCTGATCGTCGAGGAGGACATGGTCATCACCGTGTCCCGCGGCGGCTACATCAAGCGGTCTCCCCTGTCGCTCTACCGCGCCCAGCGGCGCGGCGGCAAGGGGCGCATCGGCGCGACGACCAAGGAGGAGGACGTCGTCGAGCACCTCTTCGTGGCCTCGACGCACGCCTACGTCCTCGCCTTCACCAACCGCGGCCGGATGCACTGGATCAAGGTCTACGAGGTGCCGCAGCTGGGACCGGCCACCCGGGGCAAGGCGATCGTCAACCTCCTGAATCTCGATCCCACCGAGCGGATCGTGGCCCTGGCGGCTACCAAGGAGTTCCCGGAGGACCGGTACCTGATGTTCGCGACGAAGCGGGGGCTCGTCAAGAAGACCGCCCTGTCGGCCTACGCCAACGTCCGCTCGGGCGGCATCATCGCGATCAACCTCGAAGAGGGGGACGAGCTTCTCTCGGTGCGCGTGACCGACGGAACGCGGCAGATCTTCATCGGCACGCACCAGGGGCAGGGCATCCGCTTCTCGGAGAAGGACGTGCGTTCGATGGGGCGCGACACGACGGGCGTCATCGGCATCACGCTGAAGAAAGAGGACGATTACGTCGTCGAGATGGACGTCGTCGAGGAGCACGGACACCTGCTGACCGTGACGGAAAAGGGCTACGGGAAGCGCTCGGAAGCCTCGGAGTACCGCTTCCAGCAGCGCGGGGGCTCGGGCGTCATCAACATCAAGGTGACCGAGAAGAACGGTCCCGTGGCCGGGATCAAGTCGGTGACCGACGCCGACCAGCTCCTCCTGATCACGCAGAGCGGGATGTTGATCCGCATCAAGGTCAAGGACATCCGCGAGACCGGCCGCGCCGCGCAGGGCGTTCGCTTGATCTACCTCGAGGAGGGGGACAGCGTCGTCGCCGTCGCCAAGCTCGCCGAACCCGACGAGGGGGAGGAGGAGCCGCAAGCTTCCCTGCCCGGCGCCCCGGCGCCCGGGAGCGAGTCGAAGCCCCAGGCTCCCCGGCCTACCGCTAAGGGATCCGGCGCCCCGTTCCTCGACGAAGAGTGACTGTCGGCCGCGGCGGTCGCTTCGCGACCAGGCGGCCGAGAGTTTCTAAACCGGAGCTTGCGAAAGTCCGGCGTGTCCGCTTAGGCCGAGGTGTGCGCACTGACCCGCTGATAGCTGACAGCTCATAGCTATAGAATCCCGCGTCCTATGCGCTTTTTCCTCGACAGCGCCGACGTGGAGGAGGCCCGCAAGGTTCGCGAGTGGGGTCTCTTAGACGGCGTTTGGCTGACGGCGGCTTCCGCCGAATCGGCCGGCATGGACTACAGGCGCGCCGTGCGGGAACTCTCCGCCGTCACCGATGGGCCCGTCTGCGTCGAGCCGGGCTCGGCCGACGCCAAGGGGATGTACAAGGAGGCGCGGGAGCTCGCCAAGCTCGGCAAGGACATCGTCGTCCAGCTCCCGATCGAGCCGAACGGATTGAGGGTCGCGCGCCTGCTCGCGCAGGACCAGGTCGCCGTCTGCGCCTCGGGCTGCTTCTCCGCCGCGCAGGCGTTGATCGCCGCCAAGGCCAATGTGGCCTACGTCGCCCCGGCCGTCGGCCCCCTGGACGAGGTGGGATCGATCGGCATGGACCTCGTCGAGCAGGTCATTCGCATCTACGACAATTACGGATTCCAGACGCAGATCCTGGTCGCGCAGCTGCGCAACCCCGTGCACGTCCTCGACGCGGCCCTGATGGGCGCGGACGTCGCGACGATTCCCGCCGGCGTCTTCGAGCAGCTCATGCGCCACCCCTTGACCGACGAGCTTCTTTCCGGGAGAAAGCTGTGAAGGTCTCGGCGGACCGCATCCTGTACCTGTCTCGCGTCGTCCTGCGCCGGTTGAAGGAGAACATGAACCTCGTCCAGAAGGCCGACGACGAGACGGTCCGCCGCGCGATGGTCAAGGTCCTGACGGATAGCTATCGCGAGCTCGAGGAGATCGAGCAGAGCGTTCAGGCCGCGATCGCCCGCCGCAAGAAGGTCTCGCCAAAGGATCAGGAATTCCTCTTCGCCAGGAGCCTCGAGGACGAGCTTCGCAAGCGAGGGGC
>JAWOLE010000460.1:0-15771 GCA_033853815.1 Thermoanaerobaculia bacterium
GCGAGGAGCGGCCAGGCGCGCTCGGCCCTGTTGCCCGAAGTCGTCGGCGAGGTCCAGGATGCCAACGAGGTCCTGAACCTGAAGACCTTCGGCCTGACGGTCCCGGGCTTCCCTTCGCTCGTCGGGCCGTTCAACGTTTTCGACGCGCACATCCGGCTTGCCAGCCAGGTGATCGACATCGCGGCGTACCGCCGCTACAAGGCCGCCCGGCAGGGGATCGCCGTGGCCGACGCCGATCGCGAGAAGACGGAGAACGAGGTGGCCGCGGCAGTCGCGACCCTCTACGTCGGATTGCAGCGGGCGCAGGCCAGCGTCGAGGCGACCCGAGCCAACGTCGAGCTCTTCGCGAAGCTCCGCGACCTCGCCGAGGACCAGCGCAAGGCAGGGGTCGGGACGAAGCTCGACTCGACGCGGGCCGAGGTGGCCCTTTCCCGGCAACGCCAGCAGCTCCTCGTGGACGAGAACCGCCGGGACGCCACCCGCCTCTCGCTGCTGCACGCCATCGGAGAGGATCAGACCCGCGAGGTCACGCTGACGGATTCCTGGCGCGAGGAGGAGGCGGGATTCGCCACCCCCGAGGAGGCGGTGGCCGCGGCCCGCGACAAACGGCCCGAACTGCGCGCGATCGACGAGCGCATTCGCGCGGCCGAGCTCTCGATCGACGCCAGCCGCGCCGAGAAGCTCCCCACGCTCGGCGCGCAGTTCCAGGGAGGCTACAACGGCAATCACCTGGGAGATCTCTCCTGGAACCGCACGGTCGCCGCGCTCGTGTCCGTGCCGGTCTTCACCGGGGGCCGGATCCCGGCGGCGATCGCCGAAGAGGAGAGCCGAAAGCGGGAGCTCAAGCTCGAGCGCACGGAGGCCGAGAGACAGGTCGAGGAGGACGTGCGCCGGGCCTTCCTGAACTTCCAGAGCGCGGCCAACCGGGCCCGTGTGGCGGAGGAGAACGTGCGGCTGGCTTCCGATGAGCTCGACTTCGCCCGCGACCGCTTCGCGAACGGCGTATCGTCGTCGATCGAAGTGGACAACGCGCAGACTTCCTACGTCGCGGCGCGGGCCGATCAGATCGCCGCCCTGGCGGACCAGGCGCAGGCGTATTTCGACCTTTCACGGGCGACCGGCCGCATCCGGGACCTGATCGGGAAGGAGCAACGATGAGCAGCGACAAGGGCGGGGCCCGAGAGTCCCAGCCCGCGATCAAACCGGTCGGAGCCGCGGCTCCGGAGACCCCGGTCGAACGGAGGTCGGCCGAGAAGAAGACCCGCAAGAGGGTCCTTCTTCTGCTCGTGGTCCTGGCGGTCGCCGCCGGGCTCTCGTTCGGCGTGAAGGAGGTCGTCTTCTACCGGCATCACGCCGAGACCGACGACGCGCAGGTGGAGGGGCACATCGATCCGGTCCTCCCCAAGATCTCCGGCTACGTCACCCGCGTCCTGGTCGTGGACAACCAGAAGGTCGAGGCGGGGCAGCTCCTGCTGACGATCGACGCGCGCGACCTGATGGCCAAGGCGGACACCGCGCGCGCCGCGTTCGAGAACGCTCAGGCCAAGGCGGCGGTGGCGCGGGCCAACGTCTCCCTGGCGCGTACGCAGAACCGCAAAGCCGCCGCGGATCTGGCGCGGTACGCGCCCCTGCGCGCCAAGGAGGAGATCTCGCAGCAGCAGTACGACGCCGCGAAGGCCGCGGCCGACTCCGCCTCCGCTGCGGTCACCGCGGCGCGCCAGAGCGTCTCGGCCGCCGAGGCGGAGGCGGCCCAGAAGAAGGCGGATCTCGCCTTCGCCGAGCTCCAGCTCTCCTACGCCAGCGTCGTGGCGCCCGCCTCCGGGACCGTGTCGAAGAAGTCCGTCGAGGTCGGCCAGTACGTGCAGGCCGGGCAGCCTCTGCTGGCGATCGTCGAGGATGCCGAGACCTGGGTGGTCGCGAACTTCAAGGAGACGCAGTTGAAGAAGATGCGCGTCGGCCAGCCCGTCGCGATCGAAGTGGACGCGTACCCGAAGGCGGTCTTCCACGGGAAGGTCGAGTCGTTCGCCGCGGCGACCGGCGCCAAGTTCGCCCTCCTGCCTCCCGACAACGCCACCGGCAACTTCACCAAGGTCGTGCAGCGCGTGCCGGTCAAGATCGTGTTCACGGACCCGCCGGACCCGGCCCGGCCCATGCGCGCCGGCATGAGCGTCACCGCGATCGTGCGCCTCGATTAGCACACCGTAACGGGGAATCGATAGTGCAAGGTCTCGGAATCATTCTCGCTTGCAACCCGCCGCAGCGTCGGGCCCGCCTCCCTCGTCGGCACGCGACGGCCCGGTCGCGCCAGTCAGACCCTGGCCGTCGCTTGTCGCTCAGTCGCAGCGACAGGATAGCGATCGTTGCTCCGTGGTGTGCTCCTTCGCTCAAGCCTCCTCCGGAAGGCGGTCCCGCCGCCGCGGCTCGCGCCCGGACTGAAGCCTCGCTGAGAGCCCCGGAGCCGGCGGCGTTTCCCGTAGGAGGTGATGGGTGACGAGCATGGAAGAGAGCAACCGGCGCCTCGGTAAGAGTGCGAGGAACCCTCAGTGCCGGCCGGTTCTCACGCCTGCAGCAGGTCGGCGCGTGCCGACGAGGGAGACGACGACGGCTCCGGGGCGCCTTTTCGGGGCTATCAATTCAATCGTTACGAGTCACTAACGGGAAGAGGATGTCGGAGACCGGCGCCCGCAAGTGGATCATCACCGTCACGGTGGTGCTCGCCTCGATGATCGAGCTGATCGACACCTCGATCGTCAATGTCGCGCTGCCGCAGATGATGGGCAACCTCGGCGCGACCCTGGACGAGGTGGCCTGGGTCGTGACCTCCTACGTCGTCGCCAACGTCATCGTGGTTCCCATGACGGGATTCCTTGCGGCCGCGTTCGGGCGGCGCAACTACTTCGCCGGGTCGATCGTGCTCTTCACCGTGGCCTCCTTCTTCTGCGGCCACGCGACGAACATCTGGGAGCTGGTTCTCTTCCGATTCATCCAGGGGGTGGGAGGCGGAGCGTTGATCTCGACTTCCCAGTCGATCCTGGTCGAGACGTTCCCGCCCGAGGAACTGGGCCTCGCCAACAGCCTCTTCGGCCTGGGCGTCGTCGTCGGCCCGACGATCGGCCCGACCCTGGGAGGCTGGATCACCGACAACTACTCCTGGCCGTGGTGCTTCTACGTCAACATCCCCATCGGGATCGCCGCGACCCTCCTGACTCTCTCGTTCGTCCGCGAGGCCCGGGAGAAGCGCCAGGTCGGGTCGGTCGACTGGGCCGGCATCACTCTGCTCGTCGTGGGCATCGGGTCCCTCCAGGTCGTCCTGGAGCGCGGGGAGCGGGACGACTGGTTCTCGGCGGGCTACATCGTCGTCCTGTCGATCGTCGCCGCCGTCGGCATCGTGGCCTTTATCTGGCGCGAGCTCACGGCCGAGCACCCCGTCGTCGAATTGCACGTCTTCAGGGACCGATCCCTCGCCGTCGGGACCCTGTTCACCTTCATCCTGGGATTCGGCCTCTACTCCTCGGTCTTTATCTTCCCCGTCTTCGCCCAGAACCTCCTCGGGTTCTCGGCCATGCAGACGGGATTGATCCTGCTTCCGGGTGGCCTGACCACGGCGATCATGATGCCGATGGTTGGCAAGGCGCTGCAGAGGGGGGTGCCGCCGCAGCTGATGAACGCGCTCGGCTTCGGTTCGTTCTTCTTCTCCACCTACATGCTTTCCCAATCGACGCTCGCCTCGGGCCGGGCGGACTTCTTCCTGCCCCTCGTCCTCCGCGGGATCGGCCTCGGGCTCCTCTTCGTGCCGCTGACGACGCTCGCGCTCTCCAACCTGAGAGGCAAGGACATCGCGCAGGGAGCGGGCCTGACCAACATGATGCGGCAGCTCGGCGGCTCCTTCGGAGTGGCGCTGATCGCGACATTCATCGAGAAGCGGTCCTGGGCGCACCGCCAGGGCCTCCTCGAGCACCTCTCCATCTACGACCCGCCGGTTCGCGAGCGGTTGAACGCGATGGTGCAGGGCCTCCTCGCCAAGGGCTCGACGCTCGTCGAGGCGCAGAAACAGGCCTACGGGGCGCTCGAAGGGATCGTCGTCCGGCAGACCTTCCTGATGACCTACATGGACGCTTTCCGGATCGTGGGCGTCTTCTTCCTGTTCTGCATCCCGCTGCTGCTGCTCTTCAAGCGCCGCCGAGGCGCCGCGCCCGCGCCCGCCGCGATGCATTGAAGCCTCTCGCCCCAGCGTTTCCAATCAAGTTTGACGCGCGTCTCGGTACCTCTAGTTCCGTATAGCAGCGGGATTGATCCGGCGGCGGGAGTCAACTCCCTTTGAATCCGCCACGGCGTCGGCTGCGCCTCCCTTGTCGGCACGCGCCGGCCCGGCCGCACAGACGAGTTCCGGGCCGTCGCTCGTCGCTCAGTCGCACGGGCAGCGCGGTGACGGAGAGTCCTCGGTGTGCTCCTTCGCTCATGGCCTCCTCCGGGAGGCTCCGCCGCCGCCGTGGCTCCAGTGCCGCGATATGCCGGACCGGAGCCCCGGAGCTGGAGGCGTTCCCGTACGGGGTGATGGGTGACGAGCATGGAAGGCTGCGGCCGGCACGACGCTGAGACTGCGAGGAGCCCTCAGCGAGCGCCGGTTCTCCGTGTAGCGGCCTGCGCGAGCGTGCCCCGGCAGGGAATGCCGCAGGCTCCGGGGCGGATTTTCCGCTAAACGACGACGGATCGGGGGCGGCCTTTCAAGATCGTTACGCTCAAGGGGCGCTGCTATCCTTCGCGCCGTGAAGCGGCGCGGGCTCTCGATCTTCTTCATCCTCGCCGCTCTCTCTCCCGCCTGCCGGCGCGACTCCCGGACTCCCCTGGTCCTCTACTCGCCGCACGGCCGCGATCTCCTCGGTCTCGTCGAGAAGACGTACGAGGCGAAACATCCGGAGATCGACGTGCGCTGGCTCGACATGGGGTCGCAGGAGGTCTACGACCGGATCCGCTCCGAGAAGGCGAACCCGCAGGCGGACGTCTGGTTCGGCGGGCCCAACACGATCTTCGCGCGGGGCGTGCGCGACGGCCTCCTCGAGCCCTTTCGCCCCTCCTGGGCCGAGGCCGTTCCCCCGGAAAGCCGCGGGCCCGGGGACTTCTACTTCGGCCTCTACCGCACGCCCGCGGTGATCGTCTACAACACGGCCGCGGTTCCCGCCGCGGACGCGCCGAAGGACTGGGACGATCTCCTCGACCCGCGCTGGAAGGGGAAGGTCCTGATCCGCTACCCGCTCGCCTCCGGGACCATGCGCGCCGTCTTCGGCATGATCCTCGAGCGGTCCCTCGCCGACACGGGCTCGCCCGAGCGCGGCTTCCAGTGGCTCACCCGCCTGGATGGCCAGACCAAGGAATACGTGATGAACTCCTCGATCCTCGTCGAGAAGATCGCGCGGCGCGAAGGGTTCATCACCGTCTGGGACCTGCCGGACGTGCTCCTGGAGATGCGCCGCAGCCGCGACCTCGCGTACCTCTTCCCCGCGAGCGGCACGCCGGTCATCGACGACGCGGTCGGCCTCGTCGCCGGCGCCCGGCACGCGAAGGAGGCCCGGGAGCTCATCGAATGGCTCGGCAGCCCCGAGGCGCAGCTCGCCGCGGCCGAGAGCGTCTACCGCCTTCCGGCGCGCACGGACCTCGCCCCCGAGCGACTCCCGGAGTGGGCGCGCGACGTGCTGAAGAAGATGGTTCCGGCCAGGATGGACTGGGACCTGCTCGAGCGCGAGGGCCAGGGCTGGATGGCGAGGTGGGACCGGGAAGTCCGAGGGAAAGGACATTGATGCCTGAAGGATTGAATGCCCGATCGGCCAGTCGTCCATTTCCAGGACTGAGGGATTGAAAGACAGGCCCGCCCCGGTTGTCAGCCGGGGCGGGCGCCACTTTGAGTGATCCTGGTCTTTGCCGTTACGGGGCCGTCACGGGGTCCGAAATCACGGGGTCACCGTCAGGCTGAAGTCGGGACTGTTGCCGGCGTTTTTCCATCTCGAATCCGAGGAGGTGTAGTTGGCCCGGATCCTGGCCGTTCCGGCGCCCGACGGTGTGAACGTCACGGTGCACGTGGAAGTGTTCGGGAGCGCGGGAACGAGGGTACACGGGTTTCCGGAGAAGGTCCCGGTGACGCCCCGGCCCAGCCCGAATTTCGATGTCCCGACCGGTGAGCCGTAGTACGGCGTTGCGGTGTCCGTGACGGTCACGGTGCAGGTCGTGGCATGTCCAACCTGGACCGGACTGTCGCAGGAGACCGAGACGCTGGTGTCGTCCGCGGGCACCGTCAGGTTGAAATCAGGACTGTTTCCTGCGTCCGCCCATTTCGTTGGATCCCCGGAGTCGTAGCTGGCTCGGACCTTGGCCTTCCCGATCGACGCGGGAGTGAAGGTCACGCTGCACGAGGAAATGATCGAGTCCGCAGGGCTGAGGTTGCAGGTTCCCGACGGCGGATCGAAGGTCCCGGTGACACCTGCTCCCAGCGAGAATTTGGCGGTCCCGACCGGATTGCCGAACGGCGATGTCGCGGTATCCGTCACGGCCGCGGTGCAGGTGGTCGAATCACCGAGTCTGACCGAACTCGAGGCGCAGGCCACCGAGACCTTCGTGCTGTCCACGGTCACCGTCAGGTTGAAGTCAGGACTGACGGCGTCTCCCCATTTCGTTATGTCCGAGGAGTCGTAGTTAGCTCGGATCTTGGCCTTCCCCGCACCCGAATTCGGAGTAAAGGTCATGGTGCACGTGGAAGTGTTGGTCGAGGGCACGGGAACGAAGGTGCAGGGGTTTCCGGAGAAGTTCCCGGTGACGCCTGCGCCCAGCGAGAAGGTAGATGTCCCAAGCGGGGAACCGTTGTTCGGGGTCGGCGCGGTGTCCGTCACGGTCGCGACGCAGGTGGTCGAGACGCCAACCTTGACCGAATTCGGGGTGCAGACGACCGCAACTTTCGTGCTGTCGCTATTCACCGACAAGAGGAAGTCGGGACTGTTGCCGGCATTCTTCCAGCTAGGCCCATCGAAAGACGTGTAGCTGGCGTGGACCTTGGCCGTTCCGGGGCCCGATGTCGGAGTGAAGGTCACGCTGCACTTGGAAAAGGTTGGGCCCATGGGAGTGAGGGTGCAGTTTGCCGACGGACTGAAAGTCCCCTTGGGGCCCACACCCAGCCCGAACTTCGCCGTCCCATGGGGCGGGCCATAGAACTGGGTTGCGCTGGTGTTCGTGACGATCGCGGTACAGGTTGTCGGAACGCCGATCGGCACGGAGCCCGGATCGCACGTGACCGAGACGCTGGTGGCCTCGGCCGGCGTGCCGCGCGGAGGGCAGGAGTCCACGGCCGTCAGGAACGAGGAGAAATCGACAACTCCATCGGGGTCGGTGATCCTGTCCCCAGTGCCTGGTCCGGTGCCGCTCGGTCCGCTGGCGGCGCCCCAATTGTTGCCCGTGGCATCGAGGGAGCCTCCGGTGTAGGACCCCGCATCCACCCTCAGGCCGTTGGTTGAGTTGCCACTGATGCAGTTGTTGTTCGCCGTCACCGAGCGGTTGGGGCCTAGATAGGGGTCACCCCCGGAGACGATGGCTTCCACGCCGTTCACCAGGACGTTGTCCGTGATCGTCACCGAGCCGTTCCCGCCATGCAGGTAGATGGTGCCGTCCACGGTGTTTCCGACGCTCGTGTTGCCGGTGATGGAGATATCCGAGGACGCCGACAGAGTGATGCCGGCGTCGAGCGTGTTGTTCGAAATCTCGATGTCGTTCGATCCGAGCGCAGCCAGAAGGATGGACCGATACACGTGGCCACTGAAGGTGTTGTTGTCGATCACTGCGTTTTCAAGCCCGGAATTCACAACTATGCCGATGTTGTTGTTGTGAATCAGGTTGAATTGCACCTTCGTCGTATACATGGGGTCATTCTCCAGCTTGATGCCAGAGATGTTGTTCTGGACGATGTTGTTGAGAATCTGATGTCCTCCGTGAGTCTCCGTGTTGCCCGGGCTCGTCCAGATGCCGACGGTCGTACAGGGAGAAGCCGTGGTCGAGCCCTGGATCGTGAAGCCGTCCAGAGTCACGTTGTCGGCTTCGATCTGCACGGGGCCGCAGGCGTTGTCTATGATGGACTCGGATACCGCACTGCGAGTTCGAGCGTCAACCCCGGCCTGCGCGCCGAGCAAGGTGAGGGTCTTATCGATCACCACTTGCTCGTTGTAGGTCCCGCCCGCCACGTAGACCGTGTTGCCAGGCAAGGCCTTGCCGATGGCCGCATTGATCGTCTTGCAGGCCGTCCCTGGCGTCCGACAGTCGTTGGCGTCGTTGCCTGCGGGATCCACGTACCAAGGAGCGCCTACGTTGTTGAATTCGAGGGCGCTGGCCGTCGCCGCGATCGCCAGGATCGTTAGAAGGCAGATCTTCGTCTTCATTGCGACTCCTTCTCTTCGTTGCTCTGTTCCTGCTGAGACACCACCCCCAAGGAAATCGCTATTGCGTCTCTACACCAAGATGCAAGGTCATCAATTGGTCTCAACGGCGAGCCCAATGCTTCACTTCCGAGACTGTCTCTGTACTGAACAGGAGGCGCGCACCCGTGAACAACGCGGTACGAACCGCAGTGATCTACGACTGATGAATGAAAATTGATGATTGACGATTGATGACCGGAGCCCAGTAATCGACAATCAACCGACCATGATTCGCCGTTCCCGACTCCTCCTGCGCCATCCCGTCGTCCGCACCCTCCTCTTCGAGCGTTTCCTGCTCACCGGTTCCGCCACGCTGGCTTTCGCGGCCGTGGCCATGGGGCGAGTCCGGTTTTCGGAGATCCCCCGGCTGATGGACGCCAGGATCCTGACGCTTTTCTTCGTCCTCACGGTCGCCGTCGAGCTCGGCAAGGCCTCCGACGTCTTCGACCGGCTGGTCGCTTTCGCGGTCGCGAGGGCGCGCACGACGCGGGGGCTCGCCCTCTCGATGATCGCCGTGACGGCCTTCCTCGCCGCGATCCTGACCAACGACGTCGCCCTCTTTCTCGTCCTCCCCTTCACGATGCTCTTTCCCAAGGTTGGAGACCTGACGCGCGCTCCCTTCGTCGTCCTCGAAGTCCTGTCGGCCAACCTTCTGGGGGCCGCGACCCCCATCGGGAACCCGCAGAACATCTTTCTCTATGCGCGCGGCGGATTCACGCCCGCCTCCTTCTTCGCCGCCCAGCTCCCTCTGTCGGCCGGCGCCGCGGTGCTTCTGGCTGCGACGGTCTTCTTTACGGTCCCGCAACGGGACCTTCCGCCCCCGGCCGAAAAGAGCTTCGACGTGGACCCGCTGCTCGCGGCCGGGTTCTTCGTGTTGCTCGCGTCCGAGGTCGCGAGTCTCTTCGGCTGGATTCCCCACCTGGTGCCTCTCTTCCTGTCGCTCCCGGGACTCCTGCTCCTGGGCCGGCGCGCGGCCGAAGCGGATTTCTCGCTGGTCGGCGTCTTCGCATTTCTCTTCGTGGGAATTCCGGGACTCGAACGCGGACGGCTCTACCAGTTCCTCGACCCGGAAAAGATCTTCGGGCATCAGCCGATCGGATTGCTCTTCTCGGGAGCGCTTTTGTCCCAGGCCGTCTCGAACGTGCCGGCGGCGCTGCTGCTGGCGCCCGCGGCCCTGACGCCTCAAGGGTTCCGCGGCCTGCTCTACGGGGTGACCGCCGGGGCGTGCGGCAGCCCGATCGGCGCGATCGCGAATCTCATCGGAGCCCAGATCTACGTCCGCGAGGGAGGCCGGCCCCGCTTCTTCTGGAAGCCGTTCTGCGCGGTCTCCGGAGTCCTCCTGATCCTGCTGGTCCTCTTCGCCGTTCTGCTCCTGACGCTCAAGCGGTGATGGAATGATAGGGATTGAAGGATAGAAGGATTGAAGGATTGAGAGATTGAAGGATTGAATGACTGAGAAAGCGGCCAAATCCGACAATCTTCAATCTCCCGCTCGGCAATCTTTCCTGGTTCTCGACCACCTGGAAAAACGATTCGGCGACCTGCTGGTGACGGCCGACCTCTCGCTCTCGGTCGAAAGGAGCGAGATCGTCGCGCTGCTCGGGCCGTCGGGCAGCGGCAAGACCACCGTCCTGCGCCTCGTCGCGGGATTCGAGACCCCGGACTCCGGCCGCGTCCTCGCCGAGGGCGAGGACGTGACCCGCCTGCCTCCGGAGCGCCGGCGATTCGGCATGGTCTTCCAGCACTACGCCCTCTTCCCCCATCTCGACGTGGGAGAGAACGTCGCCTTCGGCTTGGAGGCGCGCGGGATGCCGAGGGCGGAAGTTGAACGCCGCGTCGCGGAAACCCTCGCGGCCGTGGACCTGGCGGGGTTCGAGAGGCGCCGGATCGGAGAGATCTCGGGCGGCCAGCAGCAGCGCGTGGCACTGGCGCGGGCGCTCGCGCCGCAGCCCCGCGTGCTGCTCCTCGACGAACCTCTCTCCAACCTCGATCCGACGCTGCGGGAGCGCACGCGGCGGGAGCTGAAACGCATCATCCGGCGCGTCGGCATCACCACCCTCTTCGTCACGCACGAGCAGGACGAGGCGTTCGATCTGGGCGACCGCGTCGCGGTCCTGAGCGCGGGCCGCCTCGAACAGGTCGGGCGGCCGGAGGAGCTCTATGAGGAGCCGGCCACCCGCTTCGTCGCGACGTTCGTCGGGCGTTCGAGCGTGCTCGCGGCAACCTGGGAGCCCGCTCGCGGCGGCGCGCTTCTCCCGGCGGGAGCGGTCTGGCGCGCGGCCGGTGGAGACGGGTTCGCGCCCGGCGCGGCCGTGGACCTGGTGGTCCGACCGGAGGGTTTGAAGGTCTCGCCCGGGCCCGAGCCCGGCGCCCTGGCCGGAGAAATTTCGGGGCGCCGGTACGCGGGCCGGGAGGCCTTCTTCGACGTGGCGCTCGATGGCGGCACCACGGTCGAACTCCTGGGCGAAACAGATGCCGGGAAATCGGGCGACCGCGTCTTCGTAGTGCCGGACCCCGACGGACCGCCGCCCCGAGTGTTTCCGAGGGCGAAGGAGTGAGGACCCGGCGAAGGGCTTCTCCTCGCCCCAACCCTCTGCCGCGGCGAGAGGGAGTGAGCGGGGCGCTGCTCGCTCTGTTGCTCGCCTGGCTGGTGTGCTACCCGCTGCTCCTGACGGTCCGGGAAGCGCTCGCAGCGCCCGGATGGAGCCTGAAGTACTTCGCGGAATTCCTCCATCGGCCCGACGAGTGGCAGGCCCTGTGGGCGAGCCTCTGGATCTCTCTCGCCACGGTCGCCCTGGCGGCCGCGATCGGCGTCCCTCTCGCCTTCCTCTTCGAGCGAGCCGACTTTCCGGGGCGGCGGATCCTGGGAACCCTCATCGCCCTGCCCGTCGTGCTGCCGCCGCTCGTCGGCGTCGTCGCTTTCCTCTTCCTCTACGGCGAGAGCGGCTTCTTCGCCCGCGCCGTGCAGGCCGTCTCCGGATCGAAAGAACCGCCCTGGCGGCTCGAGGGCGCTCCCGCGATCCTGCTCGTCCACGCCTATTCGATGTACGTCTACTTCTATCTCTTCACCCGCGCGGGGCTGGCCCGCCTGGACAACGCCTATCTCGAGGCCGCCGCGGCCCTGGGGGCGGGGCCGGCCCGGATCCTCGCCCGCGTCACGCTCCCGCTCCTTCGGCCGGCGCTCGCCGGCGCCGCGCTGCTGACGTTCATGACCTCGCTCTCCTCCTTCTCCGCGCCCTACCTCTTCGGCGGGACCTTCCGCGTGATGACGACGCAGATCGTCTTCTCGCGCCTGAACGGCGACAACGAGATGGCGATGGTCGAGACGACGACGCTCGCGGCGCTCGCCCTGGCAGGGCTCTTCCTGTTGCAGAGGAGCGAGAGGAAGCGGGAGGTCGCGGGCGCGATCCGCGGCACCCCTCCGGCCCGCCGGCGGCTCGCCCGGGGCGGAGCGGTCGCGGCCGCGGGCTGGCTCCTCGCCGTCTTCCTGCTGCTGCCTCACCTGACGCTGCTCCTCGTCTCCTTCGTGCCTCCCGGAACCTGGACGGTCGAGCCGCTGCCTCCCGTCCTCGCCCTGACGAACTGGGCTTCTGTCCTTTCGCAGCCGGAGCGCCTGCGCCCGATCGTCAACTCCCTCTGGATGGCGGCCGCCGCGACCGCTCTCGCGCTGGCCCTCGGCTTCTGCGCCGCGTGGCTCGCGGTGCGGCGCCGGTCCGCCTGGCGGGGCCCGCTCGAGACCCTCGTCGCGATCCCCTGGGCGCTGCCCGGCACGGTCTTCGCGGTGGCCCTCGCGGCGACCTTCTCGAGAAACGCCCCGTGGGCGGGGCGCTTCGTGCTCGTAGGCACGGCGGCGATCCTGCCGATCGGCTATCTCGTCCGAAACCTGCCGCTGACCGGGCGCGCCGCCTTCGCCGGGCTGCGCCAGCTCGACCCGTCGCTCGACGAGGCCGGCGCCTCGCTCGGCGCCGGGCCCTGGCGCAGGTTCCGCCGCGTCGCTCTCCCGCTCCTCCGGCCGGCTCTGGTCGCGGGCGCCTCGCTCGCCTTCATCACCGCTCTCGGCGACTTCGTCGTCTCGATCGTGCTCTACACTTTCGACACGCGTCCCATCTCGATCGAAATCCTCTCGAGCCTCCACATGCAGGACACGGGCGCCGCCGCCGCCTACGGCGTGCTCCTCGCGGCCCTCTCCGCCGCGGCGTTCCTCGCCTGGGGCCGCCGCGAGCAGCCGCTGTAAGGCCCCGCTGGTATATATGTCAGATCTGACATATTATTACTGCCAACCTGTGGATCTGTATCTATGGCGGAAAAGGTCGCCCCGGCTCCGTCGGCATTTCCCTCGTCGGCACGCGGCGGCCGGCCGCACCTGGGTCATCGGCCGCCGCTGAGGGTTCCTCGCAGAGATACAACGGCGCCCGTGCGCTCCTCCATGCTCGTCACCCATCACCTCCTCCGGGAAACGCCGCCGGCTCCGGGGCTGGCAGCGCGGTTTGAGTCCGGGTGCGAGCCACGGCGGCGGAGAGCCTCCCGGAGGAGGCGATGAGCGAAGGAGCATGGCACGCTGATTCGTTCGCCTCGCCAACCCTGCGACTGAGCGACCAGCGACGGCCCGGTTCTGTCCTCGGCGGCCGGGCCGGAGCGTGCCGACGAGGGAGGCGGCCCGACGCCGGGGCGGCGAGCAAGCCGAAGTCTCCAACTTGTGGTGGCTCAGACGAGAGGGCAGGGGTTGACGGTCGTTTCCACGCCGAAGGTCAGCGTGAAGGGGCCGAACGTCATTCCGGCGTCGGTGTCCTGGATCAGGAGGGTCATCGTCCGGCCGTCGGTCCAGCCGGTGTAACGGGCGTGATGCACGTCGCCGATCCCGATCGGGCCTCCCTTCTGTCGGGTGTACGTCCCCGTCACGTCGAAACGCGCGGCGGGATCGAGAAGGAGAGGTGAGTCGAGCGTCCCGTTCGCGCACATCTGCTGGAGGGCGGCGCCGCTGTCCGTCACGGTCATCGAGATCTGCTCGGCGCCCCAGATGCCCGGGGGCACCCGCGCGAGGGGCGGCGTCGGGCGGACGACGCGCGGGGAAGGGCGGAGAGTGCGGAGAGGCGCCGGCGTCATGCGCGCCGACAGCGGCGTGGGCGTGGGCGTCTCCGGCAGCACGATCCGGTAGAGATCCCCCGTCTGGGTGCCGAGGTAGAGCTCTCCGGCCGCGTCCTCTCCGAATGTCGTCAGCTCCGGGACGTTCGGCGAGAGCCTCTGGCCGTTGCCGAAGAGCCAGCCGAGGCAGTAGTCGCCGTAGAGATAGACGCCGTCGAGCGCCGGATAGGCCGCTCCACGATAGACGTATCCCCCGATGACGCTTCCGGTGCAGCCGCCGCTCCCGGCGTGTCCGTACTCGTAGATCGGGTACTGGAAGCCCGCCGAATTGCACGGGGGGACGCCCGCCGGGCAGCCGGAGGCGTCCCCGGCGCCGCAGAGCGTTCCCTCCATGATCTTCCAGCCGTAGTTCTCGCCGCCTTTGCTCGAACGCGGCTGGAAGTCGATCTCCTCCCATGTGTCCTGGCCGACGTCGCCGATGTAGAGGTCCCCGGTCGCCCGGTCGAAGGAGAAACGCCACGGGTTGCGCAGCCCTTTCGCCCAGATCTCCGGCATCGCGCCGCCCGCGGCGAACGGATTCGTATCGGGGATCCCGTAGAACGGCGGCGAAGAGACATCCTGATCGACGTCGATCCGCAGGAGCTTTCCGAGCAGGGTGTCGTTGCGCTGCCCGTTGCACATCGGGTCGTTGGCCGAGCCGCCGTCGCCCATGCCGATGTAGAGGTACCCGTCGGAGCCGAACTGCAGCTCTCCCCCGTTGTGGTTGGCGAAGGGCTGGAGGATCGTCAGGAGGATCACGCCGCTCGAAGGGTCGGCCGAGTTCGGATTGCCTGCGGAGACCTTGTAGCGGGCGATGACGGTATTGCCCGCGGTGTTGGTGTAGTCCACGAAGAAGAAGCCGTTGGAGGCGTACCGCGGGTGGAAGGCGATCGAGAGAAGCCCCCGCTCGACACAGCAGGAGACGAGAGGGGTCAGGTCGAGGAAGGCGGCCGGCAGGACCTGCCCGCCCGAAAAGATCACGACCCGGCCCGTCTGGAGTGTCAGGAAGAGGCGCGCGTCTCCGGCATTGGCGATCGACGTGATCGGGCCGACGCCGGAGGCGAGCGTCTGCAGCGCGATGTCGGGGACGGCCGGCGCATCCCAACGGAAGTCTTGCCGGGCATCCTGCCGCAACGAGAGGAGCGCCGCCGCGGCCAGCGCCAGAACACTCGCGGCGACAGGCCGGCGGATGGAATGCAGATCCATTGAGGCTTCCGGCGAGAGGAGCAGCCTGGCCACGGCGGCCGAGCTCGCTCGATCTCGCCGGACAGAATCTTAGCCCGGCGCGCTGAGATGGAGCACGCCCCGATGGCGGAATGGGCCGCACTGGAAAGCCCCCGATTCCGCCAAACGGGGGCGGCGGCGGTTCAGGAGGTCCACCCCATCCGGTCGCGCAGGCTCGTGATGTGGGCGACGTGGTGCCGGCCGTGCCAGGCGTATTGCGCCGTGAGGAAATCCACCGTGATGATGCCCCAGGAGGGGTGCCGCGCGGTCCTGCGAAAGTCCGCCTCGGCGAGCGAACGCAAAAGCGCGACCCACCGGCGGTGGAGCGCATCGAGAAGCTGGAGCGAGACCTCGACCGGCGTCGCCGCGGTGTCCGGGAGTTTCGCCCAGTCCGACTCTTCATAGGTCTTCAGGGCCGGCTCGGCCTCCGTCAGCGCGAGCTTGACGCGGATGTAGCCGTTCATATGGCTGTCGGGGAAGTGATGGGCCACCTGGCGCGCGGTCCAGCCGCCCGGCCGGTAGGGCGTGTCGAGTTGCTCGGGGGAGAGGCCGGCGACCGCCTCGGCCAGGCGTTTGGGCGTCGCCGCCATCTGATCGATGAAATTCCGCCTCTGCTCTTCGGAGAGCGGCTCCTTCTCCATTGCGAACGGCCCGACCGGATAGCGAAGGTCCATATTTCCCCCCTGTTTTCAAGTCCTCGTCTTCCGCAGCGCCTTCAAGAGCTGGATCTGGCCCGTGTGATAGACATCGTGGAGCGCGATCCCGGCGATCTCCCGCAGCGCGGTGCGCCTCCCTCCCCTGGAGAGAGGGCGCGTCAGACGCGAGGCCGGAAAGTTCGCGACGGCGGCTCGCAGGAGACCGTGCTCCCTCTCGAGGAGCCGCTTCTCCGCGCTCCACGCCTTCTCGTCCGCGCCGGAACGGGGAAACCAGTTGACGCCTTCGAACGGGAACGACCCCGCCCTCTCCCCCGTGATCC
>JAWOLE010000461.1:0-4584 GCA_033853815.1 Thermoanaerobaculia bacterium
GGGACACGGCGGCGGGACGCCTCCCGCTGGCGGCGATGAGCGAGGGAGCACGCCGCGCCAAAGCTTTCGCCTCGCTGTCTCTGCGACTGAGCGACCAGCGACGGCCCGGTTCTGTCAGTGGCGGCCGGGCCGGCGCGTGCCGACGAGGAAGGCGGCCCGACGCCGGGGCGGCTTGAAGTGCGAAAGACAATTCAG
This sequence comes from Thermoanaerobaculia bacterium, assembly GCA_033853815.1. Taxonomy (GTDB): domain Bacteria; phylum Acidobacteriota; class Thermoanaerobaculia; order UBA5066; family Gp7-AA6; genus JAWOLE01. The sequence goes on from JAWOLE010000461.1 coordinate 196, forward strand.
ACTGACCCACTACGTCTCCCAAATTCCGCAGTTCGTTTCGAGGTTCAACCCGAAGATTACCCGATCAGGCGACCGCGACGGGCGCCGGCTTCCTCATCGAGGACCGGAAATTCCAGGCGAACGAGACGAGATAGGAGAGGGAAGAGACGGCCGCGGCTCCCTCGATGCCGAACCGGGACACGGCTGCCGGAAGAAGCGACAGCGTGACCACGGCGCCGATCGCCTCGGCCCACATCGGGCGCCGGGCGTCTCCGGCCGACCGCAGCGACTCGGCGGCCACGAAATTGCCGGCGAGAAACACGGTCCCGCACGCGAGGATCGCGAGCGCCAGGGCGCCGGCCACGAAGGGCGGACCATAGATGAGCTTCATGAGCCTGCCTCCGAACAGGAGCAGAAAGGCGGCGCAGACCGCCGCCCCGCCAACGACGACGGCGATCCGCCGCGCCGTCAGGGCCCGCCGATCGGCCGCGTCCATTCGCAGGCCCTCTGCGTAGGTCGCCTGGGCGGCCCCGTTGGCGAGCGGAACGGCGATGCCCGCCAGAGTGACGGCCGAGGCATAGATGCCGAGCCCCGTGTTCCGGTGCAGGAGTGACAGGAAGAGTTGATCCCATCGCTGGTTGATCTGGTAGAGGCCCGCGCTCAGAGCCACCCGGCTCGAGAAGGACCAGATCTCCCTGGCGGACACGTCGGTGCGGCCGGTCTCGCGCAGGGACCGAAGGATCCACACGAGGCTCGCGAGAAAGGCTCCGGTCTGCGGGATGGTGTAAGCCGCCACGGCCGTCCAGACGCTCAGACGGCCGGTGACCCAGAGGGCCGCCAGCAGGGGAAAGTAGAGGCCCAGCTGGATCAGCCGCAGGCCGTTCCAGAGCCGCAGAGATCCGCAGCCCTGGATCCACCCGAGCAGGATGCTCGCGGCCTGCGTCGCGGCGGCCCCCGCGAGCGCCCAGGCGAGCTCCCGCGGGTCGGACACCCGGACCACCAGCTTTTCGATCGCGAACTCCAGGATAAGAGTGGCGAGCAGGGAGAGAAGCCCGAACGCCCGGATTCGCGCGAAGACCGGGCTCGAACCGCCGCTTCGGGCCGCCGCGAGCGCCGCGCCGTAGTTGATGCCCAGGCTTCCCAGGGCGAAGCTCGCCGCGATTCCCACCAGGTGCGCGGCGACCCGGCCCCGCCCCTCCGGTCCGAGGGCGCGCGCGAGCACGACGCCGCAGAGGAAGACGAGCAGGGCGACAATCATGTTGGAAACGGCGGTCTCCACCGCCCCGCGGTCCCTGCGCACGAGTCCCGCCAGGCGCCCGGAGAAGCCGGGCGCTTGCCCGCCGGTCATTGGTCGGCCGGGGCGGCGCCGCGCGGGCGGGCGACGACCAGGAAGTGGCGCGCGAAGGCGGAGGGCCAGAGCGCGAGCAGGGCGCGCTGAATCGCCCGCATCGGGCGCGGCAGGGGCGGCGTGCGGGTCCAGACGTCCTCGCTCGTCTCGATCCGGTAGCCCGAGGCCGTGAACAGCTCGCGAACGCTCTTCCTGTCGAAGAAGCGCAGGTGTGTCCGGTCCATCAGTCCGGTCCGGGTGTACCGGAAGGATCCGGCGAGCAGGGCCAGCCGAGCCTTCAGATGGCCGATGTTGGGGATGAACGCCACAACCGCGCCGCGCTCGCCGAGATTGCTCCTGCAGCTCGCCAGCACTCTCCAGGGATCCCGGAAGTGCTCGAGGGCGTCGATGAAAAGAATCGCGTCGAACGGGCGCCCGGCCGGGCAGGGAAAGAACTTCTCCGCATCCGAGACGACCACGCCGCGGTAGGAACGCCTCGCCAGAGACGCCTCCTCGATCGAGTGGGTCAGGCCGAAGCTCTCGAACCCGTGCTCCGCCAGCCAGCGGCCGTTCGCTCCGCCGCCGCAGCCGACGTCGATCACCCGGACGGCGCCTTCCGGGATGCGGGAGAGGGCCGCCTCGTTGGGGTCTTCGACGTTGTACAGGACGCTGTCAGAAGGCAGGACCGCTTTCACCGCTCCGAAACCGCCTGTCGCGCGCACCATGTGGCCCAGTAGCCGTCTTCCGCCGTGACCTGCAGGTCCTCCTGCCCCTGGAGGGCCCGCCAGAAATTCTCCAGCTGTTCTCTCTGACCCTTCTCGATCCGGCGCGTCTCCAGGCCGCGCGCGCCGACGCCGAAGACGCGCAGCGAGCGGTAATCCTCGATGACGAAGCTCGCTTTCCCGGAGAAGACCTCGACGCGTTCCTTTCCGGCCGCCGGGGACCCGGCCCCCGTGTAGAGGACCGTCCCGATCGAGCCGTCTTCGAACTCCAGGGTGACGATGGCGTCGTCGCGGCCCTGCGCCGGCACGGAGACGGCGTGGACCCGTCTCGGGCGGGCGCCCGCGAGAAAGCCGAGGAAATCGAAGAAATGCACGCCCTCTCCCAGCAGCCGCCCGCCTCCCTCAACAGGATCGAGCAGCCAGTGGTCCGGCGGCAGAGCGTCCGCGTTGACGCGATAGAGCATCCGTTTGGGCTCCGCGATCGGCGCGAGAAGCGTCTTGAGCATCTGCGCGTGCGGCGAGAACCGGCGGTTGAAGCCGACCGTGAGAAGACCCTTTCGCTCGGCCACCAGATCCGCGAGGGCGCGGCCCTCCTCCGCGGTCATCGTCATCGGCTTCTCGACGAAGACCGCCTTGCCGGCCTCGATCGCGGCCCTCGCGACCGGGTAATGCCGGTCGTGGCGGGTCGTGACGAAGACGACCCGGACATCCGGATCCGAAACGAGCTCCCCGTAATCCGTCGTCCCTCGGGAAAAGCCGTCCCGCTCGACCGCTCTACGGACCGCCAGTCCGTCGCGCGAGCAGACGGAGGCGAGCTCGAAGCCTGGATGCGAGCGCAGAAGAGGCAGCAGGACTGACCGGAAATAGCTCCCGAACCCGACGACGCCCACCTCCCACTTGCCCGGCGTCGTCTCGCGCGCGGGCAGTCTGCGGGGGACATAGACCCGGTCGGGCCGGGTCTCCCGGGAACTCTCCAGGTGCTGGAGGTGATAGTCGAGCAGCACGCCGATCGGCCGCCTGTCCGACGCGACCGTCGCGTAGGCCTCGGGCGCGTCTTCGATGGAATAGACGCCGTCGACCAGCGGCCGGACTGCGAGGGCGCCCGTCGCGATCAGGCGGACGACCTCCTCGAGGTTGCGGCCCTCGGTCCAGCGAACGTAGGAAAGAGGATAGTCGTGGCCCCTCTCCTCGTACTCCGGGTCGTAGCGCCCGGGCCCGTAGGAGGTCGAGACGAAGAAATCGATCTCCTTCTTGTAGATCCGGTCGCGGCGGATCCGGATGGGGACGTCGCCCACCAGCACCACGCGGCCCTTCTTCCGGCAGGCCTCGAAGGAGCGATCGAGCAGCGCGCTGTCGCCTCCGGCCGCGGTGACGATCACGGCGTCGGCGCCCTGGCCGCCGGTCCGTTCGAGCACGCCCTGCACGAAGTCGCGGTCGCCGGCAGCGAACCCTCCGCTCATCCCGAGACCCAGGGCCCGATCGACGCGCTCGCGGTGGAGATCCACGCCGAGGACGACGGCGCCCGCCGCCCGCGCGAGCTGCGCCGTCAACTGGCCGACCAGGCCCAGGCCCAGGACGACGACGGTTTCCCCGAGCGTCGGCTGGCAGCGGCGGACTCCGTGGAGGGCGATCGCCGAGAGCGTCGCGAACGCGCCTTCCTCGAAGGAGACGGCGTCGGGTAGCCTGGCGACGAGGTTCTTCGGGACGAAGTTGACCGCGGCGTGGTTCGCGTAGCCCGCTCCGGCGCAGGCGACGCGGTCGCCGACGCGAAGGTCCGCCACGTCCGGGGCTGCCTCGAGCACGACTCCGGCGCACGAATAGCCGGCCGCCTGATCCGTCGTGAGGCGCGCCCGAACGAGCTCGGCCGTGTTCTTCAAGCCGTGACTCGACACGCGGTCCAGGACCTTCTTGACGAGGGCGGGGTTGCGCATCGCTTTGACGAGGAGACTCTCGCCTCCCCCGCCTCCCAGCCCCGCGGACTCGGTCCCGACGCTGATCAGCGAGTGGCTGTTCCGTACCAGCACTCCGCCCGGCCGAAGGACCGGCTCGGGGACTTCGACGACGTGGACTTGCCCATGCGAGACGGCGATTTGGAGCAACGGGCTTCCCTCTAGCCGGTTCCGTATGACAGCTGAATCGATGCCGGCTGTCGGAATGACTTCGTTTCGACTCCGCCCCGGCGTCGGCTGCGCCTCCCTCGTCGGCACGCTCCGGCCCGGCCGCGCAGAGGAGTTCCGAGCCGTCGCTCGTCGCTCAGTCGCACGGGCAGCGTGGCGAAGGAGAGTCTACGGAGTGCTCCTTCGCTCATGGCCTCCTCCGGGAGGCTCCGCCGCCGCCGTGGCTCCAGCGCGCCGTTACGCC
>JAWOLE010000462.1:0-13193 GCA_033853815.1 Thermoanaerobaculia bacterium
GGTCCGCCGGGCGCTCCGGGCGCGGCCCCGCCGGCCGCTCCGGCGGCGCCGGCTCCGGCGAAGACGTAGGGCAGGACGATGAAAGCGACAGCCACGCTCCGGTACATGAAGGGCTCGGCGCAGAAGATTCGCCTGGTGGCGGATCTCGTCCGCGGAAGATCGGTCAACGACGCCGTGGCGATCCTGAACCACACCCCGAAGGTCGCCGCGCGCGACATCCTAAAGACCCTGCGGTCGGCCGTAGCCAACGCCGAGCAGAAGGAGACCCAGGTCGACGTGGACGATCTCGTGATCCGCAAGATCTTCGTGGACAAAGGGCCGCAGGAGCGGCGGGTCCGGCCCGCGCCGATGGGGCGCGCCTTTCGCGTCCTTCACCGCAAGAGTCATTTGACGATCGAGCTTTCGGACGGATCCGAGGCGAAGAGGTAGGCAAGCATGGGACAGAAAGTCCATCCGTACGGTTTCCGGCTCGGGTTCAACCGGACCTGGCATTCGCGCTGGTTCTCCCTGAAGGAGTACGACGCCTTCCTGCACGAGGACCTGAAACTGCGCAAGGAGCTCAAGGGGCGTCTGTCGCACGCCGGTGTCTCCGAAGTCGACATCGAACGGTTCGCCAATCGGCTAAAGGTCAACATCCAGACTTCACGCCCGGGCATCATCATCGGCAAGCGCGGAGCGGAGGTCGACAAGCTGCGGGACGAGCTCCAAAAACGGCTGAAGTCCGAGGTCCACATCAACATCATCGAGATCCAGCGCCCGGAGACCGACGCGCAGCTCGTCGCGGAGTCGATCGCGCTGCAACTCGAGCGGCGGGTGGCCTTCCGGCGAGCCATGAAGAAGGGGATCGAGTCGGCCCTGCGTTTCGGGGCGCAGGGAATCAAGATCCGGTGCGCCGGCCGCTTGAACGGGGCGGAGATCGCCCGGGCGGAGTGGTACCAGGAGGGACGGCTGCCGCTCCACACGCTCAAGGCCGACATCGACTACGGCTTTGCCGAGGCCAACACGACCTACGGCAAGATCGGCGTCAAGGCCTGGATCTACCGGGGCGAACAGCACAAGGCCAAGACCCGGAGAAAGACGGCGTAGGCCGTAAAACGTAAAACGGAAAACGTAAAACGAGGAGAGCGATATCGATCAGTAAAGCGGAAAAGCGATGACGCGAAGAACGGAGGCTCCGTTTCACGTTTCACGCTTTACGTTTTACGCGCGAGCGTAGCGAGCGACTTATGTTGATGCCATCGAAGGTCAAGTACCGCAAGCAGCAGCGGGGACGGATGAAGGGGAAGGCCACCCGCGGCTCGAGGCTCGCGTTCGGAGACATGGGACTGCAGATCCTGGAGCCCGGCTGGATCACCGCGCGCCAGATCGAGGCCGCGCGCATCGCGATGACCCGCGCCGTGAAGCGGGGGGGCAAGATCTGGATCCGCATCTTCCCGGACAAGCCGATCACGAAGAAGCCCGCCGAGACGCGCATGGGCAAGGGGAAGGGCGCTCCGGAGGGGTGGGTCGCCGTGGTCAAGCCCGGGCGCATCCTCTACGAGATGGAGGGGCTCGAGAAGGAGTCGGCCCGGGAAGCCCTGTCGCTTGCGGCCGACAAGATCGGATTGAAGACCCGCTTCGTGACGCGCGAGTCGGAAATGGAGCTCGGATGAAGAAGAAGGAACGGGAGACGCTCGCCCAGCAGGGGGCGGTCGAGCTCGCCGAGAAGGAAAAGCAGTTGAAGGAGGCCTCCTGGAAGCTGCGGCTGCAGAAGGCGACGGGGCAGCTCGAGAACCCGAGCCGCTTGAAGGCCCTGCGCCGCGACATCGCGCGGGTCCGGACGTTCCAGAGAGCTCTCGAGCTCGCGGAGAAGCGATGACGCCCGTGGCGCCGGAGACGCAGAAGGGTCGCCGCTCCCGGCAGACGAAAGTCGGCCGGGTGGTATCCAACAGCATGCGCAAGTCGATCGTGGTCGAGGTCGAGAGGCGCGTCGAAGAGCCGCGCTACCGGCGGACGGTCAAGAGGACGGCACGGTTCATGGCCCACGACGAAAGCAACGCCGCGAAAGTCGGCGACCGGGTCCGCATCGAAGAGACCCGTCCCCTCTCGAAGAGGAAGCGCTGGGTGTTGAGGGAAGTCCTGGTGAAGGCGGAAGCCTAAATGCTGACGAAAATTCGGGAGGCGGAAGGCGGGAGGCGGCAGGCGGAGCCGGTTAAGGGCCCTGGTTCGCCTACCGCCTACCGCCTGCCCCCTGCCGGGAGCGAAGTGTCATGATCCAGATGGGCACCATCCTCGAGGTGGCGGACAACTCGGGGGCGCGCCGCATCGCGTGCATCCGCATGCGCGGCTCCGCGGGCCGGTATGCCGGCCTGGGAGACGTCATCACGGCTTCCGTCAAGGAGGCGGCGCCGGACTCTCCGTTCGTGGAGAAGCACGGGAAGCGAGTCGTGCGTGCGGTCATCATTCGGACCCGCCGCAATCACCGCCGCCGCGATGGCTCCTACATCCGGTTCGACGACAACGCGGCGGTCTTGATCTCCAACGAGGGAGAGCCCGTCGGAACGCGCGTCTTCGGACCGGTCGCCCGGGAGTTGCGGGAGAAGAAATTCATGAAGATCATCTCGCTCGCTCCCGAAGTGCTGTGACGGAGAACCTGGAACCGGTTATGAAGCACCCGAAACTGAGAAAGAACGATCTGGTCGTCGTCATCGCGGGCAAGGACCGCGGGCGGCAGGGGAAGATCCTGAAGATCCTCCCGGGCGAAAGCCGCGTGATCGTCGAGCGGATCAACCTGATCAAGAGGCACGTGCGCCCCAACCCGTCGAAGAACATCGCCGGAGGGATCTCCGAAAAGGAAGCGCCGATCCACATTTCCAACGTGATGCTGGTGGACCCGGACCGCAACACCCGCACGCGCATCGGTTTGCGGCGCGACGCCGAGGGGCATCCGGAGCGGTTCGCAAAGAAGAGCGGAGCGGCGCTGGCGTGATGAAGAAGTCCGTAGTCCTTGGTCCCTGGTCCCTGGTCACGCGCCCTCAGATCGGTCGCGTCGCCTCGGGTCGCAGACCAAGGACTAAGGACTAGGGACTAGGGACTAAGGACTAAGGACCAGGGACGAACGGATATGGCATCGAGACTCAAAGAACGGTACCTCAAGGAGGTCGTTCCGGCGCTCGGCCGGGAGCTCAACATCGAGAACCGGATGGCGATCCCGCGCCTGGAAAAGATCGTCCTGAACATGGGGCTGGGCGAGGCGGTGGCCAATCCCAAGATCCTCGAGGGAGCGGTCGAGGAGCTGTCGGCGATCGCGGGGCAGAAGGCCGTGGTCACGAAGGCCAAGAAGTCGATCGCGACGTACAAGCTGCGGACGGGGATGCCGATCGGCGCCCGCGTCACCCTGCGCGGCGAGCGCATGTACGAGTTCCTGGACCGGCTGATCAACATCGCGCTGCCGCGCGTGCGCGACTTCCGGGGCGTCTCGTCGAAGGCTTTCGACGGGCGGGGCACCTACACGCTCGGAGTCCGCGACCATTTCATTTTTCCCGAGATCGACTACGCGAAGACGGACAAGTCCAAGGGATTGAACGTGACGATCGTGACGACGGCGGGCCGGGACGACAGCGCGCGGGCGCTGTTGAAGCAGCTCGGCATGCCGTTCGGAAAGTAGACGGGACTAAAGACCAAGGACTAAGGACGAAGGACTAAGGACTCGAAAATGGCCAGACGAGCGATGATCATCAAAGCGGCGAGGAAACCGAAGTTCATGACGCGCAAGGTGCGCCGCTGCCGTATTTGCGGCCGGGCGCGGAGCGTGCTGCGCAAGTTCGGGCTCTGCCGCATCTGTTTCCGCCAGAATGCCTCGGCGGGCTACCTGCCGGGCGTCCTGAAAGCGTCGTGGTGAGGCGATGAACGCAACCGGCGACCCGATCACCGATCTCTTGAACCGACTGCGCAACGCCATGCGGTCCGGGCACGACCGCGTGGACATCCCCGCTTCGCGCGTGAAGGAGAACCTCGTCAAGGTCCTGGCGGAAGAGGGGTTCATCGATTCGTACCGCCGGGTCGAGGAGAAGCCGCGTCCGGTGCTGAGGGTCCTCCTGAAGTACGGCCCGGACGGCGAACCGGTCGTCAACGGGCTCGAGCGGGTTTCGCGCCCGGGCCGGCGCGTCTACGCCGCCGCCAAGGACATCCCCGAGGTGCTGGGCGGGCTCGGAGTCTCGATCCTCTCGACCTCGCGCGGGATCCTGACGGGACGGCAGGCCCGCGAGGCGAAACTCGGAGGAGAGATCCTCTGCAACGTGTGGTAGTCGGGGCAGGAACGAAGAAATGTCACGCATAGGAAAGATGCCGGTCGCGATTCCCAAGGGAGTCGAAGTCAAGAAGGATGGGGGCCTGATCACGGTCAAGGGCCCCAGGGGCGAGCTGTCCAACCGGATCCCGCCGGGTCTGACCGTGTCGATTGAAGGCGGCGAGGTCCGGATCGCCCGGTCGAGCGACGAGCCCCGCGACCGCGCGTTTCACGGGCTCCTGCGCGCCCTCGTCGCCAATTCCGTGGTCGGCGTGACGAAGGGCTTCTCCAAGGACCTGGAAATCGTGGGGGTCGGGTACAAGGCCGAGGTCAAGGGAAAGACGGTCGTCTTTTCGATCGGTTACTCCCATCCGGTCAACTTTCCCATCCCGGCGGGGATCTCCATCGCCCTCGACCCCAAAGCGGGGAAGCTTTCGGTCTCCGGCGCCGACCGCCAGCAGGTCGGGCAGACGGCCGCGGAAATCCGCAAGTTGCGCATCCCCGATCCCTACAAGGCCAAGGGAATCAAATACGCCACCGAAGTGATCCGGCGCAAGGTCGGGAAGGCAGGCGGGAAGTAACCGATGAAGACCGAGAAGAGAGTCGAATCCCGGCGCCGCGTGCGCGTGCGCATCCGCTACAGGCTGAAGGGGTCCGGCGAGCGCCCGCGTCTGGCGGTGTTCAAGAGCGGCCGTCACATCTACGCGCAGGTCATCGACGACGCGAGCGGAAAGACGATCGCCCACGCCTCCTCGCTCGACCCGGGCCTGAAAAAGGAAGGGAAGCCGGGAGCCAACGTCGGCACCGCCAAGCGCGTCGGGAAACTGGTGGCGGACCGGGCGAAGGAGAAGGGGATCGCCAGAGTGGTTTTTGACCGCGGCGGGTACGTCTACCACGGAAAGGTCAAGGCCCTCGCGGACGCCGCCCGCGAAGGCGGCCTGGAGTTTTAGGAGAGCCGATGAACAGCAACCGGGGACCCTCCCGCGCCCCGCGAGAGCGGGAGAAAGAGCGCGACGCCCAGGGGCGGGAGTTGATCGACCGCGTCGTCCACATCAACCGGGTGACCAAGGTCGTCAAGGGGGGCAAGAACTTCTCTTTCTCGGCCCTCGTCGTCGTGGGCGACGGGCAGGGACGCGTCGGATACGGCTCGGGCAAGGCCAAGGAAGTGCCGATGGCCATCAAGAAGGGGATCGAGATGGCCAAGAAGAACATGCAGACGATCAGCCTGAAGGGCTCGACGATTCCGCACGCGGTCATCGGCCGCTACGGCGCCGGACGCGTCCTCCTGAAGCCCGCCGCGGCGGGGACCGGCGTCATCGCCGGAGGTCCGGTGCGCGCCGTGCTCGAATCCGTCGGCGTCGCCGATATCCTGACCAAGTCCCTGCGGACGACCAATCCGCACAACGTCATCAAGGCCACCTTCGACGGGCTGTTGCGGTTGAAGAACGAGAACGAGATGCGCAAGCGTCGCGGGTTCGAGGTGCCCGAGACCGAGGCGAAGGCGTGAGCCGGGAACCGAAGGAGAGCGCGGCCGCGTCCTCCCGAAAGAAGGCCGGGGCGAAGACCCTGACGCTCGCGTGGGTCCGGAGCGGGATCTGCGCGCCCGCCACGCAGAAGGCGACGCTTCGGGGGCTCGGTTTCCGCCGTCTGGGCCAGCAGATCGTGCGCCCCGATGATCCGGCGGTCCGCGGAATGGTGCGCAAAGTACGCCACTTAGTCGAGATCGTGAAGGACTGATCGCATGGCCGAGAAGAAAGACGCGAAGAAGCCCGGAGCCGCCAGGGCGGCGGGCAAGGGGAAGGCGCAGGCGCCCGCGAAGAACGCCGCCGCGCCGCGTCCGCCTCGCAAGGCTACCCGGCCGCCCGCGCCTCGGAAGGCGAAACCCGAGAGCGCGGCGGCGCCGCCGGCCCCGGAGCAGGCGCCGGCGCCGGCCCAACCCGTTGCGGCGGGCGCGTCCCGGCCCGCGGCCGGAATCCACGAGCTGCGTCCCGCTTCCGGCGCGACGCACTCGCGCAAGCGCGTGGGTCGGGGACCCGGCAGCGGCCATGGCAAGACGGCCGGCCGGGGCTACAAGGGGCAGAGATCGCGCACCGGGTACCGTCACCTTCGGGGTTTCGAAGGCGGACAGATGCCGTTGCACCGTCGCGTTCCCAAGCGTGGTTTCACCAACATCTTCCGGGTCGAGTATGACGTCGTCAATCTCCGCGATCTGGACCGGTTCGACTCGGGCGCCCAGGTCACCCCGGACGCCCTGGCCGAGAGGAGGCTCGTGCGCCGGAGCCGGCCGGTCAAGATCCTCGGGGACGGCGCGATCTCCAAGCCGCTGACCGTATCGGCGCACAAGTTCTCCGCCGGAGCCCGCGCCTCGATCGAGGCCGCGGGCGGACGCTGCGAGGTGCTTCCCCGGTGAGCGCTTTTCAGAGCTTCGCGAACATCTTCTCGGTGCCGGACCTGCGCAAGCGGGTCATCTTCACCTTCCTCTTGCTGGCGGTCTACCGCCTGGGCGCCCACATTCCGACGCCCGGCATCGACCCGGCGGCGATGAACGAATTCTTCCGCTCTGCGGCCGGTTCCCTCTTCGGGTTCCTCGACATCTTCTCCGGCGGCGCTCTGCGCAGGCTCTCGGTCTTCGCCCTCGGGATCATGCCCTACATCTCGGCCTCGATCATCTTGCAGCTCCTGACGGTCGTGTGGCCCTATCTCGAGAAGCTCTCGAAGGAAGGGGAGATGGGGCGCAAGAAGATCACGCAGTACACGCGCTACGGGACCGTGCTCCTCTCCTTCATCCAGGCGACGGGCATCGCGCTGTGGCTGGAGAAGCAGGTCGCCCCGGGAGGCGCGCACCTGATCCCGCACGGCGGCTGGAGCTTCCGGCTGCTGACGGTCCTGACGCTGACGACCGGCACGATCTTCATCATGTGGCTGGGCGAGCAGATCACGGAGCGGGGCATCGGCAACGGCATCTCGCTCATCATCTTCGCGGGCATCGTCGTGCGGCTGCCGTCGGCGATCTTCGGGCTCTTCGACTCGATTCGCTCCGGAAACATCTCGATCCTGACCCTGATCGGCGTGCTCGTCTTCATGGCGGGCATCGTCGCCCTGATCGTCTTCGTCGAGCGGGCTCAGCGGCGGATCCCCGTGCAGTACGCCAAGCGCGTCGTCGGCCGGAGGGTCTACGGAGGCCAGAACACCTACCTCCCGCTGCGCGTCAACACGGGTGGCGTCATCCCGATCATCTTCGCCATCTCGATCCTGCAGATCCCGTATTACTTCTCCAACTTCATCGGAGCCGACTGGATGAAGAAGGTGGCGAGCTCCCTGGGCCAGGGCCAGCCCCTCTACGTCCTGCTGTACGGCGTCGGGATCCTGTTCTTCTGCTACTTCTACACTTCGATCGTCTTCAATCCCGTGGACACGGCCGACAACATGCGCAAGTACGGCGGGTTCATCCCGGGAATCCGGCCGGGCAAGAAGACGTCGGACTACATCGACACCGTCCTGTCGCGGCTGACGATCGTCGGTGCTGTGTACCTGACCTTCGTGGCCCTGCTTCCCGAGTTCCTGTCGGGCGGCTTCAAGGTCCAGGGCCTCCCCTGGATCGGGCCGACCCTCGACACCGTGCTGCCCCGGTTCGTCACCCAGGGCTTCGGCTTCAACTTCTATTTCGGCGGGACCTCGCTCCTGATCGTCGTCGGCGTGGCCATGGACACCGTCCAGCAGGTCGAGTCGAAGCTCGTCGAGCACCACTACACCGGGTTCCTCAAGAAGAGCCGGATCCGGGGGCGCCGGGCGTAGCGCCATGAGGGAATCGCGCTGATGCGGATCGTTTTTCTGGGTCCTCCGGGCGGGGGGAAGGGGACGCAGGCGAAGCTCCTGGCGGACCGGCTGAAGATCCCGGCGATCTCCACGGGGGAGATCCTGCGCGCCGCGGTGCGCGAAGGGACCCCCCTCGGGCGGCAGGCCAAGGCCGTGATGGAGGCGGGGGAGCTCGTCTCCGACGACCTGATGATCGCGCTGATCCGGGAGAGGCTTGCCGACCCCGACGCCCGGATCGGTTTTCTCCTCGACGGGTTTCCGCGCACGGTCGATCAGGCCATCGCCCTGGAGAAGCTCCTGGACGGAAATGGAAGCCGGCTTTCGGCGGTTGTTAACCTATCGGTCCCCGAGCAGGTGCTGCTCGATCGGCTGGCCAGCCGTTCGGGCCAGGAGAATCGCTCCGACGACGCCCGGGAGACGGTCCTCGAGCGGCTCCGGGTTTACCGCCAGAAGACCGAACCGTTGATCGATTTTTACCGGAAGCGGGGCCTGCTCGTCGACGTGGACGGCGTCGGCGGCATCCCGGAGATCGCCGACCGGATCGGAAAGGCCCTGGAGCGGGCGGGGGCCTCCTGGGGGACGCGTTGATCACGATTCGCAGTTTCGAGGAACTCCTCAAGCTCGAGGAGGCGTCCCGCGTTGTTCTCGAAACGCTCGACGCCGTCGAGAAGGCCGTCGTTGCGGGCATCACGACCGATGAACTCGATCGGATCGCGGAGGCGGAGATCCGCCGGCGGGGAGCGAGGCCGGCCTTCATCGGGTACCGCGGGTACCCCAAGACGCTCTGCACGTCGATCAACGACGAAGTCGTGCACGGCATCCCCGGGAAGCGCTCTTTGAAAGAAGGGGACATCATCGGCGTCGATTGCGGCGCGGTAGCCGAGGGTTATTACGGAGACGCGGCCCGGACGATCGCGGTCGGCAGGGTCTCCGCGGAGCGCGCTCGGCTGCTGGAAGGCACGCGCACGGCCCTGGAGGCGGGAATCGCGGCGGCCCATCCGGGCAACCGGATCTCCGACATCGGGGCCGCAGTGGAGTCGATCGCGCTCGCCCAGGGCTACGGAGTCGTGAGGGATTTCGTCGGCCACGGCGTCGGAACGTCTCTTCACGAGGATCCCCAGGTCCCCAATTACGGCCCCGGCGGGCGGGGCGGCGTGTTGAAGAGCGGCATGGTCCTGGCGATCGAGCCGATGTTCAACCTGGGGCGCGCGGAGGTTTCCGTGGACCGCGACGGCTGGACGGTTCGGACGAAGGATGGCAGCGCGTCGGCCCATTTCGAATACACGATCGCGATCCGGCCCGAGGGGGCCGTCATCCTGGGCCTGGGGCGGCTGCGCCGGACGGCGGAGGAATCGAACGGAGACGAGGCGGGGGAGGCCTCCGCCGCGGCCGTGGGGGCGTAGGGAATGCCCAAGGAAGAAGCGATCGAGGTCATGGCGACGGTGGTCGAACCCCTGCCCAACGCCATGTTCAAGGTGGAGCTGGAGAACAAGCACCAGGTCCTGGCGCACATCTCCGGGAAGATGCGCAAGAACTTCATCCGCATCCTTCCCGGCGACAAGGTGCTGGTGGAGCTTTCGCCCTACGATCTGACGCGGGGGCGCATCATCTACCGGTACAAGTGAGAGGAGTCAGGCCATGAAAGTGAGAGCGTCGGTCAAGAAGATTTGCGTCAAGTGCAAGATCGTGCACCGCAAGGGGGTCGTCCGGGTGATCTGTCCGATCCCCAAGCACAAGCAGAGACAAGGTTGAGACGAGCTAGAGGGAACTGAACATGGCAAGAATTGCTGGCGTCGATCTGCCGCTCAACAAACGAGTCGAGATCGGTCTGACTTATATCTACGGGATCGGACGGCCGAAATCGAACTACATCCTGGAGAAGGCGGACGTGCGCCCCGACACGCGGGTCAAGGACCTCTCGGACGAGGAGGTCGTGCGGATCCGCAAGGTCGTCACCGACGAGGTGAAGGTCGAGGGCGATCTTCGCAAGGACACCGCGATGGACATCAAGCGTCTGATGGACATCGGCTGTTACCGGGGGATGCGGCATCGCCGCAACCTTCCCGTCCGGGGGCAGCGCACGCACACCAACGCCCGCACGCGGAAGGGTCCGCGCAAGCAGACGATCGCCGGAAAGAAGAAGGCCACCAAGAAGTAATGAAGTCATCAGTTGTCAGTCGTCAGTCCAAGACTGAGAACTGAAAACTGAGAACTGAGAACTACCGAGGAAGACATGGCTGAACCAACGACGACAACGGCGGCGGCGGCTCCGGAAAAGCCCGTCAAGGGCAAGGGGAAGCGGCCACGCGCGGCCAAGAAGGAGAAGAAGAACGTCCCGCACGCGATCGCGACCGTGCAGGCCTCCTTCAACAACACGATCATCACCGTGGCCGATCAGGAGGGGGGCGTCCTCTCCTGGTCCTCGGCCGGGCGGATCGGCTTCAAGGGCTCTCGCAAGGGGACGCCCTTCGCAGCACAGCTCGCCGCCGCCAACTGCGCCGAGGGGGCCAAGGAGCATGGCGTGCGGTCGATCGACGTCCGCGTGACGGGCCCGGGAGCGGGGCGCGAGTCGGCCATCCGGGCTCTGCAGGCCAACGGCCTCGACATCAAGTCCATCAAGGACACGACGCCGATCCCGCACAACGGGTGCCGCCCGCGCAAGAGGAGGAGAGTTTGAGCAGGTGCTAGGTGCCAGGGGCCAGGTGCCAGGGACCGGGGCTGGGCTCCGTGCTCTCCTGACACCTGACACCTGATACCTGACACCTCGTCTGTAAACCGGCTTACGGGCCCTGGCCGGGAGGAAGGACGTAAAAGAAACGAGGGGCCCGGGGAGAAGTTACAGTGGCTCGATACACCGAATCGGTTTGCCGGCTCTGCCGGCGGGAGGGGATGAAGCTGTTCCTCAAGGGGGACCGCTGTTTCAAGGACAAGTGCGCCATCGAGCGCCGGAACTACCCGCCCGGACAGCACGGGCGCAGGCGCTCGAAGCTGCTGGGGTACGGAATCCAGCTGCGGGAGAAGCAGAAGGTCAAGCGGATCTACGGGCTTCTCGAGAGCCAGTTCCGGCTGACGTTCGCCCGCGCGGAGCGCCGCAAGGGGATCACGGGGTCGAACCTCCTCGAGGAGCTCGAGCGGCGTCTCGACAACGTCGTCTACGCTCTCGGATTCGCGGCCTCGCGGGCGCAGGCGCGGCAGCTGGTGCGCCACGGCCATGTGACCGTCAACGGCAGGAAAGTGACGGTGCCGTCCTATCGCGTGAGCAAGGGCCAGGTCGTCGCGATCAAGGAGAAGAGCCGGGTCAACGAGCAGATCAAGGCCTCGGTCGAGACCGCCCGCGCGCGGGGCGTGCCGGGATGGCTCGACCTTTCCCCGGAGACGTTCTCGGGGACCGTGGTCGAACTGCCGCAGCGCCAGGACATCAAGCTCCCGATCCAGGAGCAGCTGATCGTCGAGCTGTATTCGAAGTAACAAGTCGTCCGAAAAGGACGGAGGAAGAAGAACCATGACACTCTGGAAAGGATTTCAGAAACCGAAGCGGCTCGAGGTCGAGTCCGAGACGCTGTCCGCGACCTACGGGAAGTTCTACGCGCAGCCTTTCGAGCGCGGATTCGGGACGACCGTCGGAAACGCCCTTCGGCGCGTCCTGCTCTCCTCGATCGAGGGGGCCGCGATCACGGCGGTCAAGATCGAGGGGGTCCTGCACGAGTTCTCATCGCTCCCGGGAGTCGTGGAGGACGTCACCGACATCATCCTGAACCTGAAACAGATTCCCATCAAGATGCACACGACCGAGGAGAAGATCCTGACGCTGGACGTCCAGCGAAAGGGAAAGGTCACCGCGGCGGACCTCCAGGGAGATTCCTCGATCGAGATCCTGGAGCCCGAAGCGCCGATCGCGACGCTCTCGGAGAACGGCAGGCTCCAGATGGAGATGCGCGTTTCGATCGGCCGCGGCTACGTCTCGGCCGACAAGAACTTCGACGAGGACATGGGGATCGGCTACATCCCGATCGACTCGGTTCATTCTCCCGTTCGTCGCGTGAACTATCACGTCGAGGCCGCGCGCATCGGCCAGGCGACCGACTACGACCGGCTGGTCCTGGAAGTCTGGACCAACGGGACCGTGTCTCCCGTGGACGCCGTCGGGCTCGCTGCCACGCTCCTGCGCGACCACCTGACGATCTTCGTCAACGCCGAGCACGAGACCGCGCTCGAGGGCTCCCCGGAAGGAGAGCTGCCCGAGAACCTGGCGGAGTACCTGAACCGTTCTGTGGACGAGCTCGAGCTGTCCGTCCGCAGCGCCAACTGCCTGAAGAACGCCGGCATCCGGACGATCCGGGACCTGGTGCAGAGGACCGAGAAGGACATGCTGGAAACCAAGAACTTCGGGCGCAAGTCCTTGAATGAAATCCGGGACATCCTGCGTCCGATGGGGCTGTCGCTCGGCATGCAGCTCGAGCCGGTCGAAGCCAAGAGCGAGTAGGCGAGCCATGATGCACAACCGGGCCGGCCGCAAACTCCGGCGGACGACGTCCCACCGGCTGGCCATGTTCTCCAATCAGCTGGCCGCGCTGATGACGCACGAGCGGATCCAGACGACGCTGACCAAGGCGAAGGAGCTGCGGCCGCTCGCCGAGCGGCTGGTGACCTCGGCGAAGAACGACGACGTAGCGGCCCGCCGCAAGGTGGCGCGGTGGATCCCCGATCGCACCACGGTCAAAAAGGTCTTCGAAAAGATCGCTCCGCGCTTCGTGGACCGGCCCGGCGGGTACACGCGCATCTTGAGGCTGGGCGCGCGCCGCGGCGACGCCGCGGAGGCCGCGATCCTCGAATTCGTGGACTACAAGTTCGAGCCAAAGCAGAAGGGGCCCAAGAAGGAGTCTCTCGCCGACCGGGCGCGCCGGGCGACCGGAGGCCGCGTCGAGACCGTCCGCAAGCAGAAACCGGAGGAAGACGACGCCGAGGAGGCCGCGGAGGCCGCCCCGAAGAAACCTCCGAAGGCCCCCAAGTCCCCCCGATCCGGGAGAGCCGCGAAGCCCGCGAAGCCGGCGCCGGCCAAGGGCCCGAGCCGCACGGGCCCCACCAAGCGAGGGGAGTAGGCGAGAGTCAG
>JAWOLE010000463.1:0-3320 GCA_033853815.1 Thermoanaerobaculia bacterium
CCCGCATCGCTTCTCTGGGCTGCGCTGCCGACCGCCCGAGACGAACCCGCGCCGCCGTGTAGCATTCCCCTCGTGGGCGAGCCGCCGAAGTCCGCCTTCGATCTCGCGATGGAACGGCTGGACGCCGCCGACCGAGAGTCCGGGGCAAAGAAGGTCTCGCTGACCGCGAAGCAGAAGGAGGAGATCGCCGAGGCCCGGCGTATCGCCTCTTCGCTCCTCGCGGAGCGAGAGATCCTTTTCAGGGATGCGATGCGAAAGACGCCCGACGCGGCCGAGCGCGAGAAGGCCGAGCGCGAGTACCAGGCCGACCGGCAGCGGATCAACGACGACTGCGACCGCGCGATCGAGGCAATCCGCAGCCGCGAGGGTTAGAGCCTGGCCTGCGGCGGGCCATGCGAAAGTTGCCCGGACCAGGAAACGGGGAGAAGACCCCACCTTCGGCTGTCCGACGGCGAACGAGACACGGTCCCTCGTCGAGGGAGGCTGGTGGGCGCCTCAGCCCTGCGGAAGCATCCCTCCGTTGACCATCCAGGGCGTGCCGAAGCGGTCGACGAGCATGCCGAAGCCCTCGGCCCAGAACGTCTTCGCGAAAGGCATCGTCACGCGACCGCCATCCGCGAGCGTGTCGAAGATCCGCTGGCCCTCGGCGGCCGTCGGGTAGCTGAGCGACAGCGAGAAACCCTTCATCCCGCCGATCGGTTGTTCGACCATCGCATCGGATGCCATCAGGACGCGGTCGCCGAGGTCGAGGTGCGCGTGCATGATCCGGTTGGCGCTCCCCGGGGGCGTCTGGGCCGCCATCGGGGACTCCGCGTGCGTCATCATTCTCAGCTTGCCTCTCAGCGTGCGCTCGTAGAAACGCATCGCGTCGGCGCAGTTGCCGTCGAAGAAAAGGTACGCATCGAGCTGGGACATGAAAGTGCCTCCCTTCTTCCGATTGCGGGTGCCAGGTCCGTTCCTTCCGGTTCCGTTTTCGTCAGCGCCCTTCGCTTCTTCGTGAAGACGTTCCCTTCAGGTCCGCCGAACCGGCCGCCCGACGCGCGGACAGGCCGACATCGCGAACCGGATGTTCGAGTCTACGCTGCTATCTGAGACTCGGTTTCAATTTGAAACCGCCCGCGGTCCGTTCATGGCCGAAGTGCAGGGACGGGCCGCGGCGACGAGGAGCGAAGCATTCGGGTCCCTGGGTCCTGATCCGATCGGGACGTCACCCGCGAGAGCTTCAAGGCCGTGAACGCGACCCGAGCGGACGGCTCCATGCCGGGAGGAAAGAACGAGGTGCCACCCGCTCGGGACAGGGCGCGGGTGGCGCGACTCCCTCTACTTCAGCTTCTTCTCGATCGTCGAGAGGAACAGCGTCTCGAAGACTCCCGTCGAAAAGCACTCCGAGAGGGCCACCGGCAGGTCGGTGCGGGTCATGAAGCTGTTGATCGTGACTTTCGTCCGCCCGGCGGCCTCCCGCAAGACGAGGATGTTGATGAGGTAGGACGCGTGGCTCGTGCCGGGAGAGGGAGGCTGAGCGTAACAGTCGAGCCATTCCCTCGGCATGGCGATCCACTGCGCCGTGACGAGGCCGGAGTCCTTCGAGATGCTGGTGATCGGAAGGGTGAACACCGCGGCGGTCTCCATGACCGCGGCGAAGGTGCGGTTGAAATCCGCCGCGAAAGATCGGGAGTTCACGAAGTCGCGCCTGATGGGGTGATGCATGGAGCAGGCGGACACGAGGAGGACGATTCCGAGGAGCGCCGTGGCGGAGAAGCGGCGAATGGCCATGATGAGTCCTTTCCGTCCGTGAACTCGTTTCATCCCGTGAAGCTCAGCGCGCGCAGGAGACGGATCACACGCTCGAAGAAGTCGGAGCTGGGCGGACCCGCGGCGGCGCCGCCTCTGTTTTCGAGATCGATCTGGATCTGGAGCGACAGGGCGTTGCCGCCCCGCCGGTCGCCACGAACGGCATTGAAGCCGTATCCGTAAGAGAGGAACGCCTTCCAGGACCTCGAAAGGGAGAGGTACGTGACGCCGACGCCGACGCCCGTGTTCCAGGCTCCGGGTTGCTCCAGGCCCGGTGTGTAGTCGATTCGGGCCGTGCTTCCGCCTCCAGAGAGAACCCATCGCTGCATCGGCTCGAGCGGAACGGAATACGTGGCGCCCATCAGCACGAGGTTCCGGGCGCTCAGCTCGCCCTCGATGTATCCGGGCAGGACGAGGGGAAGATCCGAGGCGAGCGTGAAGGTCCCTCCCACCCGGTACGCGGAGAGCCGGTCGGGATGGAGGGAGGTGCCGGCCACCACGCTGAGCGTCAGCCGGTGCCGCGAGTCCGCCAGCGTGTAGTCGAGGAGTGCGCGCCCCCAGGCCTTCTGAACGAAGCGTTCCACCTGCCGGTCTCCGTCGAACCCGTAGGCTCCGGGGCTGAAGCGGAGCTGGCTTTCGTACCAGGCCGATAGCTCCAATGCGAAGGGCGGCTGCAGTCGGGGCTCCTGCCCTCCGAAGCGGATTCCGGCCCGGAGGGTCGCGACGGGCTGGTTCGGCGGGAGAGTGAAGCTTTCGGGATTGCGGCTGCTGCGGACGTACGAGACGTACGTGAAGCCTGCGCGCACGATTCCGTTCAGCGGGATCAGCTCTCCGGGATTGAAGAGGTGATAGAGACTGAGCGAGGCAGCGCCCCCGTGGCCCGTGAAGGACTGATCGCGGAGCCATTCTCCCTTCTGAATTTCGTTGTAGATGTAAGCGAAACCGCCCCCGCTCAGCCCGATGCCGAGATCCGTGCCGGGCCCGAAGGCGTCGCGGAAACCGAGCTCGCCGTCCAGATAGAGCGGGGTCGCGGCGAGCCTCAGCGCCCGGTCCTCCCGGAGAAACTCGGGACGACTCAGATAGTAGTAGCCGTAGGCGGCGACCGGCACCGAACCTTCCACGGAACGGCTGTAGCCGATCTGAACGAGATCGCGACGGACCGGATCCAGTTGCGCTCGCGCCTCCGGCGCGGCGAGAAGCGCGGCGAAAAGTCCCATGAGCGCGAAGGGAAGCGCCTCGCCGATCTTGACCGGGTCCATGGGCCGAAGTCTCCCCCCAAACGGCCCCTGGGGCAGCCTCGCCGCTCAGCTCCGCCCGCCGCTCTGGGCCTCGGCCTCCTTGACGAGCTCGGAGACGAAGGCCTTGGCGTCGCCGAAGAGCATGAGGGTCCGGTCGAGGTAGTAGAGCTCGTTGTCCACGCCGGCGAAGCCCGGGTTCATGCTCCGCTTGATGACCATCACGGTGCGGGCCTTGTCGGTGTCGATGATCGGCATGCCGTAGATGGGGCTCGTCCTGTCGTGGCGGGCGGC
>JAWOLE010000464.1:0-13054 GCA_033853815.1 Thermoanaerobaculia bacterium
GGCCACTCCTCCGGGTAGATCGCGGCCCCGGTGTCGATCCCCTCGAGCGGGAAGTCCTTGCGCAGCGGGTGTCCGTGGAAGCCCTCCCAGGTCAGGATGCGCCGCAGGTCGGGATGGCCGGCGAACCGTATCCCGAACATGTCGTAGGTCTCCCTCTCCGACCAATCGGCGGCGAGAAAGACGCCGGCGATCGAAGGGACCTCCTCCCCGTCAGCGACGCCGCACTTGACGCGGATGCGGTCGTTCTTGGAGAAGGAATAGAAGTGATAGACGACGTCGAAACGCGGCTCGCGCTTCTTCCAGTCCACGGCCGTGACATCCACGCAGTAGCGGAAGTCCTCCTTCTCCTTCAGGTACCGCGCGACCTCGGCGACCTTCTCGCGGGCGACGACGACGGTGACCTGGCGGGCGAACTCCTTGGAGGACACGACCGCGCCCGGCACTCCCGATGCGATCGACTGCACCCAGGGGTGAGCGGAGGCGTCGGCGGCCTCGAGCTTCTTCGGCGCTTCCTTGGGCTTGGCCTCCGCGCCCGGGGCGGGAGCGGATGCGGGCGCGGGCGGTTTTTCCTCGGGCAAGGTTTACGAAGCCTTCCGGATGACTTTCATGCGGTCGATCTTCTTCTGAAGAGCCATGATCCCGTAGATCAGGGCCTCGGGGCGGGGAGGACAGCCGGGCACGTACACGTCCACCGGCACGATGCGGTCCACGCCCTGGGTCACCGCGTAGGTCCGATAGGGTCCGCCGCAGGTCGCGCAGGAGCCCATCGCGAGGACCCACTTGGGCTCGGGCATCTGGTCGTAGAGGCGCTTGATGATCGGCGCCATCTTCTCGACGACCGTGCCGGCCACGATCATGAGGTCGGACTGCCTGGGGGTACCCCGAAAGACCTCCGCGCCGAACCGCGCCAGGTCGAACCGGGCGTCCATGACGGCCATCATCTCGATTGCGCAGCAGGCCAGCCCGAACTGCATCGGCCAGATGGAGGACCGCCGCGCCCAGTTGATCACCGAGTCCACGGTGGTCGTCAGGACGTTCTCCTCGAAACGGTTGTCGACGAGGCCCATGTCTCAAGCCCTCCGGTTACCGCTCAGCGCTCAGCGCTCAGGCCCAGTCGAGGGCTTTGCGTTTCCAGACATAGAAGTAGCCGACGACGAGGATCACGAGAAAAACGAGCATTTCGATCAAACCGAACAGGCCCAGCCGGTGGAACATCACCGCCCAGGGAAAGAGAAAGATCGTCTCGACGTCGAAGACCACGAAGAGAACGGCGATCAGGAAATAGCGCACCGAGAAGCGCGTGTCGAAGGCGGTCGTCGTCGCGTCCACCCCGCACTCATAGGGCTCGAGCTTGGCAGGATTGGGGCGGCGGGTCTGGATCGCCCGGGCGATGAAGATCGTCCCCAGCGGCAGAGCGGCGGCGAGCACACCCATGACAAGAATCGGGAGGTAACTTGCCATCGGCCCGCATTTTATCGGAGGGGGGAGGGGTGTCAATGATGCGAGCTGCTGGGTTCGGAGGCGGCAGGCGGCCTGTCACCTTCGTTGGACGAGGACGGAGAGCTCCTCTCCCATCCCTTCCGGATCGACCAGACGATAGGCGCGCCACTTCTCGGCGCTCGACGCAACGAAGTCGAAGAGCCCCGCTTCGACGAGATATCTCCCCTGGCGCGTAACGCCCAGGGTCGTGAGGCCCTCGCTCTCCCCGGCTCGAATGAGGTCGTCCCAGTTGACGTGCGCCGTCAGATCCACGGCTCCGGGGCGAGCGAGGGGGTCGGAGCGGCGCCGTCCCTCCGCATGGGCGGCGAGGGTCCCGTCGCGGCGCGCGAGCGCATGGTAGAGGACCGGCGCCCGGTGGCCGTAGTCGAAGGCCACGAGGAACCCGCGCAGGAGCGCCCGCGCAAGCCGGCGGTGAAGCGGGGCCGCTTTCGGGGAGATCTCGGCCGACTGGCCCGGCTCGAGATGGACGCCAAAGCTCGAGAAGTACTCCCTGTACTCCTCGGGCGCTGGGCCTCGGGTCCAGACGAATCCATGCCCGTCGGTTCCGACGCGCCACTCGCAGAGACCCTCCGGGGTTTCGCCGACCCGCGCCACGGGCAGTGCGTCGTAAAGCTCGTTGGAGAAGATCCAACCCGAGACGGAGGCTTCGGGCAGGTCCTCCGGCGAGTCCAGGATCCGGAAAGCGATCCTCCGCCGCGCGATCGCCCGCCTGGCGGCGGCCGACCGCTCGACGGCCGTCAGGCGCACGCGGCCGGCGAAAGAGGGGTCCTCGCGAGCGAGAGCCGCGGCAAGATCCTCGAGCAAACGCCCCTCGCCCGCTCCGACTTCGACGAAATCCACGCCGCCCTCGAGTTTCTCGGTGTCCCGCCGGAACCGGCGGGCGATCGCGGCGGCGAAGGCCGGCGTCACGTGGGCAGAGGTCACGAAGTCGCCCCCCTCGCCGATGCGAGGTCCCCGCGCGTAGTACCCCTCCCTCGGATCGTAGAGAGCCGCGTCCATGAAATCCCGGAAGGAGATGGGTCCTTCGCGGCGGATCCTCTCTGCGAGGCGTTCCGAAAGAGACAAAGGACCTTCGATTATATTTTCCCGAAGCGATGAGATGGCGCCTTCACACCCGATTCTCGCGACCCCTTCTCGCCTCTAGCGTCATCGTCGGCCTCGCCTGCGCCTCCCACCGCGAGCCCCCTCTGCCGACCCTCGAGGACTACTCCGACCGCGTCTCCGCCTTCACCGAGAGGTACCTCGAGGACTGGAAATCCGGCGCGCCGGATCCGGGCTTCTACGCGGATGCGTTCTCGTGGAGCGGGCCGCTGCCGGGGGACGAGCTGACGGAGGTGCCGACCCGAGCACCTCTGCGGATTGGCGTCTATCGGAGGGCCTCGGCGAAGGGGGGCCCCTCACCCTTTCCTTCTCCCGCGGGGAGAGGGAGTGAGGCCCTTCAGCGTCGGCTGTCGGAGATTCGGGCGAGGTTCGCGTCGCTCGGCCGGACCGAGCAGGTGATCTCCGACTTCAAGCGCCGCGGCGATCGCCGGGAGATCGTGCTCGGGCTGCTGCTGACCGGTCGGGAGAAGAGCGGCGCGCTTCTGCAGGAGGGGGGGAGGCTCCGGGCGGTGCTCGCTCCCTCCAAGCGCGCGGATTCGGGCTGGCAGATCGAATCGGCCTCTCTCCTCGACTGGCTCGAAGCCTCGGCGTCGGAGCCCCTCTTCGAAGAAGTCGCCGAGAAGGCGGGCCTGACGCGGGTTCACAAGGCCTTCCTCCCCAACGCCGGGCGCAACGTGCCGATCCCGGGAGAGCACATGCCGCCGGGGGTGGCGGTCCTCGACTTCGACGGCGACGGACGCGAGGACCTCTTCGTCGTCGGCGGCGACGGCAACCGCCTCTACAGGAACCGCGGCGACGGCACCTACGAGGACGTCGCGGAGGAGGCGGGCGTCGCGGGACAGGAGGGAGAGGCCACGGGTGCCCTGGCCTTCGACTACGACAACGACGGCCGGCCCGATCTCTACGTGACCTACCTCTCCCGGCCGAACCTGCTGTACCACAACCGCGGAGACGGGACCTTCGAGGAGGTCGGGAAGAAGGCCGGCGTGGCCTTAAACGACTACTGCACCTCCGCCGCCGCCCTCGACTACGACCGCGACGGCCTCCCCGACCTCTACGTCCTCGTCTACGGCCATCCCGACCACGGCCCCAACATCCAGGCGAACAACGCCCCTCCCAATCACCTCTTCCGCAACAACGGAGACGGGACCTTCACCGACGTCACGAAGGCCTCGCGCACGGGCGACACCGGCTGGGGCCTCGCCGTCCAGTCCGCGGACTTCGACGGCGACGGCTGGCCCGACCTCTACGTCGCCAACGATTTCGGCAACAATACCTACCTCCACAACAACGGCAACGGGACCTTCACCAACATCGCAGGCAAGGCGGGCGTCAAGGACCCGGGCTTCGGCATGGGCGTCGCCGTGGACGACTACGACGGGGACGGGCGGCTCGACTTCTACGTCTCGAACTACTCTTTCCCCTACAACTGGTTCCTCGCGGATCCGCGCTTCCCGATGCCGGAGTTCCCTTACAGCCTGGGCCGTCCCCTCGTCTGGCGCCGGTTGAAAGCCATGTCGCGCGGGTCTTCGCTCTTCCGCGCGGGGCGCGGCGGCGGCTTCGACCGGACGTCGGACGAGGCTGGCGTCTCCGACACCTCCTGGTCCTGGGGCTGCGTCTTCGTGGACGCCGACATGGATGGCCGCCCCGATATCTTCGTCGTCAACGGCATGGTCACGGGCAAGAGCCCGGCTGAGCACGAGATCGAGTTCTGGAACCTGATGTCGGCCGAGTACAAGAAGTTCGAGAAGGGTATTCCGATCGCGGAATTCGGCGAGGACTCGCTCTGGGGCCATCCTCCCAAGCGCTTCTACAAGAACCTGGACGGCCGCCACTTCGCCGAGCTCGCCGCGGTCACCGGCCTCGAATCCGACGCCAACCAGCGGGGCCTCGTCGTCACGGACGCGAACGGCGACGGCGCGCCCGACCTCTTTGCCACCGGCTTCCTCCAACGCCCCTCCCTCTGGATCAACCGGAATCCCTCCCAGGCGAAGTCTCTCGTCGTCACGCTGCAAGGCGATCCGCACGCGACAGGCCTCTACCGCTCGACCCGCGACGCCTTAGGCGCCGTCGTGACCGTCGAGGTCGGCGGCTTGAAACGCGCGCAGGTCGTCTCCGCCGGCTATTCCTTCCTCTCCTCCGGCTCGAAGTCCCTCTTCTTCGGCCTCGGCGATCACGATCGCGCCGACCGCGTCACCGTCCTCTGGCCCTCCGGCCGAAGAACTGAGATGAGCGACGTACCGGCCGGGAAACTCCGTCTGGCGGAAGCTGAGGCCGCAGCCAGATGACACCCTCGATTCGAGCGCTGCGGGCGCTGACGGGACTCGTCGCCGCTTTAGCTCTTCTTCTCTCCTCGCGTTGCGGGCCGACGACGGTCGTGGCGAGGCTCGTGACGCCGGCCGCCGAGACTCCTCGTCCGACCGCGACCGCGACGCCACGACTGGAGAGGCCCAGAGCGACGCCGCCGGCAACGGCAACGTCAACTCCCCTGCCAGCTCCGACGCCGACCCTGCGGCCGGCTCCGCGACGGGTCCTGCCAGCCCCGACCGTCCCATCCGCTACACCGACGGCGGCGCCGCCGAGCGCGACGCCTTCCCCGACCCGGCCGGTCGCCTCGGCGACTCCCACTTCGACGCCGGTCCCGGCGACCGCGACGGCGACCCCTCGCCCGATTCCTTCGGCATCGCCATCGCCGAAGAGGACTCCGGCGCCTCCCGTGCCCTCGCCCCTTCCTCCTTCTCCTACCCCGACTGCTCCATCACCGTCGCCGCTCGAGCCGGCTTCCGCGGCGGCGACTCTCCCGGGCGAGTGGGACTTCCGGGCCAACACCGGGAAGGGCATCATCGCCGGGACGCTCAGGTTCCGGTCAACGTCCTCGGGCCTCGCCGGTCTCTACATCGGCCTCCACGGAAACGCGACCGAGCTCTCGAACCTCCGCGCGGCAGGCTCGGGCGTCTCCTTCGACCTCGTCACGCCGACCGCCGTCTGGCACCTGGACGGCACCGTCTCCAGCGACTCGATCGACGGCACCTTCCGGACCGCCGAGCGCACGATCCGCTGGACCGCCCTCCGCAAACCCGCCCCGCCCACCCCGACTCCCAGACCGTAGCCGAATATGTCAGATATGACATATCATCAGGGTCCCATCAAGTGAAACACAACCGGGGAAGCGGCCCCGCCCCACTTCGTTCGCGGCGCGCGTAGTCTCCCGACGAAGGAGGGAGGAGGCGCGCGCCGCGGGAGCGAAGCGCTGAGTGAGCGACGAGGCGGGCGGTCGAGGCCGCATCCGGCCGAGCCGCCCGCCGGCGGCGAAGCCGCGTCGCTCTCGCGGCGCGTAGCGACGGTTACCGCCGGACGGAAAGGTTCTCGTAGGAGACGATGGGGTTGGTCAGGCCCATCGAGAGGCCCTCCACCTCGGGGCGGGCGAAGCAGCCGACCTGGTCGTAGAACAGGGGCAACAGGAGCGCTTCGCTCGCGATCCGTTCCTCGATCTCCCGGTAGATCGCGTGGCGGACCCTCGGGTCCGTCTCGCTCCTCCCGCGCTCGATCAACGGATCGAGCCCGGTGTCGCCCCAGTAGCGGCCGAGGAATCCCTCCTTCGAATGCATGATTCCATGGATGAAGGTATCCGCGTCGGGGTAATCGGCTCCCCAGCGCCCGATGATGAGGTCCGCCGTCTCGTTCAGGCGCGCCTCCATGTATTCGGGCATCGTCGTCCCGGCGGAGCGGATGGTGTAGCCGATCTCGCGGAAGGCCTGGGCGATCTCGTCGTAGAAAGCGGCGTACTCGCCGAAGAAGAGCGGATGAATCGCGCCCAGAAGCTCCACCGACTCGCGCGAGACCGTCTGCAGGACTTCGCTGTCGGAGGAAGCCGAGGCGGACTTCGAAGGCGGGCGCGAAGACGGCGTCGCAGAGTGGCCGAGAAGGCCGGGCGGAATGACGCCGTTCGCTGGAATCGCGTGCCGCCCGAGGGACCGGCGAACCGCAGCGGGCACGTCGATCGCTCCCGCGAGCGCGCGCCGCATGGCGACGTCCTTCAGGGGTCCGCGCCGCCGGTTGAAGGCGATGAAGTAGGTCTGAAGCCGCGGCGTCTCCCGGTACCCGGAGGCGAAACGGGGATCGTGCCGCAGAGTCTCCGCGTCGGCAGGCACCAGATCCGAGGCCAGCGAGAGGCGCCCGGCCAGGAACTCGTCGCGGATCTCCTCGGGGGACATGCCGAACCGAAACACGATCCCCTCGCTGCGGGGATACCCCGTGCGCCAGTAGTACGGGTTTCGCTCGACCTCGAGCCTGCGCCCCGGCTCGAAGGCCACCACGCGGAAGGGTCCGGTTCCGACCGCGCCCTCCCGCAGGCTGGCGCCGATCTGCCGCGTCCCCTCGGGGACGATCGCCGTCGCCGCGTAGGAGATCAGCGCGGGAAAGAAGGACATGGGCTTCTCGAGCTCGATGACGAAATCGGAGGGAGAGAGAATGCGGAAGCCTTCGAGATCCGAGGCCTCACCGGAGAGGACGCGGTTCGCCCCCCGCACGGGCGAAAGGAACCAGCGGGCCTCGCTCTCCCGATTGGCGAGGAGGCGCTCGTAGGAGTGGCGGACGTCGCGCGCGGTCAGCGGCCGCCCGTCGTGGAAACGGATGCCCGGTCGCAGCCGGAAACGAAACCGCATCCCCTCGGCCTCCGGTGCGACTTCCGACGCGAGCCAGGGCACCACGCGGGCGTCCTGGGTCGCGCGGGTCAGAGGCTCGAAGAGGGAGGTCAGGACCTCCGCCTGCTCGGCCGTCGAGGCGACTGACGGGTCGAGGCCGCGGATGACCCCCGCGATGGGGACCTGCAGGACTCCGCCGGCCGGGGCCCTCTCGGCCGCTGCCTCGGGCGCCGGCGTCTCCACCTTCCCGATCTCGGCGTAGTTGACGTAGGGCGCGGTCGAGCGCAGCTGCAGCCCCCGCACGCGCGGGCTCGCGATGCGGTAGTCCACGTCGTGGAAGAGCGGCACGAGGGCCGCGGAGTCGAGCAGCAGGTTCTCGAACTTCCGGTAGAGGACTTCGCGGGCGCCGGGCCGGCCCTCCCGCCGCGCCTCTTCCAGGATGCGATCGGCCTCCGGTGAGGAAAAGTAGTTGCGCAGGCGGCCGTTGCCGGAGTGGAAGAGGGAGAAGGTGAAGTTGTCCGGGTCGTCGTAGTCGGCGATCCACCTCCCGATCCACATGTCGAAGCCGGGACCGCCGTGCCAGGACTCGAGGTATTCGCCCATCGCCTTCGTGACAGCCGTGACCTCGACGCCGACCTCCGCCCAGATCGCGAAGAGAGCCCTGGTCAGGGCCGCGTACTGGTCGAGCAGGATCGGGTGGACCGCGGCCGAGAGCCGGACGGGCAGGGGAAGGCCGCAGGACCGGATCGCCTCGACCGCCTTCTCCCGCTCGGGGTGGACCTGGCGCCGCCCCGCGTCGTGGCCGGGGACCCCGGGAGGCAGGAGACCCGTCGCCGGCAGCGCGAAACGCCCGAGCGAGGCCCACACGAAGTCCTGGGTGCGCACGGCGTGGGCCATGGCCTGGCGCAGGGAGGCGTTGCCGCCGGCCGCGCTCGACGAGTTGAACAGGGCGAAGTAGGTGTTCTTCTTCGGCGTCTCGACGAGGCCCGATCGGAACTTCGGCTCGCGCAGGATGGCCTCGAGGTCTTTGGGCAGGAGATCGCGCGCCAGCTCCAGCTCCCCGGATCGGAGACCCGAGGCGATCGCGGACGCCGAAAGGCCTGCGCGGAACTCGACGGCGTCGAGCTTTGCGGGCGTGTCCTTCCAGTAGCGCGGGTTGCGTTCCAGCAAAACGCGCTCGGGTGCCTGCTCGACGATCCGGAAGGGACCCGTGCCCGCCAGTGGCGCGCCCTCCTCGGTTGAGAGCGCGATCGAGGTCCTCCCGTCGGTCAGGAACGCCGGGAATATGGGCAGGGCATCGGTCAGGCGGATCTCGACACGGTCCTCGGAGGGGGCCCGGATCCCGGAGACGTCGGAAGCCTTTCCCGCGAGATACTCCGCCACTCCCTCGATCGACGCAAAGGCCGCGGGAGTCGCCTCGCGCGATGCGCGGATGGATCGCTCGAGCGAAGCCTTGACCGCCGCCGCCGTCAGAGGAGCGCCGTCGGAGAAGTCGATGCCGTGCCGCAGCTCCAGCCGGACCGTGCGGCCTCCCTCCTCGAAGGACCAGCGCTCGCACAGCAGCGGCACGAGATTACCCTGGGTGTCCGTCGTGACGAGCGTCTCGAAGACATTGCCGAGGACCTCGTGCTCCTCGGTCGTCTGATAGGCGCCCGGATCGGTCGTCAGGATCGGGTTGGACATAGCGGCCACGAGCCGCCCTCCCCGCGGGATCTCTTCCGCCTTCTCCTTCTCGGACGGGGCCAGCCGCTCGATCTCGGCCAGATAGGCCGCCGCTTTCGCGTACTCCCCGCGCAGGTTGGCGACGGTCGCGGCGAGCGAGAGGAGTTTGCTCCTCTCGCCGGGCCTTCCCCCCGAGGCCGAGGCCTCTATACCTCGCTCGGCCCAGCGGCGCGTCTCTTCCACGCGGCGCTCCTGCCAGGCGGTCTCCGCGGCAAAGAGTGTGGCCCCGACGGCCTTCTCGAAGGCCTTCTCCTTTTCGAAGACCTTCACGGCTGCCTCGGCCTCGCGCAGCGCCCCCTCGGTATTGCCGGCCATCCGGTGCGCGCGGGCGGCGATCATGCGCGCCTCCCCCTCCAGCGCCGGATCTCCCGTCCACTCCTCGTCCTCCAGGAACTCGAGGCAGGTCTTGGCGGCCCGGAGCGCGTCGTCGGCGCCGAAGGCGTCCAGAGACTTCTGGGCGAGCTTCAACCCGTATTCGACGCTTTTTTCGGCGACGTCGGCCTGGGAGAAGTGATGGACGAGGTCGGGATACACGCGCTCGAGCCGCCCCGCGTAGCGCTTCTCGAGCAGCTCCGCGTACTTGCGGTGGAGCGAGCGGCGCTTGCGGCGGGACAGCGCGCCGTAGAGGACGTCCCGGACGATACCGCTCGCGAACGACAGCCGGTCGCCGCGCGACTCCCTCTCCTCCTCCAGGATTCCTTCGCGCAGGAGCTGCTCGGTCGAGTCGTCGAGGTCCCTGGCGTCTTCCGCGAGGGTTTCGAGGTCCCGGTAATCGAAGCTCCGCCCGAGGACCGAGGCGATGGAGAGGATCTCACGCAGGTTTTCCGGCAGCCGTTCGATGCGCTTCTCCACGGCCTGCTGGATCGTGGCCGGCAGGGCGTCGGAGGAGATCGCGGTAGCCTTCGAGAAGTTCCAGGCGCCCGAGTCGTCGCGGGCGATTCCTCCGGAATCGATCAGGGAGCGGACGAGCTCCTTGGTGAAGAACGGGTTGCCCTCCGTCGCCTCGCGCAGGCGCTCGGCCAGGGCGTCGAAGACCTTCGCGCCGCCGGCCACCGACTCGATCAGCGCGCGGTGCTCCGAGGGCGAGAAGGGCCCGAGTGTCATCTGGACGAAGCGCGGATCGTCCGCGAAGGAATCGAGCATGCGGATCAGGGGGTGCCGCTTGTCGGTCTCGGTCTGGCGGTAGCTTCCGACGACGAGCGTCGGCGTCGGCGAGAGCCGCCGGACGATGTACTGGAGAGCCTCGATCGAGATCTCGGCGCCGTGCAGGTTCTCCAGGATCAGGACGAGGGGCTTTCCGCCGCCGATGCGCGTCAGGGTCCGGGCCAGGAGCTCGAAGATCTGGATCCGGTCCTCCGCCTTGCGCTCCGCAGGTGCGGCCGCGAAACGGGAGCCGCCGCTCGCCGCCGAACGAAGTTCGGAAATCTCCGTCAGGAGCGGAAAGAGGGAGAGCAGCTCGGGAGCGAGATCGGAAAAGTCGGGGCGTTCGGCGGCGGAGCTTCCGGTGTCCCGGGCGCGGAAGTAGTCCTGGATGAGCTCGCAGAACCCCTGATAGGAGAAGGCCCGGTCCTGCTCGACGAAGCGCCCGTAGAGGGCCCGGATCTTGCGCGCCGCGGCGAGCTTCTTCAGCTCCTCGAGCAGGCGCGTCTTGCCGATGCCCGGCTCCCCCGCCACGACGGCGAACTGGCAGTCTCCGGCGACGGCCGCGTTCAGGCGGTGCTGCAGCTCGATGAACTCCTTCTCCCGGCCGATGAAGGCCGAGGCCGCCGGCCGCTGGATCACGCGGCTCGCGGTCAGGACGACCGAGCGGGAGAACTCGTCGGTCTGAAGGCTCGCTTTGTGGCGCCGCAGGGCATCCGCCACCTGCCCCGCCCGCTGCGGGCGCCTGGCCGGGTCCTTCTGCAGGCACTGGAGCACGATGTCCTGCAACTCTTCCCGGATCTCGGCTCCGAGCGCCCGAGGCGGCTGCGGAACCTCGTGGACGATCCGGTAGAGGATCGACTGGACTTCCCCGGAGAAAGGCGGCTCCCCGGCCAGGCACTCGTAGAGGACCGTTCCCAGCGAGTAGATGTCCGAGCGGCCGTCGAAGGCGTGCGCGGTCACCTGCTCGGGCGACAGGTATGCGACCGTCCCCACGAGGGTGCCGGTCTTCGTCAACCGGCTCTCGGTCGTCGCGTGGGCGAGGCCGAAGTCCATGACGCGGACGCGGACCGCGCCGTCGTGCCGCGAGACCATGATGTTCTCCGGCTTGATGTCGCGGTGAACGACGCCGCGGGCATGGCTGTACTCCAGGGCGTCGGCCACCTGGATTGCGATGTCGAGGACCTCGCCCAGGCGCAGCGACCCGGCCCAGAGCAGGTGGCGAAGGTTCTCCCCCTCCACGACCGGCATGATGAAGAAGAGAGACCCGTCGTCCTGCCCCAGGTCGTAGATCGGCACGATGCCCGGATGGTCCATCTGGGCGACCAGCTGCGCCTCCCGCTGGAACCGCTCGGCGATTTCCGGAGTCAGGTCCGACGAGGAGATGAGCTTGACGGCCACCTCGCGGTTCAGCAGCGGATCGCGCGCCCGGTAGACGATTCCCATGCCGCCGCGCCCGAGTTCAGACACGATCTCGTAGCGGTTCGCGAGTTTGGTTTCGATCATGTGCGCCCTTGAGACAGGATTCTACATGCGCCCTTGAGACGGGATACTAGTTCCTTTAACAGCGGAATCGATACCAGCCGTGGGAATGAACTTCCTTTCCGATCCGCCACGACGTCGGCTGCGCCTCCCACGTCGGCACACGCCGGCCAGGCCGCACAGAGGAGTTCCGGGCCGTCGCTCGTCGCTCAGTCGCACGAGCAGCGCGGCGACTGAGAGTCAACGGCGTGCTCCTTCGCTCCTGGCCTCCTCCGGGAGGCTCCGCCGCCGCCGTGGCTCCAGCGCGGCGATATGCGCGGCCGGAGCCCCGGAGCCGGAGGCGTTCCCATACGGGGTGATGGGTGACGAGCATGGAAAACCTTGGCCGGAACCCACGCTGAGACTGCGAGGAGCCCTCAGCGAGCGCCGGTTCTCCGTGTAACGGCCTGCGCGAGCGTGCCCCGGCAGGGAACGCCGCAGGCTCCAGGGCGGATTTTCTGCCACTATCGATTCGAAGGTTACGCACCACTCGACGACCGCGCGGATTTTTCCTGGGCGTCGACGACGGCGATGGCGGCCATGTTGACGATGTCGGCGACGTCCACGCCGCGCTGCAGGACGTGGACCGGACGGGCCATGCCGAGCAGGATCGGACCGATGGCCTCCGCGCCCGCCAGGCGCCAGACGAGCTTGTAGGCCGCGTTGGCCGCCTCGAGGTTCGGGAAGATCAGGATGTTGGGGCGGCGGACAGTCGCCCATGGATACGTCGCTTCCAGCATCTCCGGCACGACCGCCAGGTCTGCCTGCATCTCTCCGTCCACGGGAAGGTTCGGGCGGGCGGCCTTGATCAGCTCGACGGCCCGCCGGGCGTTGACGGCGGTCGCGTTGCGGTTGGAACCGAAGTTGGAGAAGGAGACGAGCGCCACGCGCGGCTCGATGTCGAAGCGGCGTACGGCGTCCGCGGTCAGCAGAGCGATCTCGGCCAGGTCCTCGGCCGTCGGGTCGATGTTGACGGTCGTATCCGCGAAGAAGAACGTCTGGTCCTTCAGCATCAGGATGTAGAGACCCGACACGCGCCGGACTCCGGGAGCCGTGCCGACGATCTGCAGGGCCGGCCGGATCGTGTCCGGGTAGGCCTGCGTCAGGCCCGAGATCACGCCGTCGGCGTCGCCCGCGTCGAGCATCAGCGGCGCGTAGATGTTGCGGATGCGCACCATCCGCGCCGCCGACTCGGCGGTGACGCCGTCCCGGCCGCGCAGCTCGACCAGGCGCCGGGCGTAGGCCGGAAGCTTCTCCGAGGTCTCGCTGTGGATGATCTCGACCTGATCCATGGGGACCTGCAGCTCGCGAGCGAGGGCCTCCGCCCCCTTCTCGCGGGCGAGCAGGATCGGCCGGCAGATCCCCTCCTCGGCCAGGATCTTGGCCGCCCGCAGGATCTTGGGGTTGTCCCCCTCGGGGAACACGAT
>JAWOLE010000465.1:0-16120 GCA_033853815.1 Thermoanaerobaculia bacterium
TCCATCTTCTCCCGGACCGAGAACCGCAGGTGCGCGATCGCCAGGGCAGGAGGATGAGCGAGCTTGTACCGGTCGGTGACCTTCCGGAACCCCTCGATCAGATCGAAGAGCGAGACCTCCAGGGTGATGGTCTCGCCCCCCTTCGGAAGCTGGGTCTCGGGCCGCGCCCAGAGGCCCGCGCGCAGGGAGTCGATCTCGTGAAGCGACTCGGCCATCCTCTTGAAGCGCTCGTACTCGAGCAGCCGCCGCGCCAGGTCCAGCCTCGGGTCTTCTTCCGGAGCTCCGGGAGGCCGCGGCAGGAGCATCCGGGACTTGATGTAGATCAGCTCCGCCGCCAGAGCGACGTACTCCGAGGCGACGTCGAGATCCAGCTCCTGCATCGCGTCCAGGTAGGCCGTGTACTGTTCGGTGATCTCGGCGATCGGGATGTCGGTGATCGAGACCTGGTTGACGCGGATCAGGTGGAGCAGCAGGTCGAGCGGCCCGGAGAAGGCCGCGGTCGCGACGGGGGGAAGGCCGCTCTCCGAGCCGTCTTCTTCGGCCGCCATTACAGCCCTCCGAAGACGAGGAGCCGAAAGGCCTGGTAGATCGGCCCGAAAATCCAGTTGAGCGCGCCGAGATAGAGCAGGGCGAGCAGAATGAGAAACCCGAAACGCGCCGTCACGGCGTAGATCCTGGCCACCGATCCGCCGAAGACCGAAATGACCACGCCGCTCCCGTCGAGCGGAGGTATCGGGATCAGATTGAAGACTCCCAGAAACAGGTTCACGAGCGCAAAGTGATACAAGACGTAGTTGATCGGAGCGAGAGCGCCGGGAGCGAAGCGCCGTCCCTCGGTTGCGAAGAACAGCTCCACGATGGCACGGGGATTTGCGCGTTTGATGGCCAGGAGCACCGCGAGCGCGACCGCCGCGAGCAGGAAGTTCGAAACGGGCCCGGCGGCCGAGACGACGAGGTTGGCGAGACGGGGGTTCCGCGTGTTGCGCAGGTCCACCGGCGTGGGCTTCGCGGCCCCGAAGATCATCCGCCCCGCGGAGACGATGTACATGAACAGGGGAAGCAGGACGCTGCCGAAAGGATCCAGATGCCGGAGCGGGTTCAGGCTGATCCGGCCGAGGTCCCGCGCCGTGGTGTCGCCGAAACGGAGCGCCGAGTAGGCGTGCGCCGACTCGTGAAAGGAGATCGCGAAGAGGATCACCGCGAGCTGGATGCCGAAGTCCACGATTTTGAAGGAAAGCGAGTCCACTGCCGGGGACTATACCGGAGGCGGTCGGAGCGTCCGGGCGCTTGCCGGGGATGGCCGAACGGACCGTTCTCCCGGGATTCTGAGCCGGCCTCATGCCGGGAAAATACCGGGACCACGGCGCTCGGAACGGGGCTGGAGGCCCCCGGTGCGAAACCTTCCGGCGCCCGCCGCGTCTCTCTCAGTGCCGTGCCGGTCGGACCATGAATGACGCACAGGCCGGAAGACCGGCCGACCGGAGCCTGCTCGAGCGGATCGCCCGCGGTGATACGACCGGGGCGGGCGAGCTCTTCGAGCGCTACGCCGCCGCCCTCCTCCGGTTCGCGGACCGGTTGCTCTCCGACCGGAGCGAGGCGGAAGAGGTGACGCAGGAGGTTTTCGTCAAGGTGATTTCGCGAGCGCATCAGTACGACGGGAGGGCCGAGGTCTCCTCCTGGCTCTTCGCCATCGCCGCCAACTCCTGCCGCGACCGCCGGAGGCGCGAGCGGCGGGCGGCCGTCGTCCCGCTGGAGGGCCTTCCCGAGCCGCGCCAGAAGGGGGACGGCATCGAGCGGGCGCTCGTTCGCAGGGAACGCCGGGAAGCCGTGCGGCGGGCCCTGTCGGTCCTGTCCGACGAGCAGCGCGAGGCCCTGGTCCTCGCCCGATACCACGGCCTGCCGTACGCCGAGATCGCCGAAGTCCTCGGGATCTCGGTCGGCGCGGTCAAGACCCGCATCTTCCGCGCTGTCGAGACCCTGAAGTCCCATTTCTCCGAAGGAGATGCCTCATGGAATGCAGCGAACTGACCTCGCTTCTCGTCGACGAGTTGCTGGGGGAAGCCGGCGAACCGGCCCGGCTCGAGATCGCACGCCACCTGGAGACCTGCCCGACCTGCCGCGCCGAGAAGGTCCGCCTCGACGCCGCGTGGCAGGGTCTCGGAGAGGACCCGGATGCCCCCGTGACGCCCGAGTTCCGCCGGCGCACGCTCGCGCTGATGGAGGACGAGATCCTGCGCCGGCGCGTCGAGTCCTTCAGGCCCCGGCGCCGGTGGGTGCTGCCCCTGGCCTATGCGGCCGGGCTCGCCGTCGCCGCGGTCGGAGGCGGCTGGGTGGCCCGGCACGTCTCTTCCCCGCCCGCGCCGGCCCCCGTGGCCGCGGGAACCGCTCCCGCCGCCGCGCCCCTCGAGGCGGGCGCCCGCCTGGCCAACGTCTCCTACAGCCCGCCCGACGCGCAGGGACGCATTGGCGTGTCCTTCGACGTCGAGTCGCGCCGCTCCGTCGTCGCGCGGCCCGACGATCCGGAGATGGCGAGGCTCCTGGCCTATCTGGTCTCCCGCTCCGCGCAGACCTCCGGTGAAAAGTCCCGGGCGATCGAGCAGGTGTCCTCGCACTACGCCTCGCGTTCCGCCCCCGCTTCCCCGGAGATCGTGCGGGCCCTGACGGCGACCTTGAAGAAGGACCCCAATCCCGGCGTCCGGAAGAAAGCGGCCGACGCCCTGGCCGCCTTCCCCGTCTCGCCGGAGATTCGCGCCGCGTTCCTGGATGCGCTCGCCAACGACCGCAACCCGGCCGTGCGCCTGGTGGCCGTCGATGCGCTGGCCACGGCCGCGAAGGAGTCCCCCGACGAGCGCACGATCGAGTCGCTTCGCGAGAAGGCCTTCGATCCCGCCGAGAACGGTTTCGTCCGCGCGAAGGCCGCCTCGGCGCTGAAGGCGATGGAGTTCTGACAAATCATGAGTTTCAACTCGGCAATCGGGAAAGCCGGAGACACGGTGACCTCATGACGAGTTCTGCGTCTCTGGAAGTGATGAGCGACAGGAACAGCCGGGCCGGCCTTTGGATCCTCCTGGCGCTGGGGGCCCTTCTGATCCTCGCGGCCGCGCTCAGCGCGGAAGAGGCCGCCTTCACCGTGAAGCGGACGGATCGCTTCAATGCCACGCTTCCTCCCGGCTCGACTCTCCGCATCGAGAACGTCTCGGGAGACATCTCGGTCGCGCCCGGCAAGGAATTCTCCGCCGTCGTGACCGTCTCCGCCGCGGCCGCCACCAGGCAGAAGGCGGAAGAGCTCCTCCGCGCGACGACCGTTGTCCAGGAGAGAGAAGGGAACGAGGTGACGCTGCGTTCTGTCTGGCCCTATTCGAAGCGGGGGTCTTCGAAGACCCCCGGCCGCATGCTCATGGACTACCGCTACGGCGGGACGCGCTGCGAGGATTGCCGGATCTCCGCGCGGTACGAGGTCACGATCCCGGCCGGCGTGCGCGCGATCCTGAACACCGTCAACGGGGACGTCCGCTCCGAAGGGTGCGAGGCGGACCAGGAGCTCCAGAGCGTCAACGGCGCCGTCGTCGTCCGGGGCGGCCGCCGCGGCGTCGTCGCGGGGAGCGTCAACGGGAAGATCGATGTCGCCATGCAGGCCCTCCCGCCCTCGGCCGGGCTCCAGGCCAGGACCGTGAACGGGGCGATCCTCGTGACCCTGCCGAAGGAGGCGAAGTTCGAGCTGTCGGCTTCGACGATGAACGGCACGATTTCCTCGACGTTCCCGCTTCCCGCGCAGCGCGAAGAGGCCGGAACCGAGGAATCCCCCCGCAAGACCGAGAGGCCCGGGGCGGAGCGCGGGCGGGCGCAAAAACGGATCGTCGTCCGCCCCGACGAAGGCGACACCATGGTGGACGTTGAGACCCTCCGCAAGGATATCGAGGAGTCCCTCAAGCAGGTGGACGTCGAGTTACGCGAATCGATGCGCGAGTACAGCCGCGAGCTGCGCCATATCAGCATTCCCTTCGCGCACCGCGCGTACGAGGGCTCCATCGGCCAGGGAGGCGGAAAGGTGCGCGTCTCGACGCTGAACGGGTCGATCGCGGTCCTCGCGGCCGGAACCCGGCAGTCGGACGCGAAGGCTCTCGTCCCGGAGCGCCGCGGTTTTGCCGTCACGATCCCAGAGATCCGCGTCCGCGCGAAGCCCGTGGTCCGCGTGCCCCGGGTTCTCGTCCTGCCGCGCGAGACAGAGGAGTCGGTGGTTCGCGGAGACGTCTCCGGCGACTTCCTCGCCACGTCGGGCGGCGGAACCTACACGATCGGCCGGGTGAGCGGGACGGTAAAGATCCTGACCCGCTCGGGAGAGATCCACGTCGCCTCGGCCGGAGCCGGAGCCGATCTGAGGTCCTGGGGCGGGGACATCCAGATCGGCCCCGTCGCGGGGGACCTGAAGGCCCGGACTCTGGCGGGTGACATCCAGGCCGGCCCGGTGACCGGTTCGGTCGCGCTCGAGACGGCCGGAGGCGACATCCGGGCGGAGGCCGTCGGCGGATCGGCCGCAGCGCTCACGGGAGGCGGCGACATCATTCTCCCCTCGGTCAGGGGGAGCGTCGAGGCGACGACGAGCGGCGGAGACGTCAGCGTGGGTGTCATTGCCCGCGAGATCAAGAACGGAATCTCGATCCGCGACTCGGGCGGCGACGTCACGCTGACCCTGCCGGCGGATTTCCGCGGCGACGTCGATCTCCAGGTTCAGGGCGCCGACGCGGACGACATGCTCATCCATTCGGATTTTCCCGAGGTGTCGCTGACGCGCCAGCGCAACTGGCAGCGGGCTTCCGGCGCACTGAACGGAGGAGGCCCCAGAATCGTCGTCCAGACCAACTCGGGCTCGATCCGGCTGCGCAAAGGGCCGGCCGCCGGAAGCTGATGAGCCGTCTCCGCGGAGCGTTCGCCGCGCGACGGCGTTTCGCCGCGCGGTGGCATAGCTGAAGGTTTCAACACCGAGCCTCGACTCCTTTGAGCCGCTCCTGGCCCGATCGAGCCGCGTTAGCTTTTCCTGAAAAGACGAGGCGGGCGGGCGCATTTGTTGCATACACCTCCCGCGCGCAACTTCGCGTAAGGAGGAGGTATGAAACGGTCCATCGGGCTCGCTCTCGGCCTTTCCATCGGCCTTCTGCTCGCCGCGTCCGCAACTGCCCAGGTCTCGACCTACACGGCATTCCTGACGGGCGCCAACGAGACGCCGAATCCGGCGGATCCCGACGGCGTCGGCTTCGCCGTCCTCACGATCGACCAGGGAGCGGGGTCGATCACCTTCACGGCCTTCGCCGAGAACATCACTTTCCCCGCCACAGGCTCCCACATCCATCGCGGAGCGGCGGGAGTGCCCGGGCCGGTCATCATCCCGTTCAACCTCCCCTTTACCAACGGAATCTCGCAGGGGACCGTCACGGGAGTCGCCGCCGGGCTCCTCGCCGAGATTGTGTCGAATCCGCCAGGCTACTACTTCAACATCCACAACGCCGACTTCCCCGGCGGCGCCATCCGTGGACAGCTCCGCCCGGCGCCCGGGACTTTCGCCCCCACCGTGATCTATCTCCCGGTCACCCTGAAGGCCACGGGCGCGCGCGGTGAGAACTTCGTCGAGCACGTGCGCATCTTGAACCGCGCGACGACGTCCGCCAACGTCGTCGTGGACTTCTTCGCCAGCAACGCCGCCGGGCTCGGGGGACCGACGGCGACGGCGAATTTCGTCGTGGCCGCCGGCCAGCAGCTCGTCCTGAACGACATCCTGGGCGCGACCTTCAACACCTCCGGCATCGGCGCGCTGCGGGTCACGGCGGACCGCGACGTGATCGCCGAGGGCATCATCCTGAACGACAAGCGCGCCGTGGGCACCGGGACGTACGGCTTCTTCATCCACGGCCTGGCGATCGAGTCCGTCTGCCGCTTCGGAACGCTGCCCGTCCTCTCCCAGGCCTCGGATGCGGAAGTCGCGTCGGGGATCGGCTTCCGCACCAACATCGGCTACTTCAACCCGAATGAATTTCCAGTGACGGTGACGTTCAACGCGCGCAGGACAGCCGACGGGTCGAACTTCGGGTCGTTCCAAATCATCGTGCCGCAGTTCAGCCACGTCCAGCTCCCGGTTTTCAAGATGATCCCCAACGTCGCTGCGGGGGACTTGAAGCAGGACGACTTCTACATCAGCTACACGGTCTCGGGCGGGACGCTCTTCGTCTACGCCGCCGTCGGGGACGACTTCACGGGAGACAGCTACTACACTGCGGGGACCTGTCCGCCGCCATCCTAAGGAGCCGGCGGCAGGCCGCGGGAGGGCGCGAGCCCTCCCGCGGTCTCATCACTGAATCCGGAGGGTCCGGACCCGTTCGAGCTCGACTTCGGCTCCGACGCCGAACTTCGGATCGTGGGGCTTCGACCCCGTCAGGTACTCCCGGATGCCGGACCGGAAATCACGCCAGTCTCCCCCGAAGACGGCCACGGTCCGCGAGACGTCCGCCGTGTTGTCCCGCGAGAGGCTCCGGAGTTGGTCGCGTGTCAGCGGGGGACTGTCGATCCAGCCCCTGCGGGCCATCGCCTCGAAGCGCCCCGCGAGAAACCGGCCCCACCAGAGGGGTTGGTGAAGGAGGGGTTTGCGGGGTTTCCCGACCGCGATCGCGATCTCGCGATAGATCTCGTTCAGGGTGAAGGTCTCCGGTCCTCCGACCTCGAAGGCCTCGCCGACGGTCTCCGGCTTCTCGAGGGAGTCGGCGAAGACCCTGGCCACGTCGTGGACCGACACCGGCATGAACCTGGTCGTCCCTGGCCCGATGACAGGGATGAAACCCGGATTCCTGCGGACGATGCCGGCGAGCAGCGAGACGAAGCCGTCTCCCGGCCCGAAGATGATCGAGGGCCGGAAGACCGTCCAGTCGAGGCCCGACTCCCGCACCGCCTTCTCCCCCGCCGCTTTCGTACGGCCGTATTCGGACGGGGAATCCTCCGAGGAGCCCATGGCGCTCGTGTGCAGGAACCGGCGCGCGCCCGCGTCGCGGGCGGCCCGCACGACGTTCTCGGCCGCTTCGCGATGCATCCGGTCGAAGGTCTGTTCCCCCTCTTCGGAAATGATCCCCACGACGTGGACGACCGCCTCCCGGCCCTCGGCCGCGCGGCGGACGGACGCCGGATCGAGGACGTTTCCGACAGCCGCCGAAACCGGATGGTTGTAACGGTTGTGCGTGGTTTCGGGCGACCTGGCGAGCACCGTCACCTCGTGCTTGCGGCGGAGCAGCTCGTTGACCACGTACGTCCCCACGAAGCCCGTCCCCCCTGTAACCAGAACTCTCAAATTCACCTCCCCGGAAATGGAGTGCCCATTGGAGCCGAGATTCGCCAGCGCGGCAAGTCCGAGGCGCCGCCGCTCACGCTCGATTCCGGACCCGCCGGCTGCGCGTGGCAAAGCGGAAAACGCGCCAGGCGAGGAGGGCGAACAGGATCAGAACGGCGAAGGCGGCGACGGGCGCCGCGATGGCCAGCACGGAGAGCAGCGTGGAGCCTCCCGCCTCGGCGGCGGCGAAGGCGGGATTCCCGAGCCCGCCGGTCGTGGCGGTGGACGCCGCCCGCGTGGCGCCGGTCGCCGCGTGGACCAGGGCCGCCAGTCCTCCCCCGGCGATGATCGCCAGCGTCCACCGCAGAAACGGGCTCATCCCGATCACGGAGGACGCCGTCACGAGCGTGCCGGCCACGGCGGCCGCCGGCGCCGCGAGGACGTCCAGGAGGTGATCCACGTACGGGACCAGATACCCGGCGATCTCCAGAACGGTCGCCGCCGCGAAGGCCGTCAGCGCGGGTCCCGAGGCGATCCAGCCGAACCCGCCGGCCAGTTGGAGATGCCCCGCGCGGGCCGCGACGCTCATCACGAGAAGCGGCACGAAGACGCGGAACCCGCACGCGGCCGCGAGCCCCGTCCCGACGAGAAGGCTGACGAAGGTCTCGCTGTCCAAGGGAAACGCCGGGGCCGCTCCGGCCTAGCCCGCACTATTCATGATCGACTCCGGCCGCCGCTCCGATCGCGGACAAGCTACACATCGCTCGTTCATGGTACCGGTGTCGCAATCACTCTCTATCGCCGGCGACTACGCGTGTTTCGTCCGGGTGACCATGAATAATCCGGGCTAGCGGACCATCCGCCAGAGCACGAGGACGACGACCGCGCCGACGATGGACATCACGAAGCCGGCCGGGTGAAAGGCCGCTCCGGGCTCGGGCTTCTTGATGAGCCTGCCGATGAATCCGCCGACGAGCGAGCCCACGATCCCGACGATCGTGGTCCCTAGCATGCCCATGGTGTCCGCCCCCGGAAGGACGGCACGCGCCAGGAGGCCGGCGACGAATCCGACGATGACGGACCAGATCAGGTGGAGGATTCCCACGAGCGTCTCCTTTCCAGCTTGACCGGTGCCGGCCGGTTCGGTGGAAGAGACTATATGCTCGCCCGGCCGCGACCAGGCCCGCGAGGTCAGGGCTCGCCGAAGAGGTCGCTCTCGATCACCTCGCCCTTCGCGAGGCGTTCCACGACCTCCCGCCGGGCCTCTCCCAGCCGTCCGAGATCTCGAACCGGGTCGGCCACGCGCATGGCGGGAAGTCCGGACTGGCGGCTTCCGAGCAGATCGCCCGGGCCTCGCGCCTCCAGGTCCTTCTCCGCGATCAGGAAGCCGTCGGAAGTTTCCTCGAGGAGTGCGAGGCGCTCGCGCGCCTCCTTCCCGGCCCGCTCCCCGACGATCAGAGCGCACCAGGAGGGGCGGGTACTCCTTCCGACGCGCCCGCGCAGCTGGTGGAGCTGCGCGAGGCCGAAGACCTCCGCGTTCTCGATGACGATGAACGTGGCCTCGGGGATGTCCATGCCCACTTCGACCACGGTCGTGGCGACGAGGATTCCGATCCTTCCCGCCGCGAAATCCGCGAGGACCTTCGATCGCGCCTCCGGCGCCATCCGGCCGTGAAGCGTGCCGATCGCGACCCCGGGAACCGTCGCGGCGATGCGCTCGGCCGTCTCT
This sequence comes from Thermoanaerobaculia bacterium, assembly GCA_033853815.1. GTDB lineage: Bacteria > Acidobacteriota > Thermoanaerobaculia > UBA5066 > Gp7-AA6 > JAWOLE01. The sequence goes on from JAWOLE010000465.1 coordinate 9,036, forward strand.
CGCGTCGCCGCGACTTCGCGGGGGCCCTCCTCGATCGCCGGCACGATCACGTACACGCGCTCGCCGGCCCTTGCCCGCTCCGCCGCGAATCGGTAGACGCGCTCCCTTCCGCTTTCCTCCCGCACCCGCGTCACGACGGGCGAGCGTCCCGGAGGCTTCTCGTCGAGGATCGAGACATCCAGTTCGCCGTAGATCGCCCAGGCGAGCGAGCGCGGGATCGGCGTCGCCGTCATGACGAGGACGTGCGGAGTCTCGCCCTTTCCGAAGAGCCGCGCCCGATGCGCGACGCCGAACCGGTGCTGCTCGTCCACGACGACGAGAGCGAGCCTCCGGAAACGGACCGGAGACTCGATCAGCGTGTGGGTGCCGACGAGCAGGTCGATATCGCCCCGGGCCAGGGCTTCGAGGAGCGCACGCCGGGGGCGCCCGCGGACCCGTCCGGTCAGCAGGCCGAGGCGCACCCCCGCCTTCTCGAGCCAGGCCGCCAGTCCCGCCGCGTGCTGCTCGGCGAGGATCTCGGTGGGAGCCATCAGGGCCCCCTGGACTCCGTTCTTCGCCGCGAGGAGAAGGGCGAGGCCGGCCACGACCGTTTTCCCGCTTCCCACGTCCCCCTGAAGGAGACGCGCCATCGCGCGACCCGAGGAGAGGTCGGCACCGATCTGCCGGAGCGCTCGTTTCTGCGCTCCCGTCAGCGGAAAGGGCAGGGCTTTGCGGGCGGCCTCCCGCACGGCCGCGTCCGCCCGGAGGATGACGCCGCGCCTCCGCCTCAGGCGCGCCCGTTTCTCCTCGATTCCGGCCGCCAGCACCAGGAGCTCTTCTCTCGCCAGAAGCCCGCGGAGGGCCTCCACGTCCTCCAGGCGCTCCGGGAAGTGCACGCCTTCGAGGGCGCGGAGAAGCGCTTCCGCAGTCGAACCCGCCACGCGCGCCGGCATTGCCAGCCCGTCCAGAGCGGCCCGGACGAGAGTCCTCCAGGCCCTCGGTGCGATTCCGGCTATCCGGTGGTAGATCCCGACGATCCTGCCGGAGTGGAGAGGGTCGGCTTCCTCCCCCGTCTCGAAGAACTCCGTCTCCGGGTTTTCCAGACGCAACTCGCCGCGGGGAGTCACGACCGGGGTTCCGTAGAGGGCGAGCGATCGGCTCGATTCCGCCGCGCGGACAAAGGAGGGGTAGCGGTTGTGCCACACGACACGGGCGGCCCCGGTGCCGTCGTCGGCCAGCGCCTCGATCCGAAGCCCTCCGCGGCGCATCCGCGTCGAGCGGACCCCCCGCAGCCGCACGAGCAGCGTAGCCGGTTCGCCTTCCGCGAGCGTCGCGACCGTGCCGTAGCGCCGGCGGTCCTCGTAACGGAACGGGAGCGCGAGCAGGAAATCCCCCACCGTGTGGATGCCGGCTTCGGCGAGCCGACCCCCGCGCGCCGCCCCCAGGCGCGGGATCCGCGTGACCGGGTCCCGAAGCGAGAAGGCCGGTGCCGCGCGACCGGCGGCCGAGGGGCGCGCGGGGCCCGCTATGCCGCCGGATTCCAAAAGGTGAGCGCCACGAGGCCGAACGCGACGAGATCGCCGTGGCGAACCACGGCCGGCGTCCCCGTTGCGAGCCTCGTGCCGTTGACGAACGTGCCGTTGACGACGCCGATCTCTTCCATCACGTAGTCCGCCCCGCCGACCCTGTAGAAGCGCGCGTGCCGCCGGGCGACGGTCCTCTGCGAATCGAGCCCTGTCAGGTCCACGTCCGGGGCCTCGCCCGACGACGCCTCGGCGCGTCCGACGACCGTGTCTCCCTCCGGGTTGAGAAGAAATCGCTTCGATCGGTCCGAGGAAACCAGCAGGCAGCCGCTGGCAGGGGATTCGGGTGACGGCGGCGGCGACGAGAGCGGGAGCGCAGCCGGGCGCCGGACGCCGGCCTCGGCAGGAGCGCCAGGTCCCGGCGTCTCCTCGGAATCGGACGCCTGGTGAAGCCGGCGCGAGAGGGCGCGCAGCATCCGAATCGCGATCTCGGGATTCTTCTCCAGCATCGACTCCAGCGTCGCCCCGTTGACGCGGACCAGCTCGACGTCGCTGCGGGCGATGGCGCTTGCGTCGCGCGGGAGGTCCTCGAGGAGGCTCGCCTCGCCGAAGACGTCCCCTTTCCGCAGGCGCGCGACCGGCCACTCCCGGCCGGAGACGAGCCTCGTGATCTCGACCTCGCCCGAGCGGATCGCGTACATCTCCGTCCCGACTTCCCCCTCGCCGTAGATCCTCGCGCCCGCCGGGTAGGACACGAGGTGGCGCGAGAGGGGGCCGCGCGGGAAGCCGGGCGGCGGCTCGAGGCTCATCGCACGGCCGGCCCCGGGAACGAAAGGGCCGGGGGCAGGGACTCCGCGAGGTCGAGACGCGCGCGCACGCCGAGGGGGATCGTACGCGGCCGCTCCAGATGCCCCGCCGGGAGTCCCATCGCGACCGGGAAAACTGCTTGCCGGAATCGCTCGCGGAGCCAGTCCCGGATCGTTTCGGGAGACTCCGCTCCTTGCCGCGGCACGACCGAGCCGATGACCATTCCGCGCAGTTCTTCGAATGTACCCGAGCGTTCGAGCTGGGTCAACAAACGATCCAGCCGGTAGGTGTCTTCTCCCGTGTCCTCCCAGAAGAGGATCGCTCCTCGCCCGCGGATCGCCTCAGGCGTGCCGCAGAGAGAAGCGAGAAGCGAGAGGCACCCGCCGAGGAGAACGCCCTCCGCGCTGCCGGGCGCCAGGACCTCCTCGGGCGCGAAGCGATGCGAAGCGAGGGTTTCGCCGCGGAGAACTCCCTCCCAGTCGAGCTCCGCACCGGCCGCCGCCATCTCGACCGCCACCATCGGACCGTAGAACGCGGCGAGCCTGGCGTGGCGCGCCAGGAAGGCGAAGAGCGCGGTCAGGTCCGAGCCCCCGAGGTGGATCTTCGGGTTTTCCGAGATCTCGCCGGCGTCGAGATGCGCGAGGACGCGAGATGCGCCGTATCCGCCTCGCGCGAAGAAAATAGCGTCCACGTCCGGGGATCGCACCAGCGCCCGGTACGCGTCGGCGCGCTCCCGATCGCTTCCCGCCAGAAAGCCCGAGCGCGCCCGCAGATTGGAGGCTTCGACGACGCGGTACCCCTTGCGGCGCAGATAGGCGAGGCCTCTCTCGAGTTTCTCCTCCTCCACCGGCCCCGAAACGGCCGCCACACCGATGGTCGCCCCGGGCTTTAAGCGGCGAGGGCGCTTGAAGGGATTCAAGGCTCGAAGTCTAGTTCGGGGGCGGCCTGGAATCTGGAATCTGGAATCGAAAGAAGGGCTCCGAGCGGGCCTGTAAGCCGAATTCTGTTCCCGGCGGAGTCTCCCCCTGCCGGGATCGCGATCATTCCTCTGGGCCCGCGGTCTCCCTCGGGCTCAAGCAGCCGACCCGGAGATGTCCCGCGCGAGGCGGGGCGGGACGGGCGCCCACCATCTCCCTATTTGGCCTTGCTCCGCATGGGGTTTACCGTGCCCCCGGCGTCGCCGCCGGAGCGGTGCGCTCTTGCCGCACCGTTTCACCCTTGCCGTCCCGCCCCGGGAAGGGGCGGGAGGGCGGTCTCTTCTCTGTGGCACTTTCCTTCGCGTTGCCGCGACCGGGGATTACCCGGCATGCCGCCCGTTCGGAGTTCGGACTTTCCTCCCCGATTGCTCGGGGCGATCGCGTGGCCCGCTCGGAGCCAGGGAGAAATATAGCCGATTCCAGGTTCCAGATTCCAGCACTCCGGGTCTCGGCCTCAGCGTGCGCGGTTGCTCTCGTCCTGGAAGTACTTGAGCCAGTCTTCGACGTCCACTGGCTTTTCGTCGCGGCCGCCGCCTTTCCGCTCTCCCCTTCTCGATACGCCGAACAGGCTCCAGAACTCATCGGGCGAGATCGTCCTGGCCCCCGCCTCCCGGGCGCGACGGGCCAGGTCCCGGTCTGCGGTCACGACGGTGTTCTCCCGCGGGGCGCGGGCGCTCCCGATCTCCCGCAGGATCGCCTCGTCGGCGCCGGAAGCCCCGGCCTCGCGGATCGAAAGGCTCCCGAGTGAAGTGCGCCTGCCCTCGGGCCCGTCGAAAAAGAGGACGGCTGTCGCCTTCGTGCGCCGCAGCCGCTCGGTCAATTCGGTGATGAGAGCGGTCCGGTCTCCCTCGTCCGGGCGCGAGGTGCCGCGAGCGTGCCCGATCAGGTTGTTTCCGTCCAGCAAGTAAGGCATGAAGGTGTCAGGTTGAAGGTGTCAGGTGCCGGGTGTCAGGTGACAGGTCAGGACCCGGTCCCTGAAAACTGACACCTGATACCTGAAACCTGCACTTACCCTGAAACCTTGTCACCTGACACCTTCTCCCTTCGGCGGGGGTGGGCGATCTGGAAGAACAGGACGCCGAGCGCATGCCGGACGCGAGCCCAGTGCGTCAGCAGCAGCAGCAGCAGGCCGGAGAGGACGATGACCGTGAACCAGGACTGGAAGAACAGCAGAGCGGCGAGGGTGACCGCGAGCACGTCTTCGGCCAGGGAAAGTCCGAACTGGGCGACGCCCCGCGTGGCGGCCGTCGAGGTCAGCCGCGTCGTGGACTTGGCGGCATGCGTTCCGAACGTCACGACGGCCGCCGCGGCCGCGACGCCCAGCGCCGCCGGCAAGGACGGCGGGCGGAACGAGGCGAGGGCCAGCAGGACCCCCACGATCGGCCTCAGGAAGGCGTGGGCCGCCTCCCAGACGCGGTCGGCCAGCGGAATCTTGGTCACGACAAACTCCGCCAGGAAGAGAACGAGCGCGAGCTGGAAGACGAAGGGGCTCGTCAGGATGGCGGCGGTGGGGCCGGAAAAGTCCTGAGGCAGGAGGCGCACCAGGCCGTGGAAAAGCAGCAGAACCGCCCACGCGTTCAAGCCCGCCGCCACGGCAAGCCCGAGTCCCGTCAGCAGCGGGGTCACGGGCGGCGCCGGAAGATCCGGGCCAGGAGGCCTCGCGGCTTTCCAGCCGTCTCCAGGGAGGGCTGCGCGGCGCTCTCCGCGGCCGCGCTCTCCGGCTCAAGTGCAGGCCCTTCGCTCTCGCCGAGGACGAGGCTCAAGAGCTCCTCGTTCTGGGGGGAAGGGTTCAGGTGAGCGGCTCTGCGAGCGAACAGCACCGCCTCCTCCCTGCGGCCGTGTTCGTTGAGCGCGCGGGCGGCTTCCTGCAGGTAGCGCTGCCGCTTGGGCTCCAGCCGCGCGGCCTCGATCAGGTTCTCGAGCCCGCGCTCGATCCAGTGAGCGTTCTGCATCTCCACACGTCCGAGGGCGAAGTGGTACTCGGCGTTGTCCGGAACGAAGTGAATCGCCTCGCGCAGCATCTCGACCGCCGGGTAGTAGTCCTTCTCCTCGATCAGCTTTCTCGCGCGAGCATAGTTCTTCGCCGCAAGTTCGACGCGCTGGCGCGGATCGGGGGAAGTCTCGAAGGCGAGATCCGCCGGCGCGCTCAGGCTCGCATCGTAGGCGGCGCGCTCAGCCGGGTCCGAGAGCACCCCGTACGCCAGCGCGAGCCGGGAGAAGACCGTGGCGAGCTCCTTCTCGCAGTCCGCCAGGTCGGGCCGGTGGCGCAGGTCCGGGTGAAACAGGCGGCTCCTCTCGAAGAAGGCGGCCCGGATCTCCTCCGTCGTGGCCTGCGGGCGGACTCCGAGAAGCTCGTAGTGCGTGAGCCAGTCAATCCTTCGGTAGGTGTGCCGGACCAGCTCCGAGTGCTCGGGCGGACGCAGCGCCGGCTCGGCGGAAACCTCCACGTTCAAGCGGTCGAGCCCGGCCGCCGGCGGGCCGTGCTCTTCCCCCTTCCACTGGACGATTCCGCAGGACACCAGCGCGTAAAGCGTCTTCGCCGCGGCCGCGCGCGACGGTCCGCCGATCTTGAGCAAGGCCTCCAGGTCCACGACGCCGTCCACGCGCGACAGCAGGTAGGCCTCCTGGGGGGTCAGGGGCAGATACTGATAGCGCGACACGGGGTCGGAAGCCAGAACGGGAACGCGCTTGCCGTCCCCAAGAAGCTCGCGGAAACCCTCCCCTTCCGGCAGGCGCCGGATACCCTGCACGATGATCGCGGCCGTCGAGAGGTTCAGCGCGACATCCGGGTCGAGAACGCCCGTGGAAGGTTCGAAGACATAGTCGCCGTCCTTCCACTCGAAGGTGGAGAAGACGATCTCCTCCACCAACCGGCGCATCTCGGCGTCCAGAACCGCGGCCGACACGAGGTTCTTCTCGACGAGGAGCCTTCCCAGGCGCTTGCGGCCGTGCCGCGAAACGGTCTCCAGCGCCCAGGCCAGATCCCGGTCGGAGATCCAGCCGCGGCGTTTCAGGAACGCGCCGATCTTCTGCGCTTCCCGCGAGGAGGTCGCGCTGCGCAGCTCTCCCTTCTCGAAGAAGAGGTTGCGCCGCTCGTCCTGCCGGAAGACCCGGAGCGTTCCCTTGTGGCCTTCCAGGAAGATCCGCCGCAGTACCTGAGGCAGCGGCGTGACCGCAAGCGTCCCTCGAAAACCGCCGTCGGGCGCAGCCATGGGCGTTGGAGTCTCCTTCAGATTAGCAGAACTCGCGGCGTCACCGGACGGAAACCACCGCGGGACGGTTGGCGCCGTTGGTGAAGAATGCCGGCACGCGCGCCTTGGCGGCTTTCGCCTCCTCGAGGCTGCGAAAACTCCCCCAGAGGACGCGGAAGCAGGTGCGTCCCCGATACGGCGTGGCGAGGACCCACATCGTGCCGGGCGGCCTGTCCCAGCTCCAGGCCTTCTCGAGCGTGGGCAGTTCGCAGGCGAGCTCGAGCTGGATCGAGTAGCGGATTCCCGGCTGCCTCGAGAGAGATTTGCGGTGCTGCTCCGCGCGGCGGATCCAGTCGTCTCGGGAGAGCGTTCCCGCGGCCGGGGACGTAGGCGGGAGCGTCGGCCGTGGAGGCGGCCGCGTCGGCTCGGGGCGCGCGGGGACTTTGGTCGGGGACTTTGCCGGTTCCCGGCTCGCCGCAATCCGCGTGGGTGAGCTCGCCGATGCCGGCGGCCTGGTCGCCGTCCGCGTCGCGGCGGCGGCCGCGGGCGGGCTCGCCGGCGTCGATCGGGCAGCAGCTCGCTTGTGCGCCGCCAGCGGGACGGCGGTT
>JAWOLE010000466.1:0-8983 GCA_033853815.1 Thermoanaerobaculia bacterium
GGGAGATTTCCTACGTAGAGCTTCATGAACCTCATCCTTCGTGCTTTGCCGACAAAGATCTTGGCCGGGAAGCCGGTCGGCGCGGCTCTCCGTATTCTCGTTGTGCTTTTCGTTCGGGAGTTGTCAGAAACCGGTCTGGCAAATGGCGAGCGAACCGAGAACGAGCACAGTCTATCACGAATCCGCGGCTATCGCGCTCGCCACGAGACGACCGCGGTCCCGGTCGGCGTCGGGCTCCCGCGCCCGGGCTCGAGCGTGACCTCGATCTCATCGGGGCGGGCCGCGAGGGCCGTGCCTTCGGAGATCAGCCGGGCGCCGCCGGCCCGATCGGGACGCAACGTGCCGAGCGAAGTCCACGCGCTCCCGTGCCGGACCCATGCCTGGTATGTGCGGCCGCCGGGCGCGGGGGCGAAGTTGGAGAGCGTGACGACGGCGATCGTGCCTCCCGGCCGGTAGCGGTAGTTGCCGTGGGTCTTCTCGGGCTGGCCCGGGGCGGGGGCGAGGTGGAGGGCCTGCGAATCGCTCGACGTCAGCATGGCGAGAGCCCGCTCGTCACGCGCAAGGACCTCCCGCTTCTGCTGGATGCGGATCACGAGGCCCGCGGCGACCAGGAGCAGCCCGAGAATGGCGGCGAGAGGCGCGAGCATCGCGCGGAGGTTCTTCAAGCCTCCGCGGATGCGGGATTTCGCGGTGCCGAGCGGAAGTTCGAGCGCCGCCGCGACCTGGTCGTGCGTGAGATCCTCGAAGAAGGCGAGGCCAAGCGCCTGGCGCTGCGGGGCGGGCAGCTTATCGAAGGCCGAGCGCAGGATCTGCCGCCGGTGCTCGCTCCACGCCCGCTCGGCCCCGTCCGGGCCGGGGTCGGGCAGACTCTCGAGAAAGGATCCCTCCGCGTCGCCGTCCGCCTTCGGGCGGCGGCTCCTGCGCCGCAGCTCGTTGGCGATGCGGAAGTGTGCGATCTGGAGGATCCAGGGGCGCAGGGGTCCCAGCGTGGGGTCGAAGGAAGCCGCGTTCTTCCAGACGGCCAGGAACACGTCCTGGGCGATCTCCTCCGCCGTGGCGCGGTCGAGGGCCTGCGCCGCCATGCCGAAGAGGAGCGGGGCATAGCGCGCATAGAGCTGCCCCATCGCCTCCTGCCGCCCGGAGGCGATCTCGCGCATCAGCTCCTCGTCGGCGGGGACCGACGGTTCGTGGGTGCTCGTGGACAGGCTCCGGCCGCGCATTATTCACGATCGGCTCCTGCGGCTCTCCACGGCCGCTCCGCGGAGCCGATTCATAGACGAATACACCGCCGCCGCCCGTTCGGATGGGCCTCCGGGCCACCGAATTTCTGCGTCTCGCCTTAACGTAAGCGCTCGTCTCGGCGAATCCGCCCCGGCGTCGGGTCCGTCTCCCTCATCGGCACGCGACGGTCCTGCCTCAGCAGGAGAACCGGGCCGTCGCTCGTCGCTCAGTCGCATTCGCAGGGTGGCGACAGAAAGTCTGTCTTTTGCTCCTTCGCTCATGGCCGCCAGCGGGAGCCGGCCCCGCCGCCGGGGCTCTCAGCCGGGCTGAAGTCACGGTGTGAGCCCCGGAGACGGCGGCGTTGCCCGGAGGAGGTGATGGGTGACGAGCATGGAAGACCGCGACCGGCAGCACGGTGAGACTGCGAGGAGCCCTCAGCGCCGGCCGGTTCTCACTCTAGCGGCCGGCCGGCGCGTGCCGACGAAGGCAATGCCGACGGCTCCGGGGCGACCTCTTAGCGATATGGACTTAATCGTTCCAGGGAACTAGGACACGGGCCGGGGCCCGGAGGTCAGTGAGAGGTCTCGCGCCCGGTTTCGGGCTTCGAACCGGTCCCGAAGAACAACCTGCCCTCCTTCAGGGAGGTGTCGCGAAGGGTCGCGGCCAGGGCCTCGGCCAGGTTCTCGACCGGGATGACCTCGATCCTGTCCCGAACCTCCTGCGGGAGGTCTTCGAGATCCGCCTCGTTGTCCTTGGGGATCACGATGCGCGTGATGCCCGCCCGAACAGCGCCGAGGACCTTCTCCTTCAAGCCTCCGATCGGAAGGATCCGCCCGGAGATGGTGATCTCACCGGTCATGGACGTGTCGTTGCGCACCGGCCGCTTGGAGAGCGCGGACACGAGCGCCGTCGCCATCGCGATACCGGCGGAAGGCCCGTCCTTGGGGATCGCTCCAGCCGGTACGTGGATGTGCACGTCCCGGTCGAAGTCCTTCTCCTCGATCCCGAGCCACTCGGCGTGGGAGCGGGCGTGCGTCCAGGCGGCGCGGGCCGACTCCTTCATCACGTCGCCCAGCTGGCCGGTGAGGATCAGCTCGCCCTTCCCCTTCATCAGCGAGGTCTCGACGAACATGATGTCGCCGCCGGCCGGCGTGTAGTACATGCCGGTCGCGATGCCGACCTGGTCTTCGTGCGCCATCTTCTCCGGGTGCACCTTGGGGCGCCCCAGCAGCGTGCGGACGTCGGACTGCTCGATCGTCTGCTTCTCGATCTCGCGGGCGGCGATGCGCCGCGCGACCTTGCGGGCGAGCCGTCCGAGCTCCCTCTCGAGCTGCCGCACTCCGGATTCGCGGGTGTAGCTTGCGGTCACTTCCAGGATGGCACCGTCGGTCAGCACGATCTGCCCCTCTGACAGCCCGTTCTCCCGGATCTGCCGGGGCACCAGGTAGTTCTTCGCGATCTGCAGCTTCTCCTGCTCGGTGTAGCCGGCGAAGTTGACCGTCTCCATCCGGTCGAGCAGGGGAGCCGGGATGCTCTGGATGAAGTTGGCCGTCGCGATGAACAGCACCTCGGACAGGTCGAAGGGAACGCCCAGGTAGTGGTCCGTGAAGCTGTCGTTCTGGGCCGGATCGAGCACTTCCAGGAGGGCGGCGGCCGGGTCTCCCTGGAAGGAGACGCCGAGCTTGTCCACCTCGTCCAGGAGGAAGACGGGGTTCTTGGTCCCGGCCTGCTTCATCCCCTGGATGATCCGGCCCGGCATCGCCCCGATGTAGGTGCGCCGGTGCCCGCGGATGTCGGCCTCGTCCCGCGCGCCTCCGAGAGAGATGCGGACGTACTTGCGCCCCATGGCGCGCGCGATCGACCGCGCGATCGAGGTCTTGCCGACCCCGGGAGGGCCGGCAAAGAGCAGGATCTTCCCCTTCGCGTGGGATTCCTGGCGCGCGGCCTTCGTCGAGTCCACCGGCTTGCCTTCCACCGTCTGTGGGGCGGTCGCCTCGGCCGCCGGCTTCGTTTCGCTCTCGGCCCTCGAGGTCTTCTCCGCCTTCTCGCGCGCCTGCCAGAGCTGCCGGACCGCGAGGAACTCGAGGATCCGGTCCTTCACGTCGGAGAGCGCGTAGTGGTCCTCGTCGAGGATGCGCGCCGCTTCCTGGACGTCCAGGTGGTCTTCACTGCGGCGGTTCCAGGGAAGCTCCGCGATCGTCTCCAGGTACGTCCGGATGACCTGGGACTCCATGGACTCGCGCCCGATCCGGGTGAGCCGCCCCCACTCGCGGTCCACTTCCTTGCGGACCTCCTCGGACAGGCTGAGCGCGTCGAGCTTCGCGCGCAGCTCCTTCAGGGACTCGTCCTCGGCGCCTTCTCCCTCGCCTAGCTCCTTCTGGATGGCCTTCATCTGCTCGCGCAGGTACATCTCGCGCTGGCGCCCCCCGATCTCCTCCTTGACCTTCGACTGGATGTCTTCCTGGGCCGAGAGCACCTCGATCTGACGCTGGACGTGCAGAAGGACGCGCCGCAGGCGGTCCTCGACCGACAGCGTCTCGAGAAGGGCCTGCTTCTCGGGGGCCGGGATGTCCAGGTAACCGGCGACCAGGTCGGCCAGCGGGCCGGGCTCCTGCACTCCCTGCAGGAACTGGCCGACGGCCTCTTCGGGCAGGCCGAGCTTGCGTCCGAGCTCCGCCGCCCTCTCGCGCACCTCATGATGGAGCGCGACGAAGGCCGGATCCTTGGCGTCGAGCGCCAGCATCTCCCGGGCCTCCTGGACGGTGGCTTCCAGGTAGCCATTCTTCGAGACGTACCGCGTCGCGATCCCCCGCGCCCTCCCCTCCAGGAGCAGCAGGATGCTGCCGAGGCTCCGCTGGATCGAACCAACCGTCGCGATCGTGCCGATGGTGTAGAGCGAGTCCATGGTCACGTCCTCGCCCTCGCCAGCCTGGCGCTGGGCGACCGCAAAGACCCGGCGGTCCTTGTCGTTCAAGGCCGCCTCGATGGCGCGCAGGGTCTTCGGCCGCCCGGCGGTGATCGGGGAAGTGACGCCGGGCAGCAGCACGGCGTTCCTCAAAGGGACGACCGGGAGATTCAATGTTTCGCTCATTCGCCAACCTCTCTTCGGCTGTCGGACTCACCCGCAGCCGCCTGGGCCTCCAGCAGCCAAAATACGCGCCGCAGTTCCCCGAGGGTTCGGGGCCGCGGCCGGCCGCCGTCCTCCAAAGGGTGCTGTTTACCAGGGGTTCCCTACGTTCCAACAAGACTCTATTCCCTCGGCCGGGCTGATGCGCTTGCATCAGGCGTTCCATTCCCCCCGGAGACAGGATTTCCCCATGGACATTCGATTTCCAGGGGGCCTCGAAGTGGAGGCTCTCCACGACGGGTTTTCCATCGTCACCGACCAGCCGGCCGCCCAGGGAGGAGCCGGCGCCGCCCCGACCCCCTTCGATCTCTTCCTGGCCTCCGTCGGAACCTGCGCCGGGCTCTACGCCCTGCGGTTCTGCCAGCAGCGCAACCTGGAGACGGAGGGGCTCTCCCTGAAGGTCACTCCCGAATATGCCGACGGAGGCAAGCGGGTCTCTCGCATCTCGATCGCGATCGCGCTGCCCCCCGCTTTCCCGGAAAAGTACCGCGAGGCGATCCTTCGCGCCGTGGACCAGTGCAAAGTCAAGAGGCACATCCTCGAGCCTCCGGCTTTCGAGGTGACGACAGTTCCGACGCATCTCCCGGCCGGTCCACAGGGGGGAGAGCTGGGACGCGACCGGATCCAGGCTTAAGCCAGGCGAGCTTTTCAAACCTCTTCAGAGGCGTCGAAGCGCCGCTATCGAGATATCGTCCTCCGGCGCTTCCCGGCCGCAGAAATCCGTCACGTCTTTTGCCAGCGCTGCTACCAGGTCCGGCGCGGCCCGGGCGGTCACGCGCCGGATCGAGGACTCGACGCGCGCGTCTCCGAACTCGGACCCCGAAACGTCTCGAGCCTCCGCGAGACCGTCGGAATGGAAGAGGAGAGTTTCGCCCGGCTCGATGTGGCCGCTCAGCGTCTCCCAGGAGAGCGGCGTCTTGACGCCCAGCGGATACGCTCCCTTCCCGATCCGCTCCGTGACCCCGCCGTCCGCGCCGACGCGGAGCACGGGCGGATGTCCGGCGACGGACCCGGTGAAGGAGCCGTCGGGGGAAAAGAGGAAGTAGGCGCAGCCGAAGAAGGACCTGGGACTGCCGGTGCGGCAGAGGATGCGGTTCAAGGTCCCGAACATGGCCTCGGGGGCGGGATCCGTTTCGAGCTGGGTGCGAAAGGCGGCGTGCGCGACGGCCATCACGAGGCCGGCCGCCATTCCGTGACCCGAGGCGTCGCCGAAGAGGACCGCGAGGCGCCCGTCGGGAAGGACGACGAAGTCGTAGATGTCGCCGCCGACCAGGTTGGCGATGCGGTTGTAGGCGCCGAGCTGGAATCCGGGAAAGTCCGGAAGCGTCTTCGGGATCAGGCTCGCCTGCAGCTCACGAGCGAGCTCCAGCTCGTCGCGGTAATTGATCTTGTCCACCAGTTCCATGGCGAGCAGGAGCGTCAGGAGCGTGATCGAGGCGAACAGGTACCCGTTGTCGAAAGAGATCCGGTAGGAGGTGTCGCGGCGCACGCCTCGGTCCGTCCGCTCGGTATGGCGCGAGATCATGGGACCCTGGAGCGAGAGGAGGATGAAGAGGAGCGCTGCGCCGAAGAGTACCCGGCGCGCCGGGGCGAGCCTCCGGGACAGGCCGAAGAGGACCGCGTTGGCCGACTTGAAGAACCGCTTGATCCGCTTGGGCTCTTTTTCGATGTCCTCGCGGTACTCGGCCGTGAGCTTCTCCTTGGCTGTTCGCCACTCCTTCCGGTAGAGCCCCGACATCTCTTCCTTACCGACCGAATGAAAGGTCGAGCGGATGAGGTTGAGCCAGTCCTTGCCGCGGGGCATCTCGATCCTTGATACGAAAGGAGAGAGGCTCTGTTTTCGACGCGTCTCAGACGGAAGCCGGCGGAGCGGCCGGTTCGTGGAAACGCTCGATCTTCCGGCGGAACTCCTCGGGGACGGGCACGGGTTCGAAGTCCTTCTGCCGCACGCAGACCAGGACGTAGCGGCCGCTCGCGACGAGCCGGGAGGAATCCGCCTTGCGCCGCACCTCGAAATCGAGGTGGACCGACGTGCGCCCGATCCGGCTGAAGTACGCCTCGACGATCAGCAGCTCGTCCAGCTTGGCGGGTTCGTGAAAGTCGCACTCGACTCGCACGCGAGGCAGCCAGATGCCGAGCGAGTCGAAGAGGAACCGGAAGTTCAGGCCGGCCGACCGCAGCAGCTCCGCCTCGGCCAGGCCGAAGAAGCGCAGGTAAGCCTGGTAGTTGATGATGCCCGCGGCGTCGATGTCCTCCCAGCGGACGTACTCCTCGATCCTGTAGCGAGCCATCGATAGAGTCTAGTCTGCATGGAAAGGCATTCGGTGAAACGCCGGGCGATCCTCCTCACCGGAGCTCCCGGCGTCGGCAAGACGACGGTGATCCGCAAGGTCGCGGCCGGTCTCGGCGGGTGGACGATACGCGGCTTCACGACCGAGGAAATCCGTTCGGGAGGCGAGCGGCAGGGCTTCCGGCTGGAGACCTTCGACGGCAAATCGGCGGTGCTCGCGCACGTCTCGATCCGCTCCGTTTACCGCGTCGGGAAGTACGGCGTGGACGTCGCCGCGCTGGAAGCGCTCGCCGGCGAGGCCCTCGACCCGCGCGCCGGGGCAGACATCTATCTTGTGGACGAAATCGGCAAGATGGAATGCTTCTCGGAGAAGTTCGTCGCGGCCGCCAGGAAGCTGCTCGACTCCGGCAGACCTCTCGTCGCCACGGTCGCCCTGCGCGGCTCGGGCTTCATCGAGCAGGTGAAGTGCCGCTCCGACGTCGAGCTCCGGACGGTGACCCGCTCCAACCGCGACTCCCTCCCAGACGAGATCCTCTTACTTCTGCAGAACGGATCGTTTTGTTCGCGGCGCGCGTAGTCTCCCGACGGAGGAGGGAGGAGGCGCGCGCCGCGGGAGCGTAGCGCTTGCGGGGGATCAGGCGCACGGTCGAGCCCGCATCCGGGCGAGCCGTGCGCCGGTGCGCCGAAGGGCGCAGATCCCACGCAAGCGCGAAGCGACGGCTAGAAGCCCCAGAGCGCCAGCTCGTCCAGGAGCGTGGCGATTGCGGGATGCTCGGCCAGTTCCCGGTAGAGCCAGCCGTGCTTCTCCTGCACCTGCCCCATGTGCTCGCGGAACTTCTCGGCGTCCTTCTCGGTCGCGGCCTGGAGCAGCTTGTCCACGGATTTCCGCGCCTCGCCGTTGAGCTTCGCGCCGACCTTCTCGTGAAACGCGTCGAACGCCTCTCGCACGCGCGCGGCGTGCTCGTCGTATTCCGGCGGCGGCCCCCCGGCCTCATTCATGGAGCCGCGAGGATATCAAGACAACTTCACGAATCCGTTCGCGGCGCGCCGAGTCCGGGCTCTGGTGGCTGAAAACTCCCGGCGCCGGTCGCGTAGCGACCGCCCGCGCCGAAAGCCGCCGTATCCGGCCGAGTCGCTCGCCGGTGCGCCGAAGGCGCAGGTCCCTCACTCTGCCGTAGCGACGGTCAGGCCGCGGGCCGGCAGGCTCCGCAGGGGTGGTAGCCGGCCTCGAGCGCTTCGTGCTCGTTGTGGAAGGGGACGGTGTTCGACAGCACGAGCGAGTGCGTCCCGCCGCAGGTCGGGTAGCAGTAGTAGCGCTCCTTCTCGTTGCCGAGGTAGCGGATCCCCTTCGCGGCGAGCCGCTCGATCGTGTCCGGCTCGACGTCCTCGACCTCCAGGAGCGCCCGCTTGACCCGACTTCCTCCCATCGAGTAGTTGCCGAGTTTCCCGTCGGCGCGCACCACACGGTGGCACGGGATGAGGAGAGGCACCGGGTTCTTCGCCAGAGCGGAGCCGACCGCGCGCACCGCCTCGGGGTTTCCGATCTCCCTCGCGATCCAGCTGTAGGGACGCACTTCGCCTCCCGGGATCTCGAGGGCCTTCATCAGGACGGCCCGCTCGAACTCGGAAAGCTCTCGCAGGTCGTACCGGAGCTTCACCCGGTCCCGGCTCTTCAGGTTCTTCAGGAGCGCGCGCACCGCGGCGGGAGGCCGCGACGTCGCCCGGGAAATCGGGCGCCCGTGGAGGCGCGCGAAGGACCGTTCGAATTCCTCGGCCGCCTTCGCCCGCGAGACCATCGAGATCCCCGCCGGGCTCGCCGCGACGAAGACCGCGCCGACCGGCGAATCGAGCTTCCAGTACAGGTCGGCGAGCCCCACGCGCTTCAAGACCGCGGGCAGGAGCGAGGGCGGAGCCTGATGGCCGGGGAGACTTCGCAACTCCCTCAGCACGGCGGCGGTCGCGGACAGGGAGTTCTTGGAGGAGCGATTCATGAGATCACCTCACGGACTCGGGGAATCCGCCGGGATTCGGACATGGCCTCCCGCAGGGCGTTGACCGCGCGGTGGACGTTGGACTTGACGGTCCCCAGAGGTTGCTTGAGAACGGAAGCGACTTCTTCGAGCCGCAATCCCTCCATATAACGGAGGATGAGCGCCGAGCGGTAGCGCTCGGGGAGTCCCGCGACGAGCGTGGCGATGTCGGCCCGCCGGCGTCCCTGCTCGAAGCGGGAGTCGGGGCGCTTCTCGGGGTCGTCCTCGGGCTCCCGGGCGACGCCGTCGGGTCCGGGCGCGTCGAGCGAAACGAGCTTGTGGCGCTTGCGGCGAAGCCGGTTTCGAACGACGTTC
>JAWOLE010000467.1:0-11036 GCA_033853815.1 Thermoanaerobaculia bacterium
TGCTCCCTCGCTCATCGCCGCCAGCGGGAGGCGTCCCGCCGCCGGGGCTCACGCTGAGACTCAAGCCGCGCTGAGAGCCCCGGAGCCGGCGGCGTTTCCCGGAGGAGGCCCTGTGCGAGGACACACACCGAGGGGGAGACTGCGAGATGCCGTCGCTGTGTCCTCGCACCGGAGCGGCGGCCCGGTTCTCTCAGTGACGGCCTGGCCGCCGCGTGCCGACGAGGGAGCGCCGACGGATCCGGGGCGACCTTTACAACGTGGCCTCCCGCGGAAATGGATCACCCACTATTGGAGGAGAGGATGACCTGCTCGCTCGTGACCGGCGGGGCCGGCTTCATCGGATCGCACGTCGCCGATGAGCTGGCCGGCATGGGTCACGAGGTCCACGTCGTGGACGACCTGACCGGCGGATTCCGCGACAACGTCCCGGGCGCCGCGAAGTTTCACGAGGGGTCGGTTTCCGATCCCGAATTCGTCGCCCGGCTCTTCGCGCGGTTTCGATTCGACTACATCTTCCACCTCGCGGCCTACGCGGCGGAGGGGCTGAGCCACTTCATCCGGCGCTTCAACTACGTCAACAACGTGGTCGGCTCGGTCAACCTGATCGACGCCGCGGTCAACGGAGGGGTCCGTTGCTTCGTCTTCACGTCGTCGATCGCCGCTTACGGAGAAGCGCCTCTTCCGATGACGGAGGAGATGACACCGCGCCCGGTTGACCCCTACGGGATCGCCAAGTACGCCGTCGAGCTGGATCTGAAGGCGGCCCGCGAGCTCTTCGGATTGGAGTTCATCGTCTTTCGCCCCCACAACGTTTACGGGGAGCGGCAGAACATCGGAGACCGTTATCGAAACGTGATCGGGATCTTCATGAACCAGATCCTCCAGGGCAGGCCCATGACGATCTTCGGGGACGGCGAGCAGACGCGCGCCTTCACCCACATCCGCGACGTCGCGCCCGTCATCGCGCGCAGCGTCTCGGTGCCGGAGGCCCGCAATCAGGTCTTCAACGTCGGAGCGGACGTCCCGTACTCCGTGAACCGGCTCGCGCAACACGTCGCCCGGGCCATGGGCGTCGAGCCGAAGGTCGTCCACCTGCCCGCGCGCCACGAAGTCGTGGACGCCTACTCCTCTCACGAGAAGGCCCGGCGCCTGCTCGGCTACGAGGCGAAGGTGGATCTGGAGGCGGGGCTCGGCGCAATGGCGTCCTGGGTGCGCGGGCACGGGGCACGCAAGAGCAAGCCCTTCGCCGACATCGAGATCTCGCGGGCTCTCCCGTCGAGCTGGCTGGAGGAGGATTGAGCGCGGCCGCAGGCCCTCCGGGCCCGGGCGCCGGCCCGAGCGTTCTCGTCTCGATCCTGAACTACAACTCGCTCGAGCCGACGATCGACGCGGTCGCGGCGCTCCGCGCGCAGACGTACCCGGCCATGAAGCTCCAGATGGTGGACAACGCCTCGACGAGCGGCTGCGTCGAGGAGATCGCGCGCGTCTTTCCGGATCTCGAGATCGTCCGCGCTCCCTCCAACCTCGGCTACACGGGGGGCAACAACCTCGCTCTCGACCGTGGACTCGTCGAGGGGTTCGACCACGTCCTCGTCTGCAACGAAGACATCGTCGTCGCTCCGGACACCGTCGCCCATCTGGTCGAAACGGCGGAGAGCCATCCCGACGCCGGCGTCATCGGCGGAGTCGAGGTGGACTACGAGACCGGCCTCCCGAGGACGACGGGGGGCACGCGTTTCCCGGACTGGCGCTTTCGCATCCGCTGGCCGGTGGATCCGGCCCCCGCCGGCGCTCCCGGGGCCAGGGTCCTCTATGTCCAGGGGGCGCTGGTGATGTTCACGCGCCGGGCGCTCGAGGCGGGGGTCCGCTTCGACGACGCGCTCTTCATCTACTGGGACGAAATCGAGCTCGGTTACCGGCTGCTCGGCACGGGTCTCTCGGCGTACGTGGATCACCGCGTGCGGGTGCGGCACCGCAACAAGCCGGCGTCCTTCTCCGTCCGCACGGGCTATCTTCAACAGCGCAACCGGACGTATCTTGCGAAGAAATATTTTCGAGGGTGGAAAAAATGGGCCTACCTCGCCTACTCGAACCTTCTCGAGGTTCCTGCCAAGTTCGTCGTGAGGACCGCCCAGGGCAACGGACGATTTGCGCGGGCCTGTCTGCTCGGGCAGTGGGACGGGCTGCGCGGCCGGATGGGGAAGGGGCGGCTCGAGAGCTTCGCGCTCCTTCGCTAGGAAGGGACTGACGCGTTGGCGCGGATACTCGTCCCGGGTCTCATCGCGGCCGCCCTGCCCCTCGTTCTGCTGGCGGCCGGGTGGCTCCGGTTCCGCCGGGATTTTCTTCTCCTGGCGATCTACCTGCAGGGGCTCCTCTACGTCCACTTCGGCCCGTACCTCTATGCCCGGGCGCACCCGCAGGTCCCGCTCGAAGCCTACGGGACGCTCGCGATCTGGGCGCTGCCGTTCTTCGACGCGGCCTTCCTCGCCGCCTACCTCGCCGTCCTCGGCCTGCGCCGGAGCCGGGTCCCGTTCACCCCTCCTCGGAAACTGGAGGCATCGCCCCGGAGGTTTCCTCTCCTGGTCCTGGCGTTTGCGGCATTCGCCGTGACCTTCTGGTCCGTCGCCTGGTCGGCGGGCCTGGCGTACCGGCGGCTCGGCGTAAACATCCTGGTGAGCCAGCAGCTCCAGCTTTCCTCCGCCTCCTTCGTCGTCTACCGCCTCTACATCGAGGGTCTGCGTTACATGGTCGCGCTGGTCGTTCTGGGTCTCGTCCTCGGCGGACGGCGGCTGGGTTCTGCGACGAGGCTGGCCGCCGCAGCGGTCCTGCTGTCGGCCTACGTCTATCTCGTCGTCAATTCACGGATCGACCTCGCGCTCGATCTCTTGATCGCCCTGGGCGTCTGGAGCTTTTTCTGGCGAGGTGAGGAGGGGTTCTGGGTCCGTTTCGCCGGGGGGTGCGCGATCGCCGCCGTCCTCCTCCTGTATTCGAATTCGACGACTGAGCGCATCCGGATCGCGTACGCCAAGAACGAGGAACTGGATTGGCGGGCCTTCGTCCCGGGGATGAGCCTGGAGAGGCGCGTGGCCGGGCTGGAGCGAGGCGCGGCCCCCGCTGCCCCTGCCGGAAGCGGGCCGGCCGCCGGCTCGCAGGAAGCGGCGGCGACCGAGGCCGCATCGCGCCCGCTCCTGCTCGCGGCGCCGGTCGAGATGCCGGTCTCCCTGAGGTTGAACGGCCTCGACCTGATGGCGAGGCTGCGCCCCGCCCTTCAGGCCCGCGGCTACGCGTGGGGGAAGGCCTGGGAAGTCCCGGCTGCGCTGGTGATCCTGCCCGTCATCGATCCCGGCAAGGCGCGCGAGTACAAGCTCCGCTGGGACCTCGCTGCCAAGAACTACCTGATGCGGAAGTACGCGGGCATGAGCGATTTCGACTACGTGTCGTGCATGTTGACCGACGCCTACGGGAACTTCGGAAACGCCGGGATCCTGGCCGTCGGGATCTTCCTCGGCGTCTCCTGCGCCCTGGCGGTCCGGACCCTGGGGGCTTCTTCGCCGGCTGCTCTCGTCCTCGTCGCGCTCTTTGTCGTCTGCCACATCTTCCAGTTCGAGCAGGAGTTCATCTCCGCTCTTCTCTTCTGGGCCAAGAAGCTCCCGCTCCTCGCCGGCGTCCTCCTGGTCTCGCCCTTCCGGGTCCAGCCGGCGGCGCGACCTCCGGCCGAGGGGCTCGCCGAGTGAGGATCTGTTTCTTCGCCCGCGTCGAGTCCGGGGAGATGCTGGAGACGGTCGAGTTCTATCGCCAGGACATCGAGATCCTCCGGTCCCTCGGCCATGAAGTGTTTCCGGCGTGGCGCGCGCGGCAGATCCGGACCGACGTGGACCTCTACTATGTCTGGTGGTGGACGTGGGCCTTCCAGCCTCTCCTGGTCGCGAAACTCCGCGGCAGGCCCGCCGTGATCACGGGCGTCCTCGACTATCCCTATCCGGTCGAGGGCCGGGGCTATGCGGCCCGGCCCCTCTGGCAGCGCATGATCATGGCGGCGGCCCTGCGAAGCGCCGACCGCAACGTCTTCCTCTCCCGGCATGAGACCGAAGGCGTGACGAAGGACCTCCGGGTCCGGAATGCCCGATGCCTTCCTCTCGCCGTGGATACGGAGGCCTACTCACCCGGCGACTCCCCTCGCGAGGATTTCGTCTTCTCCGTGATCTGGATGGAGAAATACAACGTGTGGCGCAAGTGCGCCGTCGAGATCGTGGAAGCCGTGCCGCTCGTTCTGTCCGCGCATCCGGAGGCGCGCTTCATCATCGCCGGCGGCCATCACAACGGCTTCGAGGAAGTCCGAGCCGCGGCCCGGCGCCTCGGCGTCGAGTCCTCCGTCTCCTTCCCGGGAGTGATCGGGCAGGAGGAAAAGATCGACCGGATGCGCCGCTGCCGCCTCTATCTGCAGCCCACTCGCTACGAAGGGTTCGGGGCGGCGATTCTCGAGGCCATGAGCTGCGGCGCGCCGGTCCTGACAAACCCGGTCGGGGCCGTTCCTGAAGTGGCCGCGGACGCCGTTTCTTTCCTCGAGGCCACCGGCCCCGCGGAGATCGCCCGGGGAGTCAACAGTCTCTGGACGGATGTCCAGCGCCTTCAGGACCTGGGCTTCCGAGGCCGGGAGCGCGCCGTCCGCTGCTTCTCGCTGGAGACCCGGCGGGCCGGGCTGCGGTCGCTCCTGTCGGAGCTCGGCTGATGCGATCCCGGGTTTTCCCGTGGAGGCAAGAGGGTTAGTTGGGGCCCTCCCGCCTGTCTTGGGAAATGGTGTACGCTTCCTTCATAACTTTTGGCGATCTGGAAGGATCGCGATGGGCGAAAACCGGTCGGAAGGCGAACATCGAGAGACGTGGAATCCCTCCACGTCTTCGGACTGAGGGAGGTGTTCTGGTGCTCAGAAATAAAGCCTTGATTCTCGGTTTGATGGCGGCCGTTCTCTTTACCGGCTTGGCGCTCGGTAGCCAGGCGATCCCCAACTGGCCCGCTCCCGCGACCTGGACTCCCTCGGGGGCCTCCGGGCTTCACACGATGGGCACGGCCGGGGACGTAACGCAGATGCTGCCGTTCATCGGCATCACGCCGTGCCGCGTCGCGGATACTCGCGGCAACGGGTTCACGGGCGCGTATGGGCCGCCATCGCTCGCAGCCGGCGCGCCGCGCAGCTTCACCATCGCGGGTCAGTGCGGGATCCCGACGAGCGCCGCGGCCGTCTCCTTCAATTTCGCCGCCCTGAACATCGGCGCGGCGGGCGACCTGAGGGTCTATCCCGCCGGCGGAGTGGTCCCGCTCGTCTCGACCATGAACTACAACGCCAACACTCCCAACATCGCCAACGCGGCGATCGTGCCTCTGGGCACCGGGGGAGCGATCGACGTCCTGGCCGATGCCACGAACATCGATCTGATCATTGATGTCAACGGCTACTACTCCGAGGCTGCCGCGAGCACCTCGGACTACTTCGCCATCATCGAGAACTACGTACCGTCGGGCGGCGTGATCCTCGGCCACAACCTGAACACGACCACCACGGGGTCCTACGGTGGAAACTTCATGGCCGATTCGATCGGGGCCGGATCGGCGGGCGTGCACGGAATGTCCACCGCCACGACGGGGAGGGTCTCGGGCGTCCTCGGAGAAAGCGTGAGCCCGACCTCCGGCGCCGCCGGTGTCATCGGGTCCGCGGGAGGCGCGCCGAACGCCAATTACACCAGCAACCTCGCGGCGGGAGGAATCGGCGTGCTCGGACTCAACACCGGCAACTACGCCATCGCGGGGGTCAGCGACTTCATCGCGGGCAACTTCATCAACGTGAGCACCGGCGGAACCACGGAGAGCAAGCTCCAGTTCGGCTTGGCGGCCAACGCCATGAAGGCCTACGGAAACGTCTCGATCTCCGCCTGGCAGTCCCAACTCGGGGACCTGAGCGTCGCGGGGACTCTGACCAAGGGCGGCGGCGCGTTCAAGATCGACGACCCGATCGACCCGGCGAACAAGTACCTCTACCACTCCTTCGTCGAGTCGCCCGACATGATGAACATCTACAACGGCAACGTCGTGCTGGACCATAACGGCGAAGCGGTCGTCACCCTGCCGCCGTATTTCGAGGCGCTCAACATGGACTTCCGCTACCAGCTCACGTCGGTCGGGAAGTTCTCGCCCGTGTATGTTGCCGAGGAGATCCAGAACAACCAGTTCGTGATCTCCGGGGGCCGTCCCTATGGCAAGGTCTCCTGGCAGGTCACCGGGATCCGCCACGACCCCTTCGCCAACGCCAACCGGATTCCGAACGAGGTCGAGAAGGAGCCGGCGGCCAGGGGCTTCTACCTGCATCCCGCCGCGTACGGAAAGGGGCCCGAGATGGACCTCGCGCCCAGGCTTGACCAGGCCGCCGTCGCCCGGCAGGGAAAGGGATCCAACGCCGCCGACCAGTAGCAAGCCTCGAGAAGAGTGATTCGAACGGGGGCCGTCCACGGGGGACGGCCCTTTCTTTGATCCATGCTCCTCTCCTGCCCGCGACGAGGCTCGGATGAACGATAACTCTCAGATTGAGCATAGGTTACAGAGGGAGGGCGGCGAGGGATGCTCGGAGGCTTCTCCCTCGTGGCTGAAAAGGTGTAGGCTCTGCGCATTCTTGGGTGATCCGATGGGATCGCATTTGGGGTTCGGAAGGAAGACCTGACCGGATTTCGAACATCTAGAAGGCGTGGAAATCTCTCTGCGTCTTTTCGGATGAGGGAGGTGCTGCGGTGCTCAAACACAAGGCCTTGTTTCTTGGTTTGATGGCGGTCCTCGTGGCCGGCTTCGCACTTGGTGGCCAGGCGATCCCCAACTGGCCCGCGCCGTCGTCCTGGACGCCGTCGAGGTCCGCCGGGGTTCACACGCTGGGTGACGCCACGCAGATGCTGCCTTTCATCGGCCTCGCGCCCTGCCGCGTCGCGGACACCCGCGGCAACGGGTTTGGCGGGGCCTATGGCCCTCCGTCGATCGGCGCCAACACGACTCGCAGCTTCACGATCGCCGGGCAGTGCGGCATTCCGGCCAGCGCACAGGCCGTGTCCTTCAATTTCCTGGCCGCGAACGTCTTCGGGGCTGGCGACCTGCGGGTCTTTCCGGCCGGCGGTGCAGTCCCTAACGTCTCGACTCTCAACTACAATGCCAATACTCAGAACATCGCCAACGCAGCCGTCGTGCCCCTGGGGACCGGAGGAGCGATCACCGTTCAGGCGGACGCCGTGACGATTGACCTGGTCATCGACGTCAACGGCTACTACGGCCCTGCCAGCGGGGGGGGATTAGGCGGCTACTTTGTAGTCGTCGAACCCTATACAGGATTGTTCGGCCTTGGCGGCGGTGTGATCTTTGCCGAGAATACGGCCGCCAGCACCCAAAATACTTACGGTGGAAACTTTTACGCCGATTCCAGCGGCGCGGGTTCGGCCGGCGTACATGGAGTGGGCAACGCTACCACTGGAGCGGTCTTTGGAGTCTTTGGGGCTACGAATAGTGGCAATGCCTCCGACGCGGCGGCGGGCGTCTATGGCCAGGTCGCCGGCGGCCTGTCGCATGGGCATTTCACCGGGCAGGTCGGGGTGC
Source organism: Thermoanaerobaculia bacterium (assembly GCA_033853815.1). Taxonomy (GTDB): domain Bacteria; phylum Acidobacteriota; class Thermoanaerobaculia; order UBA5066; family Gp7-AA6; genus JAWOLE01. Next base: position 7,624 of record JAWOLE010000467.1, read on the forward strand.
TGGGAGACAACGGGTGTGGCAGCGGCTGCGGCGGCGACTGGGGTGTCATGGGCCTCAGCCTTCAAAGAGGAGTCCAGGGGACGCGAACCGATGGCTCCGGGAACTTCCAAACCGCGGGGGTTCTGGGTTTCGGCGGGAGTATCGGCGTTTACAGCTACGATGATTACGGCGGAATCGGCGTGAAGTATTTCATAGAGCCTCACCCCACGGACGCGACCAAGCAGATCAACTACATCTCTCTGGAGGGCCCGGAAGCGGGAACGTACTTCCGCGGCCGGGGCCGCTTCGTGGACGGCCAGGCGGTGATCCCTGTTCCGGAGGATTTCCGTCTCGTTACCGAGGAGGATGGACTGACCGTGCAGATCACGCCGATCGGCCGCATGGCGCAGGTCGGCGTCGTCAGCATGGACCTCAACAACATTGTCGCAGCGGGCTCTCGGGACGTCGAGTTCTCCTATCTTGTCCAGGGCGTGCGGAAGGGTTACGCGGACGTCCAGCCGATTCGGGAGAACACTGTCTTCGTCCCTTCCGGACCCAACGACATGATGGGTCCCTATCCGGAGAGGATTCGCCAGCGTCTGGTCTCGCTCGGCATCTATAACCAGGATGGGACCGTGAACATGGATACGGCCCGCCGGCTGGGCTGGGACCGGGTCTGGGAGGCCAGGGCCAAGCCGGCGCCCGTGTCAAAGGCACCCAACCAAAACCAGTAGTCGCGTTTCGATTTCCTGCGAAGGATCCGAGGCCGCGGAATTCCGCGGCCTCAACTTTGTGTGCCGGCCATTGCTGATGGGGTCAATCGTGTATCGGTGTATTACGCGGAACGGACGATCCTGCCCAGTCGACTGACCTCTCGCCTCAGGTCCTCCTCTTCTGTAACTCGCTCGAGCCGCAGCACGGCACGCACCAGAGTCGATTCGTCTCTGCCGAAGAACCTCGCCATTTGAGCAATCGAAATTCCCGCCTCCTCACGCGGCAGGTGAGCGGCGAGGATCCTGGCTCTTGAGCGCGGCCTGTGCCGGCCTGCGCCTGACAGCTCCCCCGCGGAAAAACCGCATGCTTGCCCCACAGCCGACGCCGCGTCGCTCTCGTTCAGACCCATCTGCGCCACCGGGCTCTGGCCCGCCGCCTTCAGCACGCGTTGAGCGAACAACTCGCCGCCTTTGATGGCCTGAGCATAGCTCTTCAAATCTTCGTAGGGCTCCACTTCCCTCTCACCCATGTATCGCCGCTACCTCGCCGCGGCAACTTTGCGCCCACGTCCGAACAACGGCAGAACTAGGTCCAGGTCCAGCCACTCCGGGCCTTTTCCCCCAGCGGTAGTACCGATCGCTCGACCATTCGTACTGCTGCGCCGCGGCAGCAACACCGCCTTGACGGTTCTCGTGGATGTACCTGACCAGAGCCATCAGGTAGCGGTCCATATCAACCACGAGGGCGGGCAGCTTCTTGCGGTGAGAAAGCGTCCTGGTGAAGTGCTAACTCCAAGTATCGGTTGGAGTTGTCGCCAGGCGGGCAGGGTCCACGAGGATCCCCTCTCAACGAGATACACACTCGCCGCGGCCTGGGAAGCCGCGTTGCTCGGCCAGTAGGGGAGGATGAGAAGGATCTCCGGACGCCTCCTTCTCGCCGCAACAGGTGTAGGCTCGGAGCATTCTTTGCGACCCGCTCGGATCGCGGGCGGGTCCGAGGTGGGTTATTGGGCGGATCTTGAACAGCAGAGACGTGGAACTCACTCTACGTCTGTTCACAATCAGGGGGGGCTGCGATGCTCAAACACAGAGTCTTGCTTCTTGCTTTGATGGCGGTCCTTATGGCCAGCTTCGCACCTGGTGGCGAAGCGATTCCCAACTGGTCCGCGCCGGCGACCTGGACGCCGCCGAGGTCGGCGGGGGTTCACACGATGACGGACGTCACGACCATGCTGCCGTTCATCGGGATCACGCCCTGCCGCATTGCGGATACCCGCGGCAACGGTTTCACCGGCGGCTACGGCCCTCCCTCACTCGTGGCCAACGCAACCCGCACCTTCGGGATCGCAGGGCAGTGCGGCATCCCCATCTTCGCACAGGCCGTGTCGTTCAACTTCGGGGCCTTGAACGTCGGCGCGGCTGGCGACCTGCGGGTCTTTCCGGCCGGCGGCGCGGTCCCTACGGTCTCGACGATGAACTACAACGCCAATACTCCCAACATCGCGAATGCCGCTATTGTGCCTCTGGGGGGAGGAGCGATCACCGTCCAGGCCGACGCCGTGTCGGTTGACCTGATCATCGACGTCAACGGCTATTACGCTCCAATTGCAGCGAAGTCGGACAATCTCTTCGCAATCGAGAGCATCGTGGGGACCGGGCAAGGCGTGATCGAGGGCTTGAATGACAGCAATGCAGGCTCGGCCTTCGGCGTTTTAGGGGAGATAACGACGGCCGCCCCAGGACCCTTCGCTGCCGGCGTCCGGGGGCTTGCCTTCGGGACCGACGGGGACGGCATCGGCGTCTGGGGAAGCGCGACCGGTGATGGATGGGGCGTCTACGGCACCGCTACCGGGACTACGGGCACTAACCAGAAAGCTGTCTACGGTATCGCTTCGTCTGACGGCGCAGGCACCGCTGGCGTCGAGGGCTTTGCAGAAGCAACCACTGGAGCGGTCTGGGGAGTCGAGGGAGCAATCAATTCGGGCAATACCTCGTTCGGCGCGGCAGGCGTGTATGGCACGGCCGGCGGAGGACTGCCGTTTGGTGGCCTTGGAACGGTCGGGGTCTATGGAGCTAACGCGAGCACCGCTGGCTGGGGCGTTGTCGGCAGTGCCCTGCAGCGTGGAGTCCAGGGCAACCGAACCGACACGGCTGGTACTTTCGTAACCTCGGGAGTTCTAGGTTTCACGGGGACTATCGGCGTTTACAGCTTCAACGATTACGGCGGCGCCGGCGTGAAGTACTTCATAGAGCCCCACCCGACGGACCCAACCAAGCAGATCAATTACGTCTCTCTGGAGGGCCCGGAAGCGGGGACATACTTCCGCGGGACGGCCCGCTCCTCGGGCGGTCGCGCGGTCATCCAGATCCCCGAGGACTTCGGCATCGTGACGGATGACAACGGGCTGACGGTGCAGTTGACGCCTGTTGGCGCTTTCGCTCAGATGTACGTCGAAAGCCAGGATCTCAATCAAATCGTCGTTCGTTCCTCTAGGGACGTGACGTTCCATTACCTCGTGCAGGGCGTGCGGAAGGGTTACGCGGACCTCAAGCCGATTCGGGAGAACGAAGTCTTCGTCCCGTCCGGACCCAACGACCGGATGGGTCCCTATCCGGAGAGGATTCGCCAGCGCCTGGTCTCGCTCGGCATCTATAACGAGGACGGGACCGTGAACATGGATACGGCCCGCCGGCTGGGCTGGGACCGGGTCTGGGAGGCCA
>JAWOLE010000468.1:0-6948 GCA_033853815.1 Thermoanaerobaculia bacterium
CCTGGACGCTGTCGGGAGCGCGGCGGCCGAGGAAGCCGCCCGCCGTCTCAGCGTCCGCATCCTAGGGGGGAGATCCTCGTCGGGCGAGGACGCGGCCTGCCGGGTCAGCCCCGGGTACGGCCGCTGGCCCCTCTCGGCCCAGGAGGCCCTCTTCGCGCGCCTCCCGCATGAGGCGCTGGGCGTCAGGCTGAATCCCTCCATGATGATGGTTCCGCGCAAGTCGATCTCCTTCGCCCTCTGGCTCGGCGCGCGGCGGGCGCCGAGATCCGGCCTCTCCGGGTGCGACACCTGCCGCCTGCCGCACTGCCGCTACCGGAGGAGCTCGCAGCGAGGACGCCGCGCGCCTTCCGAAAGGTGACGACTCGATGGCATCGAGACGACGACCCACCACGACCCTCCTCTCCCACCGCGAGGTCGAGAGGATCATCCGGGACGCGATCGACGTCCTCTCCGGGACCGGGGTCCTCGTCGAGAATCACGACGCGCAATCCCTTCTCCGCGACGGAGGCGCGGCCGAGGCGGGCGGCCGCTTCACGATTCCGGAGGCGATGGTTACGAGGGCGCTCGCGACGGTGCGGCCGCGAATCAGGATCTTCGACCGGGACGGCGCCCTCGCCATGGATCTCGGCGGCAACCGCGTGCACTTCGACCCCGGCTCGGCGGCCATTCATCTTTTCGACGCTGCGAAGAGCCGCCGCCGCGCGATCGAATCCGGCGACGTGGTCCTGTTCGCCCGCCTGGTGGACGGGCTTCCCAACTACGCCGCCCAGTCGACGGCGCTCACGCCGGGCGACGTGCCTGGCGAGATCGCCGACCGGTACCGCCTCTACCTGATCCTGAGCAGCGCCGTGAAGCCGATCGTCACGGGGACGTTCCGGAAGGACGGCTTCGCCCCGATGCACGAGCTCCTCCTCGCCGTCCGCGGAGGCGACGCGAATCTGAGGCGCCGCCCCCTCGCCATCTTCGACTGCTGCCCGAGCCCTCCGCTCAAGTGGAGCGACCTGACCGGGCAGGCGCTCGTCGACTGCGCCCGGTCCGGGATCCCCGCCGAGCTCGTCTCGATGCCCCTCGCAGGGGCCACCTCGCCGGTCACCCTCCGCGAAGCCGCCGTCCAGCAGGCCGCCGAGAACCTGAGCGGCGTCGTCATCCACCAGCTCGCCGCTCCGGGCGCCCCGCTGATCTGGGGCGGCTCGCCCGCCGCGATGGACATGCGACACGGTACGACCCCCATGGGCGCCGTCGAGACGATGATGATCAACCTCGCCGCCTCTCAGGCGGGGAAGCGTCTCGGCCTGCCGACGCACGCCTACATGGGGCTCTCGGACTCGAAGTGCCCCGACTATCAGGCGGGGCTCGAGTCGGGCGCCGGGACGATTCTCGCCGCTCTGGCCGGCATCAACGTCGTCTCGGGTGCCGGGATGCTCGACTTCGAGATCTGCCAGTCGTTCGAGAAGCTGCTCCTCGACCACGACGCCTGCGGCATGGCGCTCCGCCTCGTCCGCGGCATCGAGCGGCACGAGGAAGGCGCCGCCGGCCTCATCCGGCAGGTCGTCGAGTCGGCCGAGTTCCTGTCGAACCCCCACACCCGGAGACACTGGCGCGAGGAGCTCACCGTGCCTTCGCCTCTCGTGGCGCGGGACACTTACGGCGACTGGGAGGCTCGCGGCGCCCCGTGGGCTCACGAGGAGGCGGCGAGGGAGGCCGAGCGCCGGCTCGCCAAGTCCCCGCCGCACCCGCCCGCTCCCGATCTCGCCCGCTCCCTCGACGAGATCATGCTCCGCGAAGCCCGCGCGGCCGGCCTGTCGCAGCTCCCGAATCTGGACCGAGGGATGTCCGCCGTGACGTCGCGCGCGGGGTGATGACCGCGAGCGTGATGGTCGCCTTGGAGACGAGCCGCTCCGCGCCGGACGCCTCGCAGTAGACCTCGGACTCGGCGACGGTGAGCTGCACGCCCGCCTTCAGGACCCGGGCCCGGCAGATGAGACGGTCGCCCTTCGCGGCGCGCAGCAGGTTGATCTTGAACTCGGCGGAGAGGACGTACTGACCCCTCCGAAGCAGCGTGGCGGCCGCGCCGCCGGCCGTGTGGTCGGCCATCGTCGCCTGGACGCCGGCATGGACGAAGCCGTCCTGCTGGAGATGGCGCCGCTCGAGCGGAAGCACCGACGTGCACGTGCCGGGCCCGACGGCTTCCAGCCGGAGCCCGAGCTCCGCGGCGAAGGGCGCGCTCGTGAAGATCCGATTCGTCTCCTCGGGGATGCCTGACGACACGCTTCCTCCTTCTTCAACCGGCGAGACGATATCGCGGAGAGGAGGACTTCACCCGCCCCTGAACGTTATCGTCACGCGGCCGTGTCGTCCCCGTTCTCGCTCGTCCGGCTGCTCAACGGCGTCCGCAAGGTCGCCGCCGGCCTCAGGCCGTTCAACGAGTCCGTATGGCCCGGGGTCCAAAACGACCTGTTCGTCGCCCATGTCTCCATCTACCACTTCTTCGCACGGTACGCGGCCGGGCGGAGCGTTCTGGATGCCGGCTGCGGCACGGGCTACGGCGCGGCGATCCTGGGCGCTGGTGGCGCTGCGAGCGTGCTCGGCGTCGACATCGACGCGAGAAGCATCCGGTATGCGCGCTCTCATTTCGGGACCAGGCAGGTCACCTTCGAGGTCGCCGATCTCGAGCGCCTCAACCTCCCCGCGTGCTCCTTCGACCTGATCGTCTCCTCCAACACGCTCGAGCACCTTCGATCGCCCGGGGCCTTCCTGTCTGCGTGCTCCTCCCTCCTGAGGCCGGCTGGGGCGCTCCTTCTGGCGCTGCCCCCCATCACGTTTCCCGGCCTGCTCGAGGAACACTCCGCCATTCGCTGTCATCGCTCGAACCTCACCGTCGTCGAGTGGGTCGCGCTCTTCTCGGAAACCGGTTGGGGCTGTCGTTCGTTCGCGCACCAGGTCCGCGCCGGATGTCCGGTGCCGGACTTTCACTCTCCAAATCCGTCGCGTCTCAATCCGGAGGCGTTCGAGGTCACGGCGGCCGTCCATGTGAACTTCTTTCGTCGACCTCCCATCACCGCCATTTTCCTTCTCACACGGCCTTCGGCCGGCTAGCCCGGCTTCGATTTTCATTCTGGTCCTGGTGGGACTTGTTGTCTGGCCAGTCCTGGATCGGTCCTCTCGTCCCGACGCGAGCGGCCTGATGGCCTACGCCATGTCGGCGGTCATCTCGCCGGTCCACGGCGCGAGCGTGCTTCTCCGGAGCGTGAGCGCCGATGCGAGACAGGGCGCATGATCCCGTGTCGGATCTCCCGAGGGGAGGGATGACTCATGTCTGAAACCGCCCGCCGGTCTGTCTCCAGCGGAAGTCCCTACGAGCCGGTCATCGGCATCTCCCGAGCCGTGCGGATCGGCCCGATCATCGCCGTGTCCGGCACGGCCCCTCTCGGCCCGGACGGCCGGACCGTCGGCGCCGGGGACCCGGCCGCGCAGGCGCGGCGGTGCTTCGAGATCTCGAGGCTGGCCCTCGAGCAGCTCGGCGCGTCGCTCGCCGACGTGATACGGACCCGCGTCTTCCTCACGCGGATCGAGGACTGGCAGGCGGTCGGGGCCGTCCACGGCGAGCTGTTCCGGGACATCCGGCCCGCGAGCACCATGGTGCAGGTGAGCCGTTTCATCGATCCGGAATGGCTCGTCGAGACCGAGGTCGATGCCGTCACCGCGCCCTGACCGCGGGTGGCAGACCTGTATCGTCCACGGACCGGGATGCTCCCGTACCTCATCCTCGGCGGCGGCTTTGCCTTCGCCGCCGTCCTGCAGCCCGGCCCGCTGCAGGCCTTTCTTCTGTCTCGCGCGGCTTCGGCGGGATGGAAGCGAACGCTGCCCGCCGCCCTCTCTCCTCTTCTGAGCGACGGCCCCATCGCCCTTCTCGTCCTCTTCGCCCTCGGCCGCATCCCCCCGATCGGCCAGCAGGCGCTGCGGGCCGCGGGTGGCCTTCTCCTCCTCTACCTCGCGTGGACGGCCACCCGACAGGCGCGGAGCGGGACGAGCCCGCTCGAGCCGGATCGGTCTTCGGGGCCGCGCACCCTGCTGCAGGCCGTCATGGTCAACCTTCTCAATCCCAACCCCTACCTCGGCTGGGCCCTCGTTCTGGGGCCTTCGGCAGTGTCGGCCTGGCGGGAGAGCCCGGTACACGCCGCGATCCTTCTGACGGCTTTCTACGGCGTCATGGTGGTCGGACTCGCGGTCTTCATCGTTCTGGCCGGGATGGTCCGACTTCTCCCGCGCCGAGCGCATCGGGCGCTGGTCTACGCCTCCGCGGCGATCCTCGCGGCGCTCGGAATCTGGCAGCTCGTCCTCGGCGTACGTTCGATCGGTTGACGTCGGGACCAGCGACCCGGGTGATGAAGTGGCGTGACGGGAAGAACGCGAGAGGGGAGGCGCGAAGGCCGTGAAGGTGGTCTCCGTCAACGTCGGTCTGCCCCGGGAGGTCACGTGGCGCGGGAAGAAGGTCCTGACGTCGATCTTCAAGGCGCCGGTTCCGGGTCGTGTCCGGGCTCGCCGGCTGAACCTCGAGGGGGATCAGCAGTCGGACCTGTCCGTCCACGGCGGCCGGGACAAAGCGGTCTATGCCTATCCGTCGGAGCACTACGTCTTCTGGAGGAAGGAGCTTCCCGAAGCGGAGCTTCCGTGGGGCGTCTTCGGCGAGAACCTGACCACCGAGGGTCTCCGGGAAGAGAGCGTCTGCATCGGCGATCGCCTTCGGTGCGGATCGGCCGAGTTCGTCGTGACCCAGCCCCGGATGCCCTGTTTCAAGCTGGGCATTCGATTCGGCCGGCCGGAGATGGTCAGATGGTTCCAGCGGAGCGGCCGAAGCGGCTTCTATCTCGCCGTCCTTCAGGAAGGCGAGGTCGCGGCCGGCGACCCGATCGAGCTGCTCGCCCCGGACAGGGACCGCGTCAGCATCGAGGAGATCGTCCGCCTCTACGCCGCGGGCGCCGAAGACCAGGCTCTTCTCCGGCGGGTCAGCGAGCTGCCGGCGCTCCCTGAAGGCTGGCGGGCCCACTTCCGGTCGCGCCTCTGGGAGCCGGATGCGTGACGATAGGGTCACCCGATGGCTCCTCGACGGGGACCCTGCGATTCGCTGGCAGACGATGCGCGATCTCACGGGCGAGGCGGAGCGGACGGTCCGGCGGGAGCGTGGAAAGGTCGCCCGCAGCGGCTGGGGGGCCCGGCTCCTCGGAAGGCAGGACCCCGACGGAAGGTGGGCCGGCGGGCTCTCGTCCGACGCGGGACTCTACTCGCCGAAGTGGACCTCGACGACCTACACGATGCTGCTCCTCCGCGACTTCGGTCTTTCCCCCGACAACCGTCAGGCGAAGAAGGCGTGCTCTCTTCTCCTCGACGGCGGCCTTCAACGCGATGGCGGCATCAGCTACGGCACGTGGGCAAGCTGGACGCGCCGGGGCGAGACGTGCGTGACCGGGATGGTTCTCTCGATCCTCTCGTACTTCGAGTATCCGGACGCCCGTCTCGACACCGTGGCCGCCCGCCTGCTGATGGATCAGATGCCCGACGGAGGATGGAATTGCCGGCGCCCGGCGGGCGCGACTCATGCCTCGGTCCACACGACCATCAGCGTCCTCGAGGGGCTTCGCCTCTACGAATTGCTCGGTGCTCACCGGAGCCGGGCCGTCCGGACAGCGCAGCGGCGCGGCCGCGAGTTCCTGCTCGAACACAGGCTGTTCCGGTCCCACCGGACCGGCAGGATCATCAAGCCGGAGTTCACGCGCTTCTCGTTCCCGCCGCGATGGCACTACGACATCCTGCGGGCGCTCGATCATTTTCGGGACGTCGACGCGCCCCGCGACCGGCGGCTCGCCGAGTCCGTCGATATCGTCCGGCTCGCCCGGCGGGAGGACGGCCGCTGGCCGCTCCAGCACGCGTACAGCGGGAAGAGCTTCTTCGAGCTCGAACGCGTCGGCGCGCCGAGCCGGTGGAACACTCTCCGCGCGCTCCGGGTGCTGAGCTGGTGGGACCGGAACGGCGCGAGGGGGGAGACATGATGGCTGCGAGGAAGAAGCCGGTCGTCGTCGAAGAGTGGTCGTCCCTGCCCGACCGCATCCGCAGGTCCATCGGCGGCCTGAGCGAAGTCGATCTGTCGATCCGGGGCGGCTCTCAAGAGTGGTCCATCGCCGAGTACGTTCATCACCTCGTCGAGGCCAATCTGACCGTCTCGCACGTCGTGCTGGCGGCTCTCGGGAAGCCGGGCTGTACGTATGACTGGTCCTGGCTGACCCCCGACGAAGGCTGGATGGTCCGCCTCTCCTACGACCGGGCACCGGTCGAGCCGGCCCTTCGGCTTCTCGAGGCGCTCACCGGACACATCTCGAACCTTGTCGCGCTCAGCCCTGGCAGCCTGAAGCAGCAGGTCGGCATCCTCGATGCGCCCGGCGCCTCTCCACGAAGGACCACCGTGGCGAAGCTGCTGCGCGACGAGGTGGCGCACGCGACGCACCACCTTGCGGACATCGAATCGGCGAGACGCGGGAGGCGGAGGAGGAGATGAGCCGCCTCCTCCGAGCTGAGCAATCCCGCCCGGCACAGGAACCGTAGTTCGGGCGGGGGGCAGCATGTCCGTCTTCACGAATCCGGCATCCCGTTCGGCGGAGCAGGCCTCGGCGTACACGGCCGCGATCTTCGATCTTCTCGGTTCGAGGAACCCTCTGAAGGTCCTGAGGCGGACCGACGCCGCGCTCCGAGAATCCGTCGGGGGTCTTTCGCGTCCGGAGACCACGCAGCCGGAAGCGCCGGGCAAATGGTCGATCCGGCATGTCCTCCAGCACCTCGCCGATTCCGAAATCGTCTGGGGCTATCGCCTCCGGATGGTCCTCGCTCACGACCGACCCCGGCTGACCGGCTACGACCAGGATCTCTGGGCCGAGCGGCTTCGCTACGAGGAATCAG
>JAWOLE010000469.1:0-3860 GCA_033853815.1 Thermoanaerobaculia bacterium
CGGGGCGACCGCCGCGCGTCTTCGTGCAGGACCTCGTTGGAGGACCGGCCCGCCCGGTCACCCAGGAGGGAGTCGAGGCATTCGTTCTCTCTCCCGACGGCAAATCGGTTCTGGTTCGCACGCAGCATGCGGAGTTCCTCCGGGTTCCGTTGGAAGGCGGGGTCTCGCGCGCGGTTCGCGGGCTCGAGCCGTCCGATTGGCCGATTCAATGGGCCTCCGACGGCCGTAACGTTTTCGTCCGGCGGATGGTCATAGAGCTTCCCGCACGCGTTTACCGGGTGGACATCGAGACGGGGCACCGCCAGGTCTGGAAGGAATTCATGCCGGCCGATCCCGCTGGTATCGGAAGCATCGAACCCTTCGCGATCTCGCCCGACGGGGGAACGATCATCTTCTTCTACGGCCGAATCCTCGACGAGCTCTACCTGGCCGAGGGAATGAAGTGAAGGCCGGGCCGAACTAGAATCCCGCCATCTTGACTCTCGCGCCGGGCAGCCGCCTCGGGCCCTACGAGATCCTCTCGCCGGTGGGAGCGGGAGGGATGGGCGAGGTGTACAGGGCGCGGGATACGCGCCTCGAGCGCACGGTGGCCGTCAAGGTTCTGCCGTCGCATCTCTCGTCTTCGCTCGAAGTCCGGCAGCGGTTCGAGCGGGAGGCGAAGACGATCTCGCAGCTTTCGCACCCGCACATTTGCGCGATCTACGACGTCGGCAACCAGGACGGCGTCGAGTACCTCGTCATGGAGTTTCTCGAGGGAGAGACGCTGGCCGGCCGGCTTGCCCGGGGCCCGCTGCCGCTCGAGCAGGTCCTGCGATTCGGGATCGAGATCGCCGATGCGCTCGACAGGGCGCACCGGCAGGGGATCGTCCACCGGGACCTGAAGCCGGGCAACATCATGCTGACGAAGTCGGGCGTGAAACTCCTCGACTTCGGGCTGGCCAAGGCCGTGGCGCCAGCCGGACCGGTTTCCGCTCTTACCTCCCTTCCGACGATGGCCGGCGGAGCGAACCTGACGCAGGAAGGGACGATCCTCGGGACCTTCCAGTACATGGCGCCGGAGCAGCTCGAGGGCAAGGAGGCCGATGCCCGAACGGACATATTCACCTTCGGAGCCGTGCTCTATGAGGTGGCGACCGGGAAGAAGGCTTTCTCGGGAGCGAGCCAGGCCTCGCTGATCGCGGCGATCCTCGAGCGGGAGCCGGTTCCAGTCTCGACGGTCCAGCCGATGGCGCCGCCGGCCCTCGACCGGGCCGTCAAGACCTGCCTCGCCAAGGATCCGGAGAACCGCTTCCAGACCGCCCACGACGTCAAGCTCCAGCTCCAGTGGATCGCCGAGGGAGGATCTCAGGCGGGCGTCGCGGCGCCGGTCGCGGCCCGACGAAAGAACCGAGAGCGGCTCTGGATGTCGGCCGCGGTCCTCTTTGCCGTTCTCGCGGCCGCTCTCGGCGTGGTCCTCCTCCGGAGTCCTCGCGAGCCGGTGCGAGTCCTTCGCTCCTCGATCGCGCCTCCCTCCGGAGCGGCTTTCTGGCTGGATCCTGCGACGCCCGGACCGCCTGCCTTGTCGCCGGACGGCCGCAGGCTGGCGTTTTCCGCGCGGGCGGCCGACGGGAAGATCCTCCTCTACGTCCGCTCCCTCGACGCCGTCGAGCCGGTCGCGCTTGCGGGAACCGACGACGCTCAGTATCCCTTCTGGTCACCCGACTCCCGCACGATCGGGTTCTTCGCCGACCGGAAGCTGAAGACGGTGGAAGCGGAGGGCGGCCCTCCCGTCACTCTGTGTTCGGCCGACCTCGACGCGAAAGGAGGAACCTGGAGCCGGACCGGGACGATCGTCTTCGCACGCGGGTCGGCGACGACTCTCTCCCGTGTCCCGGCCGGAGGCGGTGAGCCCGTCGAGGTCACCCATTTCGATGCCAGGCGGGGAGACGACTCGCACCGCCACCCGCGCTTCCTGCCGGACGGCAAGCACTTCCTCTACGTCGCTCGCTCGCCAGGTGCCGCGGCGGAGGGGAATGCCATCGTGGTCGCCTCGCTCGACGGTGGCGCCGAGAAAGTGCTGCTCCGCTCTCCCGCGGAGGCGGAATACGCCTCCGGGTACATCATCTTCCTCCGCGAGAGGACGCTCATGGCTCGGCCTTTCGACCCGGGGCGGCTCGCCTTCACGGGCGACGCGTTTCCGCTGGCCGAGAACATTTCGTTTCTCTCCCAGGCCGCCGCGGAGGGCATCTTCTCCGCGTCGCAGAACGGCATCCTGGTCTATCAGACGTCCTCGGGTCCGGCCGGGTCGAAGCTCGTCTGGCTGGACCGCGACGGGAAACCCCAGGGAGCCCTCGGCGACCCGGCCGACTTCGTTGACATCGCGCTTTCGCCCGACGATAAACGCGGCGTCGCGACGGTCCGGGACCCATCCACGGGAAATCGGGATCTCTGGATCTACGACATTGCGCGCAACGTCGGCACCCGATTCACCTTCGGCCCAGCCAACGAGACCTCACCCGTCTGGTCCCCCGACGGCCAGTGGATCGCCTACGCCTCGACGCGAAAGGGGTACGAGGACATCTACCGAAAGGCGGTGGCCGGATCCTCCGAGGAAGAACTCCTGGTCGAATCGAAGATCAACAAAGAACCGGCACTGTGGTCCCCCGACGGACGCTTTCTCGTTTATGTCGAAAACACCAAGGACACGAAAGCCGACATCCTCCTTCTGCCCATGGACGGCGAACGCAAGCCGCGAGTCTTCCTGCGGACTCCGTTCTTCGAATACGCCGCCGCGTTCTCTCCGGACGGGCGCTGGCTCGTCTACGGTTCGGACGAGTCGGGCAAGTTCCAGCTCTACGTGACCTCTTTTCCAACGCCGGGGAGGAAATGGCAGCTCTCCCGCGAGGAAGGGGCCTATGCCTACTGGAGCAAGGATGGAAAGGAAATCCTCTACCACGGGTTTTCGGGGCAGATCTGGGCGGTTGAGGTCGTCGAGCGGGCGGACTCTCTCGACATCGGGGCGCCGAAGCCCCTGTTCAAGCTCGCCGTTGCCCCGAAGGCAAGCGGGGCGGAGATATATCCGACCTCGGACCATCAGCGCTTCCTCGCGCTCGATCACGGCCAGAAAGCCACCGCTCTGCTGAACCTCGTCGTCAACTGGACTGCGGCGGCGAAGCGCTGATCCCCGCCGCCAGGGGGACGCCTCAGGCGACCGGATGCGCCTGACCGGGAAGGGGCTGTACGATCTCCAGGTACGTCCTCGGTTCCTTCAGCGGGGCAAAACCGAACTTCTCGTAGAGCCGGGTATCCCGTGTGACGACCACCCAGCGGTGCAGGTGCTGGAGGTCCGGGTGGCTGAAAATGGATTGCATCAGCCACTTGCCGAGTCCCTGGCCGCGGTGGCTCTCCAGGACGTAGTCGTCGCAGAGATAGGCGAAGGTGGCGCCGTCGGAGACGACCCGTGCGAACCCGACCTGCCGGCCGCGGTCATAGATCCCGAAGCAGAGCGATCCTCGGATCGAGCGTTCGATCGTCTCCCGCGACATCCCTTCGGTTTCCCAGTACGAAGTCGAGAGGAATCGGTGGATGGCGTCGACGTCCAGCTTCGACGGATCGGTGCTGATCAGAAGCTCCCCTCGGTGTTCCTCGACGGGCGTTTGCAGGCTTTCGATCTGGCTCTTCATGGTGTTGTCCTCCCATTCCTCTAGGGCGCAAGGAAAGCAATATCATGAAGGTTACCGGGCGGAGAGAGCCAGACACATGAGAGCACCGAGTTGGGGAGGGGTGTCGTGCCGCGGAATCCATCACGTTTTCCGCGGGCTCCGGCGCGCGAGGGGCCTCCGGTGACGCTCCAGGCGGGGGAGCGGCTCGGCCCCTACGAG
>JAWOLE010000470.1:0-7446 GCA_033853815.1 Thermoanaerobaculia bacterium
TCCACACAGAGTGGAGCTGGCGCGAAGCCGAGAAGGACTTCCGACACGCGATCAGCCTCGACCCGAGCGACGGCCACGTGCGGCACGACTACGCACATTTCCTGCTCTGCATGAATCGGAGCCGGGAATCGGCCGACGAGTGCCGACAGGCGGTGGAGCACGACCCGTTCGACTCCATGGCGATCGGCTGTTTCGGCTGGCACGAGCTGATGGCGGGAAGCTACGGGAAAGCCGTCGAGGAGTCACGCCGCGCCCTGGCTCTCGACCCCTCCAACGGGTGGGCGTCCGTGGTCATGGGCTGGGCGTACGAGCAGCTCGGCCGGTATCCAGAGGCCCTCGCGGCGTTGAAGACCGGCAAGGGGCTCTCGAAGCTGCGGACGGCAGCCGTCGCGCATGTCTTCGCCCGCTCCGGCAACCGTGCCGCTGCTGAATCGCTCCTGTCCGACCTGCTCGAGAAGTCGAAGAGCAGCTACGTATCGGCCTATGACATCGCATCGGTCTACACCGGCCTCGGCCAGGGCGACCGGACCTTCGAATGGCTGAACAAGGCCTACGACGAGGAGTCGGGGTTCATGCCGTACCTGAACCTCGACCCGCGCTTTGCGCGGCTTCATCCCGACCCGCGTTACCGGGACCTCCTGCGCCGGATGGGGCTCGCCACTCTGGCGTAACGGCGCCCGCGCTCAGCTTCCCTTCGGTGCCCCCATCAGCTCCCCCCGCTCGTTGACGTAGCAGGAGCAGTTGCGCCGGAGCTCCGCGAAGAGCCTGCTGCGGGCGCGGTGAAGCCTGATCTTGACCGTACCGAGAGAGAGCGAGAGCCGCCGCGCGATTTCCTGGTTCGTCAGTCCCTCGAACTCGCTCGGCACGTAGACCTCGTTGTAGCCGGGCGGAAGCCGTCTCACGTAGTCGAGGTAGCAGTCGATCATCTCTGCACGGATCGCGGCCTCCTCGGGCGAGCGGGCCGCCGCGTCCTGGGCGACCGCGAGCGGGTCGGAGAGGCCTTCGACCTGCTTGCCATCGCGGGACGCGCGCCTCCGTGCAGCGTCCCGGACGACGTTGAGCGTGATGGCATAGATCCAGGAGCCGAGCTTCGACGGCTCCTCGAGCGTCCCGAGGGACCGGCGGACACGGATGAAGACTTCCTGCGTCAGGTCGTCGGCCTCTTCGGGTCCGATCAGTTTCGCCGCGTAGGCGCGCACCTTGCCGTGCCAGGTCTCGAAGATCCGGGAGAAATCCGGGAGTGCCTCGTCGCTCATCGGCCCACTCTCCGCGTGCAGATTCCCGCCAATTCTCGCACCGGCCCGCTTTCCCGCCTTGGCCCGTATCTTTCGCGCTCCGGCGTCCGTCCCAGGGGACAGGAGGTGCCGGCATGTACCCCAAGCCCTACGAAAGCAAGCCTCGAAAGGTTCTCCGGCTTCCACGAGGCTGTCTCTTGGCCTTCGCCACGGCAGGGTTTCTCTCGCTTCCCCTCAAAGCGCAGAACCAATACGTCGGGGTGAAGGCCTGTGCCCCGTGCCACGAGGCTCACTTTCAGGCCTGGGAAAGGAGCAGGCACGCCGGGGCGCTTCGCTCCCTCGCGAAGAGGGACCCGGCCGAGGAGGCGCGGCAGGTCGAGGGACTCTGGATCGTCAGGATGGGACGAGGCGACAAGTATGGCCTGCCCGTGCCCCCTGCCGAGTTCCCGCACTGCCTGATCTGCCACGCCACGGCCGCGTCGGCGGATTCCCGTCTCGTCGCAGGGTCGCTCGACCGGACGGATGGAGTCCAGTGCGAGTCGTGCCACGGCCCCGGCTCGGCCCATGCGAAGGTGGAAACTCTGAAGCGGAGCGGGAAGCCGATCCCGGCGGAGGAGGTCGCCGCTGCGCTCGAGGTCGCGAAAGCGGTCACCCTCAGACGCTTCGCCAGCGAAAAGGAGATCGAGGCCCTCTGCACGAAGTGCCACGACGGGATGTGCGGGGACTTCGACTTCCGGAAGGCGTGGCCCGCCGTCCGGCACTCGACACAGGGCAAGCCGGAGGCAGGCAAGTCAGAAGGGCAGCGGTCAGGCCGTTGAACCGCTCGAGCCGCGAGCGCGCGCCTTCAGCATCGCCACCTTCACCGCGTCGTTGACTCCGAGACATGCCACCAGCGCATAGCAGAAGATCGCCGCCGTCTGCCACCAGGGAAGGGGAGGAAGGTTCGGAATGCCCACCTGCGTCAAGACCGTGCAGATCAGAACATCCGCTGCCAGGGCTGCCATCAGCGTCCCGCTGGGCATCGTCGCCCAGAACCAACGCCGCTCTCGCGCGGAAACGATGGAGAACACGGAAAAGTAGAGCAGGGCCAGGAAGCTGAAGGTGTAGAGGGCGTTCTTGTCGGTCCCCAGACCGAAGCGTGACCAGCCGAACCACAAGAGGAGGAGCGCCTCCCCGACCATGGCGACGCCCAGCACGACGTACAGGGCGATGAAGCCCCCGATCTTCCAGGTCTCCGGTTTCCGCGACGGCCGGACGCGGTCGGTCGCCAGGGCAATCTGCGCGAAGTCGGTCATGAAGACCAACACCAGCATGGCGAAGGCGGAAACGACGAACCTGCCGGTCACGACGAACGCGATCGCCACGAACGCCGCCTTCAGGATGGTCCGGCTGATCTTGTTGACGATCCAGGTCAGCACCTGCTGGTAGGTGGTCCGCCCCCGCCCGACCAGCGTCACGATGTTCGTCAGCCCCGGCTCGGTGAGGACGACGCTGGCCGCGCCCTTGGCCACGTCGGTCGCGCTGCTGACGGCGATGCCCACTTCGGCCTGACGCAGGGCCGGGGCGTCGTTGACGCCGTCGCCCGTCATGCCGGTGACGTGCCCGGCGGCCTGCAGGTGCCGAACCACGACGTACTTGTCCTCCGGATAGACCTCCGCGAAGCCGTCCACCCCGGCCAGGAGATCAGCCGTCCCGTCGCCGCCCCGGGCGCTGGCCGCCTTCAAGTCCGCCACGCGCCGGATCTGGTGCAGGCCGACTCCTTCGGCGATTTCGCTCGCGACGGCCAGTGCGTCGCCGGTGAGCATCTTCACGGACACGCCGAGGCCGCGGAGGTCGGCGATGAGCTCCCCGGCGTCCGGTCGGGGCGGATCGATGAGGGACACCAGGCCGACCAGTCCCGGCGTGCCCGTCTCGGGGCCGCGCGCCACCGCCAGCGTCCGGTACCCCTTCAGGGCCGATTCGCCCGCGCGCGCCTCCAGCGCGTCGATGGCCTGCGGCTGGAGCCCGCAGGCTTCGGCGATGGTCCGCACGGCGCCTTTCATCACCCGCATCCGCTGCCCGTTCTGCTCGATCACGGCTTCCGTCCTGCGGCTGATGGCGTCGAAAGGTGCGAAGGAGACGAGCGTGACCGGAGGCGCACCGTCGAAGAGGTGACGGTTCCTCGCCGCTGCGAGGAAGGCCAGGTCGATCGGATCCTGGTTGGCCTCCTGGGACGCCTGCGCGCCGGCCAGCAGCACGTCCGACTCGGTCGCGTGCTCCCACGGAATCACGCCGGTGACGGCCAGCTGGTTCATCGTGATCGTGCCCGTCTTGTCGACGCACAGCACGTCCATGGTGGCGGCATCCTCGGTCGCGCTCAGGCGCGTGACCAGCACGCCGTGCCTGGCCAGCTCCTTCGACCCGACGGCCATGCTGACGGTGAAGATGACCGGGAGGGCGACCGGCACCGCGCTCATCAGCAGAACGAGCATGAGAGGCACCATCTCCAAGAGCGGAGAGCCCCGGACCAGAGACAGCGCGATGACCACGGCCACCAGGGCGCCGACGATGACGAAGAGCCAGCGCACGACCTTGGCCACCACGGCCTCGACGTGAAGCCTCGGGCGCGCCGTCTGGACGAGTTCCGTGGTGCGCCCGAAGTACGTCTTCGCGCCGGTCAGCATCACGAGGCCGTTGCCTTCCCCCCGACGGACGATGGATCCCGACGAGAGCGCCTCGCCCGCCGCCTTGGCGGCGTCCCTCGACTCGCCCGTGAGGGCGGACTGGTCCAGACTCAGCTCGCCGGCCAGGAGCATCACGTCCGCGGGGATGATGTCCCCCGGTCGGACGCGGATGATGTCGCCGGGGACCAGGTCCCGGGCGGGAATGACCTGCCAGGCAGCGTCGCGCAGGACGCGCGCCGTGACTTGCAGGCGCCTGCGCAGCGTCTCGACGACGCCCGCGGCGTGCCGCTCCTGCACGAAGCTCAACACGGCATTGACGATGAGCAGCGCGCCCACCACCGCGAGGTCCGGGTATTTCCGAAGGACGGCCGACAGGATCATGATCAGCTCGAGCATCCACGCCGAGACGCCCCAGAACTTCCCGAAGAACGTGAGGACCGGGTGAGTCTTCTGTTCGGCCACCTCGTTGTAGCCGTGCTCCTTCCGGCGGGCCTCCACGTCAGCGGCCGTGAGTCCGGTCCGGGGGTTCACGTGGAGCGTCCCGAGCGCGTCCGGGACGGAGAGCGAGGCGATGTCGGGTGCTTGACCGGCTGACGGTATCGAAGGCGGCTTCATGAAGTGCTGTCGGGGCCGTCCAGACTCCTGTCCTCTGCAACCCGCATACCGGCCGATACGGCGCGCCGGAATGTCACGGCCTGACGTGTGGGGGCCGAAGGCGGCCACCGACGCTCGGCCCCGTCAGACCAGGATCGCCCCCTCGTGCGCGAGGAGCCAGCACTTTCGCGGGAGGCCCCCACCGTAGCCACCCAGCGTCCCGTCGGACGCGATGACCCGGTGGCACGGGATGACGATGGAGACGGGGTTCCGCCCGTTGGCGCCGCCCACGGCGCGCACGGCCGACGGCCGGCCGATGGATCTCGCCAGCTCGGCGTACGAGACGGTGCGCCCGGCGGGAATCTTCCGAAGTCGTGACCAGGCCCTCTCCTGGAAGGGCGTCCCGGCGGTGTCGACGCTGACGCTCTCAAGAGCCTCGAGGTCCCCCTCGAAATAGCGGCGCAGCGCCTGGCCCGGCGGACCGCCATCGGCGTCGCTCCGCACCTCCACGTCGCCGAAGCGGCGCTCCAGCTCCCGGAGCATGGAGGGCCAGTAGTCCTTGAAAGAGAGGGCGCAGAGGGCCTCTCCCCTTCGAGCGAAGACGATTGTCCCCGGAGGCGAGGGAATCTCTGTGACGAGAAGCCGGAAAGCCATGGCTGCGGTCGCTCTCCTCAGGGCGTTCCCCTGAGCTTTCGCAGTACCTTGAGGTCTTCGAGATCCTTTGAACGTCCGGCGGCCTCCTTCATCCGGATGAGGTCATCGAGCGACGCGAAGAAAGCCGGCGTCTTCCCCAAGTGGCTCTCGACGCGGTTCCTCCAGACGTCTTCAAACGCTACGCCGGCGGCGAACGGATGAATGTCCGTCTGGAGGACGTACTGTCGGATCAGAACTTTCTTGGTCACAAGGTCCTCGACGGAAAGGTCCGAGACGTCGTACCCGAAATCCGAAAGCGCCCCGCGGACCCGGTGCGCGTTCTCCTCCGAAGCTTCGATGAAAAGATCCACGTCCAGGGTGGCCCGCGCGTATCCGTGCACGGGAAACGCGGTCGCGCCGATCACGACATAGCGGACCTTACGGGCGTTTAAGGATTGAAGCAGCTTCTCCGTGTCCATGCGCCCTCAGGGACTCGGCCATCTGGCGCGACCGATCAAACATGAGCTCGAAGCGCTGAGCGACCGTCAGGCTTCCGAGAAAGGCCAGCTCGAACTCCAGCTCGCGGTCCTCGTCCTGCTCTGTCTCGGAAAGCTTCAGGAGACTCCCTGGTGCGGCTCTGGCCGTCTCAACCATATGTGCTGATTTTAGAGCGTCTCGCACACTTACGCCGACTCCTCCGGCCCGGATTGGGTGCATTGAGGACGTCTCTGCGAACGGATCCCAAGGCACGCGGCGCAACGGAAGCCGGCCCTCGACGTCTGGCAGAAACCGTGTGAACGTTGTCATTGTCTCCCGAGCCAGCGGGCGACATCCTTCAGGCATGACACGTGGGCTTCCCCGTCCCGACCCGTCCGGACCGGGACTCCCCCCCAAAGGAACGCTTCGGGTCGCCATGCTGGCCTACCCGGACTGCCAGATTCTGGACGTCATCGGGCCGCTCGAGGTCTTCTCGCGGACCTCCCGGTGGCTGAAGGACAACGGAAGACGGACGGACGACGCCTACAGCGTCGAGATCCTGGCGCTCGAGCGCGGTCCGTTCCGGGCGTCTTCGGGTTTGCGCCTTTACGCCGACCGCCGCTTCGACGAGGTCGGAGGCGGGATCGACACGCTCCTGATCGCCGGAGGCCGGGGAATGGAACGCTACCGGAAGCAGGCCCGGCTCCTCCGCTGGATCCGGCGGCAGAGCACCCTGGTGAGGCGTCTCGCCTCGGTCTGCACGGGGACTTTCTTCCTCGCGGAAGCGGGGCTCCTAGTAGGGCGGCGGGCCACGACACACTGGGCCTCGTGCGCAAAGCTGGCACGCCAGTTCCCGGATCTCCGGGTGGAGCCGGACACGATCTTCGTCAAGGAGGGATCGATGTACACCTCGGCCGGGGTCACCTCGGGAATGGACCTGGCCCTGGCCCTCGTGGAGGAGGACCACGGGCGCGAGGTCGCGCTGGCCGTGGCCCGCGAGCTGGTCCTCTTCCTGCGGCGCCCGGGAGGACAGGCGCAGTTCAGCGCCCAGCTCGCCGTCCAGCTCGCCGAGAAGGAGCCGCTCCGTGAGCTGCAGGCCTGGATCCTCGACCACCCGCGCGAGGACCTCTCCATCGAGACGCTCGCCCGCCGCGTGGCGATGAGCCCGCGCAACTTCGCGCGGGTCTTCGCACGAGAGGTGGGGACGACCCCCGCGCGGTTCGTCACGTCCGTCCGGGTCGAGACGGCCCGGCGCCTTCTCGAGGAGTCGTCGAAGGGACTCGAAGCGGTCTCTTCGATGAGCGGCCTCGGCACCCCCGAGTCGATGCGGCGGGCCTTCCTCCGGACGGTCGGCGTCGCCCCGGGGCAGTATCGTGAGCGATTCAGCCGCCGATCCAGGTCCGGCCGCCGGCCACTTTCCGCTTCCCGGACACGGAGGCTCGCATGAGGATTCCTCTTCGCGTGGCGGCTCCTTCCTTCGCGGTCCTGCTTCTGCTTTCCGGTACGGTTTACTTGGGGATCTCGGCAGATGCCCCAACGAGGCATTAC
Source organism: Thermoanaerobaculia bacterium (assembly GCA_033853815.1). Classification (GTDB taxonomy): domain Bacteria; phylum Acidobacteriota; class Thermoanaerobaculia; order UBA5066; family Gp7-AA6; genus JAWOLE01. The sequence continues at coordinate 7,151 of JAWOLE010000470.1, forward strand.
GTCTGCCCGCCATGTGGCTCGCCGTGCGACGACGCAGTCTATGAAAGGCCCGGCACCTGTCCGAAATGCGGCATGCCGCTGATCACCCAGGAGGCCGCCCGTCGGATCGAGGAGGCGGCGGCCCGAGCAAGGAACAAGGTAGCCATCCTGATCTTCGACGGGGTCGAGATCATCGACTACACCGGGCCGTGGGAGGTCTTCGGGGCCGCCGATTTCGACGTCTTCACCGTTGCCGCAAGGAAGGAGCCGGTCACGACGGCCATGGGAATGACAGTCCTTCCGAAGTACACCTTCGC
>JAWOLE010000471.1:0-12962 GCA_033853815.1 Thermoanaerobaculia bacterium
TCCGACATGAAGCCGTCCACGAGCATGCGCCCCTCCACCGGCCACGGGCGAAAGACGTACGGGATCGCGATCGAGGCCCGGATCGCGTCCACGATCGGGCCTTTCTCGAAGACGACCTGTTCCCCCGTATGGAAGTCCGTCGCAGTCAGGTAGAGCGGGATCCGCGCCTGATCGAACGTTGCGGCGCCGAAGGCCTCCTTGAGGCGCTTCAGGATGAGCGCGTCGTCGACCATGCCGAAGTTCTCGTCGAAGCCGAAGACGCGCGGAAGGAAGACGGAGAGGAGCGAACGGCGGTTGTGCCGGCTCGTCAGCTCGCGGGTCCAGAGGCGTCGGGTCATCGCCTCGGAGGCTTCCGCATCGTGGCCCAGCGCGATCAGCGCGGCGTAGAGGCTTCCGCCGCTGCAGCCCACGATCATGTCGATGCCGATTCCCTCGCGCCGGAGCACCTTCAGGAGCCCGAGCGCGGCCGCGCACTTGACGCTGCCCGACCCCAGGACCACCGCGACCTTCGGCCCGCCCTCCGCGGCCCCCCTGGAACTCACGACGCGCTCGGACCCGGAACCGGAAAGCTCGCCGCGGCCGATTCCGTGTCGGGGAAGAGCTTGAGGATGTGCGTGAAGCCGGAGAGCTCCAGGACGCGCAGCACGTCGCGCTGCACGGCGGCCAGGCGCAGGTCTCCTCCTCGCTGGCGCGTCTCCTTGACGGTTTCGAGCAGCGCCCGGAGTCCCGCACTCGAGGTGTAGTCCACGCCGGCGAAGTTCCCGACGATTCGGATGTTGCCGCTCTCGACTTCCTTCCGAAAGGAGCCGACGAGGCTCGCCGCCGTCAGCCCGTCCACGCTCCCGACGATCGAGATGACGGTCACATGCCCTCTCCGTTCCGTGGTGATCTCCATGAAAGCTCCAGTCAGCAGGTCCCGCCTCCTCCGGGGAACGCCCCGGTCTTGACGAGCGTCAGTCGGTTTCCCCTTTCGGGGTCCGAATCGTACTCGACGCTGTCCATCACCTGCCGGATGAGGTACCAGCCGAGGCCTCCGGGCCGCCGCTCCCGCCAGTCGACGTCGAGGTCGGGGACCGGGGCATCCTTCGGGTCGAACGGGCGCGCCCGGTCGGTGATCGTCAAGACGACCCGCCGCCCGTCGGATTCGAAAGACACCCCGATCGGACCGGGCTTCCCCGGCTCGTAGCCGTGCACGATGATGTTCGCGCACGCCTCGTCCACCGCGAGCTTCAGGTCGAACCGCGCCGAGGGGTCCACGCCCGCCCGCAGCCCGGCCTCCTCGATGAAGTCGCGAATCTCCTGAAGACTCTCCAAACGCGCGTCCCGCTCGATGGCGGCCCTCAAGGCTCCTGTCCCGGAGAGGATGGCGGCTTCCGCAGGAGCGCTTCGATCTTCGTCAGCAGGCGCGGCATCTCGACGGGCTTCGTGTCGAAGTCGTCGCAGCCGGCCGAGCGGGCCTTCTCCTCGTCTCCCGCCATCGCGTGCGCGGTCAGGGCGATGACGGGGATCCCGCGGGTGCCCGGCTCGGCCTTCAGCCGGCGCGTCGCCTCCCAGCCGTCCACGACGGGCAGGCTCATGTCCATGAGGATCAGGTCGGGCGACTCGGCCCGCGCCATCGCGACGCCTTCGCCGCCGTCCTCGGCGAGGAGCACCTCGTAGCCTTTCCGCAGGAGCCTGCGCGACAGCATGTCGCGGTTCAACTCGTTGTCTTCGACGAGGAGAATTCTAGACAACGGCGGCGCTCCGGTAGGGCTCGAGAGCCCCCGTCAGGCTGTCCCGGTCGACCGGCTTGACCAGATAATCCGCCGCGCCGAGGGCGAGCCCCCGGGGCTTCTCGTCGGAGATCGAGATCATGATGACCGGGATCTTCGAGAGCTCGGCATCCTCCTTGAGCGCCTTCAAGACGGTCCAGCCGTCGATGCCGGGCATGAGCACGTCGAGGGTGATCAGCGAAGGGCGTCTCTCCCGAGCCAGACGGAGCCCTTCCTCGCCGGAGGCGGCGGTCACGACCTCGAATCCCGCCCGCGTGCAGACGCGCTGCATCAGCTCGCAGGTGGCCGCATCATCGTCGATCACGAGCAGGACGCGGCCCGGACCGGGCGGCGCCGGCAGGGGGGTGGCAACGGGCGATGGCCGCCGCGGCGCGCCGCGCAGGTGAATGGAGGTCGCCTCGCCGTCGACGTTCTCCACGTCCCCGGGCAGCCGCACGGTGAAGGTCGAGCCCGCGCCCGGCGCGCTTTCCGCGTTGATGTCGCCTCCCATCATCACGCAGAACTTCCGGCACAGCGCGAGGCCGAGCCCCGTCCCGCCGTACTTGCGCTGGGTGCTGCCGTCCGCCTGCATGAACGCCTGAAAGAGCTTGCTCATCTGTTCCGGCGTCATGCCGATGCCCGAGTCGCGGACCCGGAAGACGACCCAGCTGCCCGTCACGTCGTGCTCCCGGACCGCCTCGAGGGTGACCGTCCCCTTTTCGGTGAACTTGCTCGCGTTGGACAGCAGGTTCAGGAGGACCTGCCGGACCTTCGTCACGTCCTCCCGCAGCTGGCCGACGTCGGGAGCGCAGCGCACCTCGAGCCTGTTCCTGTTCTTCGCCATGAGCGGTTGCGCCGTGGCGACGACCTCCGAGACGACGCCCGCGACGTCGAAGGTCTCCAGGTAGAGCTTCATCTTGCCGGCCTCGACCTTGGAGAGATCGAGCACGTCGTTGATCAGGCCCAGAAGGTGCTTGCCCGCCGACCGGATCTTCCGCAGGTCGGAGACGAGCGATGTGTCGCCGGAGGCCTCCGCGTCCTCTTCGAGCATTTCGCTGTAGCCGATGATCGCGTTCAACGGCGTGCGCAGCTCGTGGCTCATGTTGGCCAGGAAGGCGCTCTTGGCGCGGTTGGCGGCTTCGGCGGCGTCCCGGGCCTCGAGGGCTGTTTGCCGGGCCTGCTCGATCACCTGGCTCTGCTGCTCGATCTTCTCGTTGCGGGCCGCGAGTTCGCTCTTGGCCCTGTAGAGGCGGGAAGTCTGCATGTGGGCGTGAATGCCGATCAGGGACGTCATGAGGAGCAAACCGCTGGCGGAGAGGATCGTCGTCACGCTGCCGGAGGCCAGCACGGGATGGAACCCGAGGAAGGCGCCCGCACCGAGGATGCCGAGAAGGATCGCGAGAGCGCCCTTGCCGGCGAGACGAAATCCGCCAACGGACAGGTTGCCGCTCATCATCGTCGCGACCATCGACACCGCCGGCCAGAGCGAAAAAGACATGGCCGTGATCCAGCATCCGACGATGAAGGAATCCACGAGCAGGTTGCGCAGCTCCGCCTGCTTGGTGTCGCGCGCCCGGCAGGCGAGCAGGTACGCCGAGTGGGGCCAGATCAGACCCGTGAAGACGATGGCCGGAATCAGAAGAGGGCCGTACGCCCGCCCGGAGAAATGGGAAGCTACGAACAGAGCGACGACCAGCATCCCGGGAACACGGACCCAGTGGTCGAGCTTCACGATCGGGTGCACCGCGCGTTTCGCGGAGGCCTGCGAGCTGTCGGTCATCTTATTAACCCGCATTATTCATGATCGACTCCGGCGACTTTCGGCCGCAGGCGTTCGCTTCGCGAACGGCGGCCGAGAGTTTCAAAACCAGGGCTTTCCGCATTCTCGCACTCGGGGCATCGCCGTCGTCGCGCTTCTGTCTCGCCGAAAAATCTCTGTCGCGGACAACCTGATGCCGATCTCAGTCGCGGTTCTTCTGTCGCAATTCTCTTTGGCGTAAGGGCTACCTGCGTTTCGGCCAGGTGACCGTGAATAATCCGGGTTAAGTTCCGGGCCAACGGGGCGAGATTCTTACTCCACAACGGCGAAATCCGGCTCGGGAAAGGTGCCCCGCCTACGACTTCTCGGCCTGGACGAAGAGCAGGATCAGGTCAGCCCGGCGCTGGACGGCGTACTTGGCGAGGAGGTTGGAGACGTGGAACTTGGCCGTGCGCTCGGACATGTGGAGCTTGGCGCCGATCTCCTTGTTCGAGAGGTTCTGCATCAAGAGATCCAGGACCTCCTGCTCGCGGCGGCTCATCCGGACTCCGGGCGGCATGGACCGCGGCCGGCTGACGCCCTGGAGAGTCGAATCCACGAAGCTCGAGAGGAGGGAGCGGGGGACCCAGAAGCCTCCGGCCGCGACCTCCCGAAGCGTGCGCGGCAGGTAGAGCGAGACCTCGGTGTAGGTGAGCAGCCCCTTGACGCCCCGGCGCAGGAGCGGAAAGGCGCTCGCCTCGGCGAGATTTTCGGAGACGACCACGATCCTGGCCTTCGGAGCGCTCCCGAGGATCGCGGCGACGTAGGACTCGGTGACCTGGCGGTGGGGATGCGCCTCGACCACGTACACGGACGCGCGGGGCACCTGAAGAGCGGGTTCGGGCCCCTGGTTGGGCTCGACGCGGCGCTCGAGGACTCGGGCCTCGTCGTCTCCGGAAAGAAGCCTCTGGAACTCCGAAAGCAGCAGAGGGTGGAAGGAAACCAGACAGACTGTGAGGCGACGGGCTGGCGATGCTTTGGACAACGTCGTCAGCGTACTGAATTCGGGCCGAAGGGGCAAGCCGGCCGCAGAGCGCAAAGGAGGCTTCGCTTCCTCGAAGACACCGGTTGGAACTTGTGATTCTTTCGGGGGTTGCTGCCCTCGGCCTTACGAGAGTTCGAGGAGGCGGAGCGCACTCACGGCTGCTCCGCTCGAGATCCGCCTGCCGGTTCGTTCGAAGGCCTCGCCGAGGCTTCGGGCAGGTACGGATACCAGCCGAGCACCAGGCGATAGGGCAGGCCGGGCGAGGGGGAACCGTCGGAGCGCTGGTAGGGAGTCGTGTGCTCCGCGATCACCCGGATGACGGCCTCGCGCAGGGCCCGGGCGCAGGCCTGGCGCCGCCCCTCGTTCGCGAAGCGAAACTGGGACTTGAGCGACAGGATGGAGACGTCCTTGCCCGGCTTCTCGGGTTCCCGCCGGAGCCTGCAAAGGTCTGCCTCCATCTGACAGCAGAGGGCGAGCAGGTAATCGGCGCTCGAGGCATCCTCGATGTGGCGCCAGTCGGCGCCGACCGCGCCCAGAAGCTCCGGCGAGAGAACGTAACCCTCGGCGGACGCGGCGTAGCGTTGCTCGATCATGTTGCGCCGGCGGCGGCGCCCCGCCTGACGGAGGAAGCCGCTGCGGGCGAGTTGCCGGACGTGGTAGTTCACCCTCTGCCGCGGAAGCTTGAGGATCCGGGAAAGATCCGAAGCCGAGATCGGCTGGCGCGCCAGGCGCAGGATCTCCAGGCGAAGCGGCGACAGAAGAGCCGATGCCCGCGCCGCGTCCTCCACGCAGTCGATCGCGTCGGCCATAGACAGAATAATATTTCAAGAAAAATATATCTGTCAACAGGTGCGGCGCCGCGGGCGGCTCCCCCGCTCGAAATGCCGGACGCAGGATGCCTGTTGAGCCTTCGCATGACCCGTTCGACAGAACAGACTTGCCCCGTGCGGGCAAGCGCCTCGGGAACCTGAAGATGGCGCGGCATGGCCTGTTCGGTGGAAGCGTCTCCTCGCACCTGCCCCGCGGGCGGGGACGGGGCGGCTCCTCCGTGGAGGAGGACAAGAAGAAGAAGGCTCCGCCGTTTGCGACCATCCTGCGCGACGCCGGGGAGCTCGTCGCCGCTCGCAGGGGTCGGCTGGCCCTGGGATTCGCGATCCTCTTCGTCAACAGGCTGGCCGGCTTCGTGCTGCCCTTCATGCCCAGGTACCTCCTGGACGAGGTCCTGGCAAAGGGCCGCCGCGAGCTCCTCCCCGTCCTCGTCGCCGCGGCCGCCGGGGCAACGCTGATCCAGGCGATCACCTCCTTTGCCCTCTCCCAGATCCTGGGCAAGGCGGCGCAGCGCTCGATCACCGAGATGCGCCGGGCCGTCCAGCGCCACGTGGGACGCCTCTCGGTCTCCTATTTCGACCAGACCAAGGTCGGGGCGCTTCTCTCGCGCGTCATGACCGACGCCGAAGGGATCCGCAACCTCGTCGGAACCGGCCTCGTGGAAGTCCTCGGAGGGCTCCTGACGGCGGCGATCGCCCTGGTCATCCTGCTCGCGCTCAACCTGAAATTGACGGCGATCGCGCTCGCCGTCCTCTCCCTCTTCGGGCTGGTCCTGCTCTACGCCTTCAAGACCCTCCGGCCTCTCTTCCGCGAGCGTTCGAAGATCAACGCGGAGGTCTCGGGCCGCCTGACCGAGTCCTTCGCGGGCGTGCGTGTGGTCAAGGCCTACCGGGCCGAGCGGCGCGAAGCCCTGGTCTTCTCCAAGGGGGTCCACCGGCTCTTCCGCAACGTGGCCCGGACCATGACAGGCTTTTCGGCCGTCACGGCTTTCTCCACGCTCCTCTTCGGGGCGATCTCCGCCTCCATCCTCTGGGTGGGCTCCAACGACGTGCTCGCCGGGAAGATGACCATGGGCGCGCTCTTCCAGTTCACGGCGCTCCTTGCGATGCTCGTGGGCCCGGTCGTCCAGATCGTCTCGATCGGAAGCCAGATCACGGAGGCCTTCGCCGGGCTGGAGAGGATCCGCGAAATCCGCGACGAGCTGACCGAGGACGCCGGGGACGCGGAGCGCGCGACGCTGCCCCCGATCCGAGGCGAAGTCGAGTTTCGCGACGTCACGTTCGAGTACAAGCAGGGAGTTCCCGTCCTGCACGGGATCTCGTTTACCGCGAGGCCAGGCACGTCGACCGCGCTCGTCGGCCCGTCGGGCTCGGGCAAGAGCACGCTGATCGGCCTGGTCGCCGCCTTCTACCGGCCGACTTCGGGCACGATCCTGGTGGACGGGCGAGATCTCTCCCGGGTCAAGCTCGCCGACTACCGGTCCCAGCTGGGCGTCGTGCTCCAGGACAACTTCCTCTTCGACGGGACCGTCTTCGAGAACATCGCCTACGCGCGCCCCGAGGCCTCCGAGGCGGAGGTCCTGCGGGCGGCGGCCATCTCGCGCTGCGACGACTTCGTCGCGAAGATGCCCCAGAAATACGACACGGTCGTCGGCGAGCGGGGCGTGAAGCTCTCGGGAGGCGAGCGCCAGCGGGTCGCGATCGCGCGCGCCATCCTGGCCGACCCGCGCATCCTGATCCTGGACGAGGCGACTTCCTCACTCGACAGCGAGAACGAGGCGGCCATCCAGGAGGGCCTTGCCGAGCTGATGAAGGGGCGGACCACGTTCGTGATCGCCCATCGCCTCTCGACGGTGCGGCGGGCCGACGCGATCCTCGTGCTCGAGGAGGGGAGGATCGTCGAGCGCGGCCGCCACGAAGAGCTTCTCGCCCGAGGCGGGCGTTACGCCGACCTCTACAACCGCCAGTACGGCGTCGAGGCCAACATCTTCCGCAACCCCGGAGAACGGGAAAAAACCCGCGAAGAGGAGGCCCTCCCGCGGGCCGCCGCCGACGCGGCGGTGGGGCGGCTGCCCCTCGTGGGAAGCGGCCGGGCCGAGTAAGGCCGGGAGCCGGCGCGCGCGGCGCGACGGACCGGCGGCCCCTTCCTCAGTCTCTCCGGTTTCCCAGAAACCGCAGCAGGAAGAGGAAGAGGTTGATGAAGTCGAGATAGAGCGAGAGCGCGCCGACGATCGCGTAGGAGCCCGTCTGGCCCTCCGGCAGCGCGGCCGCCATCTGCTTCAGCCTCTGCGCGTCCCAGGCCGTCAGTCCCGTGAACACGATCACGCCGACGACCGAGATGGCGAACTGCAGTCCGCTCGAGTGCCAGAAGAACCCGACGATGATGGCCAGGAAGAGCCCGATCAGACCCATCCCGACGAAGTGGCCGAGCCCCGCCAGGCTCCTCTTCGTCGTCGAGCCGTAGAGCGCGAGCGCCCCGAACATTCCGGCGGCGATGACGAACGTGGACGCGATGGAAGCGCCGGCGTAGGCGAGGAAGATGAAGGACAGGATCGCGCCGTTCAGCGCCGAGTAGGCCACGAAGAGGGCGGAGGCCGTCGTCGGAGCGAGCGTCTGGACCCGGGCCGAGAGAACGAAGACCAGGGCGAGCTCGGCGATGACCAGGCCGAAGAAGATCATCGGGTTGGAGACGATCGTCTGCAGGAGGGCCGGCGATCCCGCGACCCCCAGGGCCACCGCGGCGGTGATCCCCAGGCCGACGAACATCCAGCCGTAAACCGACCGCAGAAAGGCCGTCGCGCGCTCCGCGGTCAGCGGAACGGGCTGAAAGGCCGAGGACGGTGTCATTCCGAACCTATCCATGAGTCACTCCTTGCGGATCTTTCTCAACAGCCGGCGGCCCCGCGGGATTCCACGCCGCGCAAGTCTCAATTGACCTTGTACTTGAGACTCTCCAGGAACCGCAGCGCCACCGGGTCGCCCGGCGAGTGGGCGAGCGCGCCCTGGAATTCGAGGATCGCTTCGCCAAACTCCCCCTGCGACGCCCGGAGGCGGCCCAGATTCAGGTACGGGAAGTGCCGGGGCTCGTAGCGCGACGCCTGCTTGGCCCGCTCGAACCAGGGGACGGCCTCCTCAAGCTTCTGTTGCTCCATGAGATAACAGCCGATGTCATTGTACGGATTGCCAAAGCTCGGATCGGTGGCGATCGCCTTGCGGCACTCCTCGATCGCCTCTTCCAGGCGCCCGGCGAAGGAGTAGGCCCAGCCGCGGAACGTGTACGCCTCGGCCGTCGGGCAAAGCTCCAGCGACTGCGTAAAGAGAGTCACGGCCTCGTCGATCTCGCCGGCCAGGAGCCGGTCGGTCCCGGCCTGCCAGAGCTTCAGGGCCTCGTCCATCGTGTTCCTCGCCGCGCCCACGGCATCATGGTACCCAGCCGGCGGGATTATTTCGACAGGATTTTCGGATTGGGAGGAATGTGATGCGGCGCCGTCTGATTGCAACCCTCCTCGTGCTCGCCGGAATCGCGCTGCTGTCGGCGGCGGCCCTCCACTACTTCCGGGGCTACGAAGCCCAGAGAACCGGTCTCCGGGAGTGGGAGGAATCCCGTTCCCGGACACCCGTTCCCACTCTCCACGTCCCGACGCCGACGGCGAAGGAGAACCCGGGCATCCTGCGACCGACCCCTTCCCCGGCGGCCGACACGAGCGCGGCGCCCTACCCGCACGGCCAGGCGATCGCGCGGCTGCGCATTCCGGCGGCCCAGATCGACGCCGTCGTCTTCGCGGGAGACGACGCTGCGACCCTGGAGAAGGGCCCCGGCCACGTGCCCGGCACCGAGATGCCGGGAGACGACACCTATCGGAAGAACTGCGTGATCACGGGACATCGCGATTCGCACTTCCGCCATCTCGGTTGGCTGCGCAAGGGCCATCGGATCGAGCTGGAGACGCACTCGGGGGAGATTTCCTACCGGGTCGTCTCCCGCGAGATCGTCACCCCCGACGCCGTGCGCGTTCTCCAGCCGACCGCGAAGCCGAGATTGACGCTGATCACCTGTTACCCGTTCAACTGGGTCGGCCCGGCTCCCAAGAGGCTGGTCATCGTGGCCGAGCCGATCCGGCATCCTTCTTGAAACCTCTCCTGCGGGGAGGTTTTCTTGTTCCCGACGGCGCTCGTCTTTTCGCTCGTTTCCACCCTCGCGCATTCGCCGGTCGCTCTTGCCGCGCACCATGCAAGGAGGCATCCGCCGACCATCCTCGCCGTGCGCCATGCGATGAGGCGTCGGACGGTCCGGCATGCCGCCCCGCGCAGGCCGGCCGCGCCCGCGATCGATCCCGCGATCGTCAACGACCAGGCCCTGGCGGAACCGGTCGGGCCGGGCTCCTCGAGGTCCGCCGTGCTTCGCGCGCAGATCCTGCTCGCCCGAGCGCACTTTTCCAGCGGCGAGATCGACGGCCGGTACGGGGCCAACCTGCGCGGCGCGATCGCCGATTTCCAGGCGTCTCGCGGCCTGCCGGCAAGCGGGGTCGTGGACAGGCAGACCTGGAAGGCCTTGAACGGAGACGCGGCGCCCGCGCTCGTGCGCGCGCCCGTCGCGCCGGAAGACGTCGAGGGACCGTTCCTTCCGATCCCCGGAGACATGATGGAGAAGGCGAAGCTTCCATCGCTGTCCTACTCCTCTCCGCTCGAAGGGATCGCCGAGAAATACCACTCGAGCCCGGCGCTGCTCCAGACTCTCAACCCGGGGGTGGCCTTCGACCGGGCGGGCGTGGAGATCCTGGCGCCCAACGTCGCCGTGCCGGCGCCCGAGAAGGCGGCCTCCGTCGTCGTCTCGAAATCCAAGAGCGCCGTGTACGCCCTCGACGGAGCCGGCAAGATCCTCTCCCGCTACCCTGCGACGACCGGGAGCGACCACGATCCTCTGCCGATCGGACGGTGGAAGATCCTCGGCGTCGCGAGGAATCCTCCCTTTCACTACAATCCCGATTTGTTTTGGGACGCGAAGGGAACGGATGCGAAAACGGTCATCGCGCCCGGGCCGAACAACCCGGTCGGAGTCGTCTGGATCGATCTCTCCCGGGAGCACTACGGCATCCACGGGACGCCCGAGCCGTCGAAGATCGGCAAGACGCAGTCGCACGGCTGCATCCGGCTGACCAACTGGGACGCGGAAGAGCTTTCGAAGATGGTCGCGGTCGGAACGCCGGCAATCCTGGAGGAGTAGACCGATCCGCACGCGATTGATCGCAGTGTTCCTGCTCGGGGTCCTCGCTGGAGCCCTGGCTCTCTACTACTTCCTCTGGAGGACGGGCGGGCTCGTCGCCGGCCATCCTCTCGCGCGCACGACGGTCCCTCTCGCTTCGGTTCGCGGGGAGAATCCCCCGCGGTTTCTCCCGCAGGATCGGACTCCGCCGGCCGAGGCGATCGCGCCGGCGGCGGTCACCCCCGTCTCGATCCCGAGCCCGCGCGAAACGACCGCTCCGCCGTTCACCCCCCTGGCCGGTTTCGCGCTCGGCCGCGAGCCGCTCGTCATGCCGGTCGAAGGAGCCCGCGTGACCGACCTGCACGACAGCTTCGAGGAGAAGCGGGGATCGGGCCGGCACGAGGCGATCGACATCCTCGCGCCCCGCGGCACGCCGGTCGTCGCCGCGGTGGATGGCTCGATCGAGAAGCTCTTCACGAGCAAGCAGGGCGGCCTGACCGTCTACGAGTTCGACCTCGACCGAAACTACTGCTACTACTACGCCCACCTGGACCGCTACGGCGAGGACCTCAAGGAAAAGCAATCCGTCCGCCGGGGCGACCGCGTGGGCTACGTCGGGTCGACCGGGGACGCTTCGCCTGCGGCGCCTCACCTTCATTTCGCGATCTTCCGACTGGGGCCTGCCAGGCAGTGGTGGATCGGGACCCCGATCAATCCCTACCCGTATCTGCTCGCAACCCGCTAAAATCTCTTCTTACGAGTCCGGACTCTCGACTCCGGGCTCGGATCCCGATGGGCGACGATCGCAAGTACCGCCACCGCGGTTACATGGACTCCGGCCGGGAGGAGTCGGGGCGGAGGCCTTCGGGTCCGCGGCCTCCGCGCCGGGAAGGCCCTCGGGGACGCGGCATCGACCTCGACAAGGCCGTCGTGTTCGCCTGCCGCGCTTGCGGGCACAAGCGCAAGGAGGTCGAAGAGATCCGCGCCGACTCCAGGTGCGAGAATTGCGGAGCGGACCTGCACGCCTGCCGCCAGTGCGCCCACTTCGACACCTCGGCTCGCTACGAGTGCACGCAGCCGATCCCCGTCCGTATTGCGAACAAGAACGCGCGCAACGAGTGCACCTTCTACGCGCCCGCGAAGTCCTTCGACCTGGCCGGCACGCGCGCCATAGGCACTCCCGACGAAGCGCGGGCCGCTTTCGATCGCCTCTTCAAGAAGTGACGCGATGGGACGCGCACGCATCCCCCTCGCGTCATCCTGAGCGAAGCGAAGGATCTGCTCCCGGATCCACGGAACCAGCTCGGCCCGCAGGTGTCCCTCCAAACGGGCAAGGAGACACCATGGACCAGAGCGCCGCCTCCCTTCAGGAACCGGAACCGGAAGACAAGTCGGAAGCCCGAACGACCCCGGGAAGCCGCCTCCGAGCGATCGTCAAACGGGCCGTCGCCGGCCAGCAGCCGGTCGAAGACGCGGACGGCTTCGTCAGCGGTACGCGCGCGGCCCGCGCCGCGCGAAGCGCCTCGAAGACCAACTGAAAGCGCGCGACTTCACTCCAAGGAGAGGGGACACTCATGTTTCGCAAGACGCTGACTATTGCCACACTTCTGCTCCTGGCCGCCGCCGCCCTCGGGGCCCTCTCGCCTGTGCCGCCGCCTTCCGGGCCGGCGGGCGGGGCTGAGCCGCCGGGCTCCGATGTCTTCACGACTCCGCGCGAGGCGCTCCTTCGAGAAAAGCCTTCCGCCTCGGCGCGGATTCTCTCGCGGCTCCCGCAGGGGACGAGGCTCACTCTCTCCGAAGCCGGAGAGCAGTTCCTGAGGGTCGAAGCCGCGGGCCTACCGCCGGGATGGGTTTCCCGCGGAGTCGTGATCGTCTTCCGCCCGGACGCTTCCGCGACGAAGGATCTCGCCGCGGTGGGAAGGACCTTCGCCGCGAACGAGGGGAACCGCAAGCTCGCGGCCGCCCTCCTCGAACGCGCCGCCGCGCGCCTGCGAGAGGCGAAGACGCCGGACCCGGAAACGGAGATCCTCGCGGGCGAGACCGCTGAGGCCGCAGCCGCCGCGGGCGGCCCTTTCCCCGGCGGCCTCGCGATCCTCGAAAAGACCGACTCGGCCGGTTCTCGGGCGTCTTACAGCGGCGCGGCCTTCGAGCGCGCGCTCGCGCTCATCGGCAAGGACATGAGCCGCCAGGGCCTCTCCCTGCGGGAGCGCGCGCTGGCCGGCCTGCTGCGTTCGCGTTACCCGGCGGTGTCGACGTCGTACCCGGCGCTTGCCGACGAGACGCCGGCCTGGCTCGCGCTTGCGGAGACGGCCGAGAATACGGACGTCCTGCGCCTGGCCGCGGAACGCGGCGGCGTCGCGTCGCTTGCGCTCGGCCGCTCGCTCCTCGCGCTCGGAAG
>JAWOLE010000472.1:0-19975 GCA_033853815.1 Thermoanaerobaculia bacterium
CTTCTCCTTCACGGGCGAGAAGGCCTACGGCGACCGCGCCGAGACGCTCTTCTCTCTTTTCTCACGGTCCCTGGAGAGGGCCGGGATCGCGCTGCCACGAATGCTCTGCGCGCTCGACTACCGCTCGAGCCCGGCGTGCGAGGTCGTCCTGGCCGGGCAACCCGGCAGGCCCGATTTCGAGTCGCTGCGGGAAGCGGTCTTCGCCCATCCGCGCCTGAACCGGGTCCTCGCCCACGCCGACGCCTCCGAGAGCCTGGCCGACGTCCTGCCGCTCGTCGCATCGCGAGGGTCGCGTGACGGGACGGCGCTCGCCTACGTCTGCCGCAACGCCTCCTGCCGCGCACCCTCATCGAGCCCTGAGGAACTCTCCGCCGCGCTGGACGCTTGAGCAGGTCTCAGGTGTCGGGTGTCGGGTGCCAGGCAGAGCAAACCTCGTCCCTGACACCCGGCACCTGGAACCCGAAACCTGCAATTCCCCTGATACCTTTAACCTGACACCTTAGACTTATTCTGATGACCACCGGCCTCGTCTACGACGACCGCTTCCTTCTCCACCGGGCGCCCTACGAGCATCCGGAGCATCCCGGCCGCCTCGAGGCCATCCGGGATCACCTGGCCGCGCAGGGACTGCTCGAGCGGTGCCGCATCGTGCCGGCTCGCGAGGCCTCCGAAGAGGAGCTGGCCGCGGTCCACTCGCGCAGCCTGATCGACGCCGTCAAGGCGACCGGGCGGCACGACTTCACGCAGCTCGACCCGGACACCTACGCCTGCCGGGATTCCGCCACGGTCGCCCGGCTGGCCGCCGGCAGCCTGGCGGAGCTGGCGTCACGGGTCGTCCGCGGCGACTTCGCCAACGGTCTCGCACTGCTGCGGCCGCCGGGCCACCACGCCGAGGTGGACCTGCCCATGGGCTTCTGTCTCTTCAACAACGTCGCGGTCGCCGCGCGCGCGGCCCAGGCCGCGGGGGCGGCCCGAGTCCTCATCGTGGACTGGGACGTACACCACGGCAACGGAACGCAGCATTCCTTCTGGGATGACCCGGATGTCCTGTACTTCTCCATGCACCAGTACCCCTTCTATCCCGGGACCGGCGCGGCCGACGAGCTCGGAGGCCCCAACGCCCGGGGTCGAACGGTCAACGTGCCGTGGCCGGCCGGCATGGGCGATTCCGATTACCTCGCCGCGTTCGACCGCGTCCTGCTCCCGGTGGCAAGGGCGTTCCGCCCGGAGCTCGTCCTGGTCTCCTGCGGATTCGACGCCGCCGACGGGGATCTCCTCGGCGAGATGCGCGTCACCCCGGCCGGCTACGCGGCGATGACCGGGCGGCTCGACTCGCTCGCCGGCCGCCGGCTCGTCCTCACGCTCGAGGGCGGATATCACCTGCCCGCCGTCGTCGCCTCGACCGCCGCGTGTCTGCGGGTCCTCCTCGGAGAGAACGCCTCTCCGGACCCGGCCGCGGCTGCCGTCTCGCCGGGGGCCGAGCGCGCGCTGGCGGCGGTGCTCAAGGCGCAGTCTCCCTACTGGCCCGGGCTCTCTGCTCAATGAGAAGTGGTGGCCGCGAATTCATGAAGGGTTCATTCCGCGAACCGTAAGATTGCTGACGTGAGGTACACGGCGAGTCCGTTTCGTCTCTGGAGGCTGCTGCGCACGGCCGCGCTCCGGACGGCTGCCTTCGTCCTGCTCCTCCTCCCCTCCTACGCGCTGCTCGCCTACGTCCTGCTGCCCGCTTCCTGGCATCTGGCGCGGCTCCCGCAGAGCGAGCCCGCGATCACCTACACGGCCGAGGCGATCCCCGCCGATCCCCTGAACGTGGCCCTCGTGGGCAGCCGCGAGCAGGTCATCGAGTCCATGCGCGCGGCCGGCTGGCTCCCCGCCGACCGGATCACGCTCTCCTCGGGATGGCGGGACGCAAGGAGCGTGCTCTTCAACCGCCCCTACCCGACCGCTCCCATGAGCACCCATTACTTCCGCGGGCGCCCGCAGGAACTCGCCTTCGAGCAGCAGGTCGGCAAGAGCCCGCGCCGGAGGCATCACGTGCGGTTCTGGAGGCTGGAGGACGCGAAAGAGCCCGGCAAGACGGTCTGGTTGGGAGCGGCGAGTTTCGACGCGAAAGTGGGCGTCAGCCGGTTCACGGGAGAGGTCATGCACCACATCGACCCCGCCGTGGACAAGGAACGGGACCGCTTGCTCGCGGATCTGAAAGCCGCGGACGTCGTCGCGAGCGTCTCGCAGGTGGAGGGGTTCCGGCGGCCGGGCAGCGCGCGCAACGGAGGCGGCGACCGCTACTTCAGCGACGGCAGCCTGGGTGTCGCCGTGCTCCGCCCCTAGCCCCCTGTAACACCCTAGGACGGAAAGGTCGCCCCGGATCCGCCGTCGTTTCCCTCGTCGGCACGCGGCGGCCCGCGCCGCCAGATCCATCGGCCGCCGCTGAGGGTTCCTCGCAGGGACACTACTGCACCGGACGCTCTTTGCCATGCTCGTCACCCATCACCTCCTCCGGGAAACGCCGCCGGCTCCGGGGCTGGCAGTCCGGCTTAAGTCCGACTGCAAGCCCCGGCGGCGGGACGCCTCCCGGAGGAGGCGATGAGCGAAGGAGCACACCACCGCAGGACATAAGCCTCGCTGTGACTGCGACTGAGCGACCAGCGACGGCCTGGTCGTGTCTGTCGCGGCGGGCCGGAGCGTGCCGACGAGGGAGGCGGTCCGGCGCCGGGGCGACCCGACAAGCCGAACTCGCGCTACTCGTCGTTGTTACAGGGGACTAGTTCTTCCTACTCTTCCTCCGGGGGCGGGGGTTCCAGAAAAGCCGAGATGTCGTAGGAGCCGCTCGCGAACTGGAGGGTCAGGGCTCCCTTCTCGAACAGGGTTCGCTCGAGCGAAAGGTCGATTCCGGGCGGCATCCAGTCGTTCAAATTCACGACCATGATCTGGTCCTCGGGATAGTAGGTCAGCAGCCCTCCCGGAGCCTTCTGCGCGAGGTAGGTCAGCAGTTGGTCCGGGATCGGGATGAAGGAGAGGGCCTGCACTTTCTCGAGGACGAAGGCAAGGAATCCGTCTTTCAGGCGAAGCTGGGTCATCGTGGCCTTGGCGGAGAGAGGAACGCCGAAGCGGTGAACGACGAGCCGCGCGGCGAGCTCGCCGTCGGAGACCTCGATCTTCAAATCCTTGAGGTCCGGGATTCGGTCGACCAGGCGCGCCACGATCGCGTTCAAGGTCTTCTCGTCGAAGGTCAGCGACAGACCGCTCCAGCGGACTCGGAGGCTTTCTTCCTGTGCGGAAAGCTCCGTCGCGAGCGATTCGGCGGCTGCTTGAGGGTGCACGGCCAATTTTAGCACTTGGCGGCGTCTGACTCACCGCTGCTTCGCCTCACGCCTTACGCCTTACGCCTCGCGACCTAGAAGACATAAGCAAGAGCGAAGCCCACCTGCGCGCTCATCATCAGGAGGTACATGTGGGTCCAGGCGGGATGATTCTCCGTGCGAGCCAGGTCCTCGGGGTTGGCGAGCAGGAGACGCGCCGCGTAGGCTCCCCAGGCCGCGAGGCCGACGCCGAGCAGCGTCAGGAAGGTCCGGTCCCCCGTCAGGAGCCTGGTGCCGGTAGTCGAGCGGCCCGGATCCGGCAGCCAGGCGAACAGGGGGATGAGGAGCCAGGGAGCGACGAAGAAAGGCGCGATCATCCGCGCGGCCCGCGCCACCCCGAACCGGATCGGGAGCGTCACGCATCCGTGGGCCCGGTCCCCTTCCATGTCGGAGAAGTCCTTGGTCGAGGTCGTACCGAGAAGGAAGAACGCGAAGATGGCCCCGATCGCCCAGGCTTCCCAGACCGCGACGGAGGCGACGAAGGCCCAGCCAGCGACCTTGAGGAGGCCCCCGCGCGTCACCGCGATCGTCAGGTTCGCGGCGAGCCAGTGGCGTTTGGTCCTCCCGAAGAGACGGAACGAGTAGACGAGGGTCGCCAGAGCGCCGAGGCAGTAGATGAAGAACGCGGCGTGAAGGACCGTGGGCGCCCCGAATCGCTGTGCGAAGGAGACATAGGGATAGGGAACGACGAACCAGGTCGGGGCGATCGCCAGCACGTAGAGCGCCACGGCGGCGGCCCACGCGCGGCCGATCGCGATCTCGCCGGTCACGAGTGGGCGGCCCGGCTTGTTCTGGCGGTCGATTTCGAGATCGGCGATCTGATTGACGATGTTGGAAGCCGCGTTCATCAGCGACGCGCACACGGAGCCGATCGCCACGGTCAGGAGGACCGCTCCGCCGACACGCCGGGCCGGATCGGGATTGTGGGCCGAGCCGAACGCGCAGACCGCTCCCGAGACGATGCCGAGGAGCGGCGGCAGGAGGGTGAAAGGGCGCGCCAGGCGCAGGTAGCGCTTCATCGGCCGGCCACGGGCAGGAAGAGAGAGCGGGTCTCCAGGGAGATCGCGATCTCGAGGGCCACGAGCGCTCCTGCGAGGGTATTGAAGGCGTTGGCAAAGTCGTGGTCGAGCCGGAGGCCGCGCGAGCGCGCGAGGTCCAGGACGAGGCTCTCGGCGAGCGAGCCCGCCAGGCCCGCCACCGCCACGACGGCGATCGCGGAAGCCGGAAAGAGGCCCAGGAAGAACCCGGCCGCGCCGAGCAGCGCCGCGCCCGCGGCGCCGGCGGCGATCCCCGGCGCAGAGACGGCGCCCGGCCAACCGGCGGGGACGCGAGCCCATCGCGTGATCGAGAAGGGGCGCCGCCCATAGAGGCCGCCGATCTCGGTGCCCAGGGTGTCCGCGAGAGCGGCGGCGAGGGCCGCGGCGAAGGCGACCGGGCGGACCCCCAGAACGAGCAGTGCCGCGGGGATTCCCACGTTGGCCGCGACGTGGGCGGCCCCGCGGCGTCCCCGGTCGGCCTGGGCGACTCCCGCGGAGAGCTTGCGGCCATAACCCCACTTCGTGGCCGCCGTCCCGGCGAGGAAGAACGTCCAGAGCACGCCGTAGGCTCTCCATCCTCCGGCCACGACGACGAGGAGCCCGGCGAGGGCGCCGGCCACCGCCCCGGAGGCCGATACGAGACCCATGCGCCATGTCACGACGGCGGCGGCGGCGTTGATGCCGGCGGCGGCGAGAACGGCAGCCGCCGGGAGACCGGGCCAGCCGGAGAAATGGCTTCCCCATTGAAAGCCGAGCTGAAAGGTGACGAGCGCCGTCGGCAGCGCGGCGACCAGGTTGTCATCGGCTCCCGATCGCACCGACTCGAGGAAGGCATAAACCGCCGCGCCGACGATGAGGATCCCGGCGGCAACGGGTTCGAGGCTTCGGGCCGAGACGAACCGGAACACCAGGACCGCGGCCAGCCCGGCGACGGCCCAGTTGGACGCGACCCCGGCCCACGTCTTCTCCGGGTTCCATGGAAGGCGCGGGCCCTCCCGGAGCCGGCCCGCGACGGCGGCCGCCGGATCTCCGAAGGCCATCATGGCCCACACCGCGGCCGCGATGGTGAGGTACCGGTCGCGGAAGAGCAGGACGAGGAGGAGCACCATCGCGGCGTACGCCACGATTCCGATGTCGCGCTTCTTGCCGGCGTCCCGGTAGATGCCTCGCCCGACCCGCGGCAGGACGAAGAAGTTGAAAAGGAGCGCCGCCAGCGCCAACCCCGCGGCCGCCTTCCAGTCGAGCCAGCGCAGCGTCAGGGCGAAGAACCCCATCCCCGCGTGGACGGCTTTGCGACGCCACTCGGAGGGGGTCAGGCGCGACAGCACCATCCCCCGCTGTCATCCTGAGCGATGCGACTTGTCCTCCGAAGCTTCAGCGAAGGAGGAAGGATCTGCCCTCTCCCCGGCAGGAGCAGATTCTTCGGCTCTTCGGGCGCGCCGTCGCCAAAGCGGCTTTCCGCCTTCGCAGGAGCGCCGCAGCCGCGCGCCGTCGCCATAGCGGCTCTGGCGCGTCGGCGACTTCGGCGGAGGCGCTGGCGCGTCGGCGACCTCAGAATGACGGTGCCCACCGGCGCGCGCCTCAAGCCTCCGGGCGGGCGCGACGGGCGAGATACTCGACCAGTGCCTCGCGGTAGTGCCGGACGGGGCGACCGGTCACCTTTTCGTATTTCGAGATATCCAGCACCGAGTAGGCGGGCCGCCGGGCCGGCCGGCCGAGCGACGCCGAATCGATCGGTTCGATCCCTACGTTCCCGTGCTCGGACAGGGCCAGGATGTCCCGGGCGAAATCGAACCAGGTCACTCCCCCGCGGTTGGCGAAGTGGTAGATGCCGACCGCGCCGGCCTCGACGAGGGCCAGGATCGCCTGGGAAAGATCGACGGTGGCCGTCGGGCGGCCGGTCTGATCGTTGACCACGTTCAGCCGGCGCTTCCCCGCTTCGACCTGCTTCAGGATCGCCTCGACGAAGTTCCAGCCCCCGTGCCCGAAGAGCCAGGAACTGCGCACGACCAATCCCGAGGGAACGCGCAGGGCTTCCTCCTCCCCCTCCCGTTTGCCGCGCCCGTAGGCGGAGAGCGGATTGGGGACGTCTTCCTCCGCGTACGGCGTCCGTTTCCGGCCGTCGAACACGAAGTCGGTGGAGATCTGGACGAGCTGCGCCGAGTGGCGCAGGCACTCTTCGGCCAGCCGGGCGACGCCGCGGGCATTGACTTCCAGGGCGAGAGGATTGGACTCGCAATCGTCCACGCGCGTGAACGCGGCGCAATTGACGACGACCTGCGGCTGAATCTCGCGAAAGGCCCGGGAGATCTCCGGCGGCCTGGTGATGTCGAGCTCCGCCTCCGGCCGGGCGAAGACATCGTGCCCCGCGCTCGCCAGCGCGGGCACCAGGTCTGATCCCAGCATGCCGCTCGACCCGGTGACGAGAAACCGCCGCCGGGGACGGGGCACGCGACGCGGCCGGGCGAGGATCTCCGCCGCCGTCTCCGCCCCGGCGACCGCCGCCTCACTCATGACACGCCTCCGGTTATCCGGGGGGTTTGGCCGTGGCGGAGGACGCGGCCAGGCGTTCTTCATACTGCGAGTGGTAGAAGGCGCGATAGGCGGCGTCCTTCTCCTTGATGGGCCGCCACCACTCCTCGTGGGTCTGGTACCAGGCGACCGTCTCGGCCAGGCCCTGCTCGAAAGGAGTCGTGGGCCGGAGGCCCAGGCGCGCGAGCTTCCCCGCGTCGAGCGAATAGCGGCGGTCGTGTCCCGGCCGGTCGTCCACGAAGCGGATCAGGCTCTCGGGCTTCCCCAGGCGCCGGAGGACGGCGCGCGTGATCTCGATGTTCTCGGCCTCGTTCCCGCCGGCGATGTTGTACACCTCGCCCGGCTCTCCCGCGTCCAGAAGGAAATCGATCGCGGCCGCGTGATCCCGCACGAAGAGCCAGTCGCGCACGTTCTTCCCGTCGCCGTAGAGGGGCAGGGGAAGGCCGTCGATCGCGTTGGTGATGAAGAGCGGAATGAGCTTCTCCGGGTACTGGTAAGGCCCGTAGTTGTTGGAGGCGCGGGTGATGACGACCGGCAGGCGGTACGACGCCCAGTAGGAGTACGCCAGGCGGTCTCCCCCGGTCTTCGAAGCCGCGTAGGGGTTGCGCGGGTTCAAGGCCGCGTCCTCGCGGAAGGAGCCTTCGGGGATGGACCCGTAAACCTCGTCCGTGGAGATCTGGATGAACTTGCGGAGGCGGCGGCGTCTCGCCTCCTCGAGGAGCACGAAGACGCCGCGAACGTCGGTCTCGATGAAGGAGGCGTCGCCCAGGAGCGATCGGTCCACGTGCGTCTCGGCGGCGAAGTTGACCACGTCCGTGCAGCCGTCCATCGCCGCCCGCACGGCCTCGGGGTCCACGATGTCGCCCCGCATGAAGCGGTAGTTGGGGCGGCCCTCGACGTCCGAGAGATTGGCCGGATTGGCCGCGTAAGTCAGCTTGTCCAGGTTGACGACCGAAACGGCGTCGCCTCGTTTCTCGAAGAGATGCCGGATGAAGTTCGAGCCGATGAAGCCGCACCCTCCCGTGACGAGGACTTTCACGGCCGGCCCTCGCCCGGGGTCATACGATTCCGATCTCGGAGTTGTCCCCGATCAGGAAACGATGGACCCGGGGCCTCTCCACCCCGGGGTGGATGCGGACGTTCGTGCCGATCAGCGAATCGGCGATACGCCCGGGAATCCTCTCCAGACGCGAGCCCTGCAGCACGATCGAATTCTCGATCTCGCACCGCTCGACGAAACAGTTCGGGCCGATCGCCGTGTAGGGACCCACGAAGGCGTCCCGGATCTCGGCTCCCGATCCGATGATCGCCGGTCCCCGGACGGTCGATCGGACCAGGCGGGCCCCCGGCTCGATGACGACCTTCCCTTCCACGCGGCAGCCCGAGTCCACGTTCTCGCATCCGCGGGCGCTGAAGGTGTCGAGGATGATGCGGTTGGCCTCCAGCATGTCCTCGATCTTTCCGGTGTCCTTCCACCATCCCGACACGATGTGCGGATGAACGCTCTTACCGTGGTCCACGAGCCACTGAATTGCGTCAGTGATCTCGAGCTCCTGCCGGCCGCTCGGCGTGATCGACCGGACGGCCTCGAAGATCGCGTCGTCGAACATGTAGACGCCCACGAGCGCGAGATCGGACTTCGGCTCCTTCGGTTTCTCCGTCAGCCGCACGACCCTTCCGTTGGCGAGCTCCGCGACCCCGAATTGCTCGGGATTCGGGACGTGAGCGAGCAGGATCTGCGAGCTACAGCCGATACGCCGGTAATCATCCACGAGGGCCGTGATCCCGTCGGCGATCAGGTTGTCCCCCAGATACATGACGAACGGTTCGCCCCGCAAGAACGGCTCGGAAATGAGGACGGCGTGGGCGAGACCCCTCGGCGCATCCTGCTCGATGTAAGTGATCCTCGCCCCGAACCGCGAACCGTCCCCCAGGGCGGCCTGGATCTCCTCGCGCGTGTCCCCGACCACGACGCCGATCTCCCGGATCCCAGCGGCGACGATCGCCTCCACGCCGTAGAAGAGGACCGGCTTGTTGGCGACCGGCACCAGTTGCTTGGCGCGCGTGTAGGTGAGGGGCCGAAGGCGCGTGCCCTTCCCCCCCGACAGAATGAGTCCCTTCATCCGTGAGGAATCATACCGAACGCAGGCCGCAAAACGTTAAGCGTAAAACGTCAAACGAAGCCGAGCGACGCTGCGTTTTACGTTTCACGTTTTACGTTTGACGCCTCACTGGCCGAAGATGCGGTCGAGCGAACCGTTGACGTCGAGCAGGGTGCCGATGTCCTTCAGGTTCACGACGAAGCGGAAGTCTCTCCGGGGAGTGGGGGGTAGCCTCAGCTGCCGGACCTCCAGGAAAAGCGTGTAACAGGACCCCTTGAATTCCAGGAGCGAACGGTCCTCGAGGAGCTGACCCGTGCGCGCGTCGTAGTTCAACTGCGTGTCCAGGCGCAAGGGCTTGGCCAGGTTGATCCCCGCCGCGAGGCGAATCTGGTCCGTGTTGGGCGAGGCCGACCCTTCGGGCAGAGGCGCGGTCAGGACGGGCCGGCTCGCGAAGTAGGTCGCGTTGACGAACTCCCCCTTCCAGGAAACGGCGGCGGTGGCGGACGCGCCCGTGAGCTGCGAGGCGTGGAGGTCGTAGGCGACTCGGCCGTCGAAGTGGAGGAGGCTCCCCGGCGCCAGGCGCAGGGTCGCCTCTACCGGACCGTCCTTGGTCGTCACGGTCTGGAACGAGGTGGCGGAGGTCACGAAGTTTTGCGGCAGCCGGAACGCGTGCGTCTGGGCGATCTCGAGCGAGGCGATCTCCTCCGCGGAACCCTTCTTGGGATCCGCCGGCCGGGCCAGAAGACGGTTGACGATTGCGTAGCGGATGTCGTTTCGGCCCAGAGCGAGATCGATCTCGTCGTAGGCGGGAATCCGCTGCGGATCGGACACGTCGGAAACGTAGTTGTAGTCGATGCGGGGCTCGATGATGTGCTTGAACTTTCCGAAGCGCCCGATCTCCGCGTCGAAGATGCGGGAGAAGGAGGGCCCGACGATCGAAACGCCCGCCTCGCCGTAGCGCCGCGCAAACGAGGACCCGAGAAAATGCGTCTGCCCGTCGTCGGTCGAGTCCGTGTAGCCGGTCCACCGCCCTCCCACTTTCGAGGTGATCGAGAGCCAGGGGATGCGCTTCCAGGGGAAGGAGAGAGTCGGGTGCACGTCTCCGCGCCCGTAGGTCCCGCGCGGAAGGTTGAGTCCGCGGTTGACATAGAGATAGGAGAGCGAGGACTCGAGCGCGAAGAAGAAGGGGCTCGAGCCGATCCGCGAGGTGCGGCGGAAGAACTCGAGCGAGGGCAGGCGCTCCTGCATGATCGTCGCCCCGAAGAAGGACTCGCTGCGCTCGAGCTTCATGTTGATCGAGTCGTCGCCGAAATTGCGGGTCAGGAAGCCGCGGGAGACGATCTGCCGCGCCGAGGCGAGGGCGAAGGACCGCTCGATGTCCTGCAGGTACTGGTCGTCGGAGTAGTCCTGGACCGACAGCACGCCCCGGAAGTCGTACGGCAGGTCGTCGGAGACGTGGTCGAGACGAAGCTTCCAGCGGTTGCGGGTGCGCACGGCGAAGACTCCCGGCGAACCGTCGGGAAGAGTGCAGGGACCCAGGCCGCCGGAGGGTTCTTCGGAAGGCGGCACGCAGACGGTCGCGTCCGGATCGTGGATCGCGTAGCCCTGGAAGACGCCGGCCGATTCAAGAGAAGGCGTCCAGCGAAACTCCTCTCCGAGGCCGAAGGCGCCCTTGGAATAGAGGTCCAGGTTCGTCGTCAGGTCCGTCGAGCGCCCTGTCACCCAGTAGTAAGTCATCCCGAGGTAGGCGCCCCGCTGGCCGTTGTAGCCGACGCCCGGCACGAGGAAGCCCGAGGCCCGGTCCTCCTTGGTCGGCCACACAAGGTAGGGCGTGTAGAGAAGGGGCACCGACCCGACCCGGAAAGAGACGTTCTTCATGTGCGCGTAGTCGTCCAGGGTCACCGTCGCTTCCGAGAGGTAGAAGGACCAGGACGGTGCGGGCACGTCGCAGGCCGTGAACACGCCGTGATGTATGCGGTACGTCGCTTCGCCGATCTTCTCGATGGACTCGGCGATGATGTGGTAGGTCGGCGCGAGATCGGCGCTCGCGTCTTCCAGCCGGCCGGTCTTGGTTTCCATCTGGAACGTTCCCCGGCTCCCGGCCAGGCGCGAGGGTCCCTGGTCGATGACGACGTGCCCTTCGAGCGTCGCCGTCTTCGACGGGAAATCGTAGTGGGCCTTGTCGGCGGTGATCCGCACGTCCTGGTACTCGATGACCACGTCCTCCGAGCCGTCCCAGGAAACGTCCTTGACGTAGCGCGCCGGTTGTTTCGTGTAAAGCCGGACCTCCCCGCCCTTCTCCGGCACGCGGAACTTGATCTGGAAGTTGGTCTTGGTCTTGAAGCGCGCCTCGAAAGGGTCCGTCGAGCCGAAGGGCTCCTGCGCCAGAAGAGCGGCGGCGCCCAGTTGGATCAGGAGGAGAAAGAGAAGAGTCCGTGGTCCGTAGTCCTTGGTCCTTGGTCGAAGCCAAACCCGGGGACCGCGAACTAAGGACAATGGACTAAGGACGAAGGACCAAGGACTAAGGACTCGCGACATCCATCGGCTTGACGTTGGAGGACACGCGGAAGGCCGCTTCGGTCTTGGCGCGGACTTCCTCGGCCTTGACGCCCGGCGCGAGCTCCACCAGTTCGAGCTCCCGGCGCTCCCGGTCCACGTCGAAGACGCAGAGGTCCGTGATGATCCGGTGGACGCAGCGTTTGCCGGTCAGCGGCAGGGTGCAAGCCTTCAGGATCTTCGGCTCGCCCGTCCTCGAGGTGTGTTCCATGGTGACGATCAGGCGCCGGGCGCCGGCCACCAGGTCCATGGCTCCCCCCATCCCCTTCACCATCTTGCCCGGGATCATGTAATTGGCGATCGAGCCCTCCTGGTCCACCTGCATCGCGCCGAGGATCGAGACGTCGATGTGGCCTCCCCGGATCATGGCGAAAGAGTCCGCCGAGGAGAAATACGAGGCTCCGGGCAGGACCGTCACGGTCTCCTTGCCGGCGTTGATCAGATCCGCGTCGAGATCGGCCTCCTTCGGGTAGGGGCCCACGCCGAGGATCCCGTTCTCCGACTGGAGAATGACCTCGATTCCGGGCGGGATGGCGTTGGCGCAGAGAGTCGGCATCCCGATGCCGAGGTTCACGAAATCGCCGTCCTTCATCTCGCGGACGGCGCGCCGGATGATTCCTTCGCGGCTCAGAGCCATCGCTGCCTCCCCTTTTCGCCTACCGCCCGCCGCCTTCCGGCTTCCGGACCGTCCGGCGCTCGATGCGCTTCTCCCTCGGGGCGACGACGACCCGGTTGACGAAGACGCCGGGCGTGTGGATGCAATCCGGGTCGAGCTGGCCGGCGGGCACCAGCTCCTCGACCTCGGCGATCGAGATCCGCCCGGCCGTCACGGCCATGGGGTTGAAGTTGCGGGCGGCCTTCCGGTAGACGAGGTTGCCCAGCCGGTCCGCCTTCCACGCCGCTACGAGCGAGAAGTCCCCCACGATGCTTCTCTCGAGCAGGTACTCGCGCCCGTCGAACGCCCGCGTCTCCTTGCCTTCCGCCACCAGCGTCCCTACGCCCGCCGGCGTATAGAAGGCCGGAATTCCCGCTCCTCCCGCCCGCATGCGCTCGGCGAGCGTCCCCTGGGGCACGAGCTCGACTTCGAGCTCGTTGCTCAGAAACTGCCTCTCGAACTCCGCGTTTTCTCCAACGTAGGAGGAGACCATCTTTCGGATCTGCCGGGACTTCAGGAGCAGCCCGAGACCCCAGTCGTCCACGCCGCAGTTGTTGGACACGGCCGTCAGGTTCTTGACGCCCCGCCGGACGAGCGCGGCGATCAGGTTCTCCGGAATTCCGCAGAGGCCGAAGCCGCCGACCACGAGCGTGGCTCCATCGGGAATGTCTCGAACCGCCTCGTCGGCGGAGGCCACGACTTTGTTGATCATGGTGGCGATGATACCCGCAAGAAGCTGTCCGCCATCAGCTTTCAGCTTTCGGCATTCAGCGGTCGGCTCGGGCGCGCCACCACGAGGAATTCAGCGGCGGAGAGGTCTTCGGAGGCGGCGGGAAGAGAAGCAAGCGCTTCGAGCTTTTCCGCTCCCTCCGCGGAAGGGGAAGGGACGACGGTCCGAACCGTCTCGACCCGGTAGCCCGAAACCTCGAAGAGGTCCTCCAGAGTACGGCGGGTGAAGAAACGGACCTGTGTCCCGGAGACGATCGAGTAGGGAACGTAGTCGAAACGGCCTTCCAGGAGGCCCGCGACGACCGACCAGTGACCGAAGTTCGGGACCGAGGCGACGACGACGCCGCGGGGAGAGAGCCAGTCGCGCACGCGCGCCAGGGCGGCCGAAGGGTCGTTCAGGTGCTGGAGGACGTCGCCGAAGAGGATCGCATCGAATTGCCCGGGAAACTCCTCGCGAATCTCTTCCAGGGGCATGGGCAGCACGCGATCGCACAGCCGCGCCGCGGCGGCCGCGTCCTCGGCGTCCGGCTCGATGCCGACGATCCGGGTCACCCCCGCTTCTCGGAGGGCGCGGGCCGTCTCGCCTCGCGAGCACCCGACATCGAGTACGGCCGCCGCCCCCTGCGGAACCAGCGCGACGAGGTCCCGGCGGCATTGCCCGTCCATTTCGCCATAGCGGTGCAGGTAAGCGGCCGGACAGACGAAGATGCGGCATCCGCGGCGGCCGGCCTCTTCCGGGACTTCCTCGAGCGGCGTCGAGCCCGGCAGCCCGGACAGAACCCGCCGGCGAACGGCGAAGACGGGAGAGCGCGGCGAATCGGCGAGCCTCGCCGCGGAAGCCTGCGCCGCGAGCAGGCGCGCCCACTCCTCCAGGAGAGCGGGAGCCTGGTAGGCGAAGGGAGGAGCGCTTCGCGCTTCCTCCGTCCAGGGCTCGTTGGTGACTGGCAGGACGAGATCCCTTTCCTCGGGCTCCATCGCGCGGATCAGCTGTCGGGCCGCGTGCGGGACGAGGTAGGCCTCCGGGTCCGCGTGGACGAGGACGACGGCGGAGGTTCCCCGCGCGTCTTCCACGGTGGGCCTGCGCCCCCGCGCCTCGATCAATTCCCGGTACGGCAGGAGGCGCGCGTAGCGGCGCAGGAGCCTCCAGGCCCACGGCGCTTCCGCCTCGAAGCGCGCAACTCCCCCGACGACCAGATCAAAGTCGAGCATCGCCACGGGCGTCGTAAAACGTCAAACGTAGAACGTGAAACGTGATCCGTGCTTCGTTTTACGCCTTGACGCTTTACGTTTGACGGGTCAGGCGGCCTCTACGAGCATCGCCGTGGCCTCTCCGCCGCCGATGCAGATCGCCGCGACTCCGGTCTTCTTGCCCTCCCTGCGCAGCGCGTGGACGAGGGTGGCCAGGATGCGGGCTCCGGAGGCCCCGATCGGGTGGCCGAGAGCAACCGCCCCGCCGCGGATGTTGACGCGAGCCGGGTCCAGGGAGAGCTCCTTGATCGCCGCCATCGCGACCGCGGCGAAGGCCTCGTTGATCTCGAAGAGATCGATGTCGGCAACCGTCCTGCCGGTCTTCTTCAAGAGCTTCTGGATGGCCCCGACGGGCGCCGTGGTGAACCACTCCGGCGCCTGCGCGACGCCCGCGTAGTCCACGATCCGCGCGATCGGCTTCAAGTTCAGCCGGGCGGCCTTCTCCTCCGAGGCGACGACCAGAGCGGCCGCGCCGTCGTTGATCTTCGAAGCGTTGGCGGCCGTCACCGTGCCGTCCTTCTGAAACGCGGGCTTCAGGCCCCCCATCTTTTCCAGGGGCGCCGCGAAAGGCTCCTCGTCGGCCTCCACCTTGAGAGGATCGCCCTTCTTCTGGGGAATCTGGACGGGCACGATCTCCTGGGAGAAGAGGCAGGTCTTCGAGGCGTTCTGCGCACGCTTGTAGGACTCGAGCGCGTACGCGTCCTGTTCCTCGCGTGTGAAGTGGTACTTGGCGGCGCACATCTCGGCGCAATTGCCCATGTGGATGTCCTTGTAGGGATCCCACAGCCCGTCCTTGATCATCGAATCGACCAGGGCAGCGTTTCCCATGCGGTA
This sequence comes from Thermoanaerobaculia bacterium, assembly GCA_033853815.1. Lineage (GTDB taxonomy): Bacteria > Acidobacteriota > Thermoanaerobaculia > UBA5066 > Gp7-AA6 > JAWOLE01. The sequence goes on from JAWOLE010000472.1 coordinate 15,053, forward strand.
GCCGCTCCGGGCCCGCTCGAGCAGATACGGGGCGTTGGACATCGATTCCATGCCGCCGGCCACGGCGAGCTCGTACTCGCCGGCAGCGATCGCATTGGCGGCGTCCATGACCGCGCGCATCCCGGAGCCGCAGACCTTGTGGAGCGTGATCGTGGGTACGCTGTCGGGAATGCCCGCCGCCAGAGAGGCCTGCCGGGCCGGAGCCTGGCCGATGCCCGCCTGGAGGACGTTGCCCATGATGACCTGCTCGACGTCCGAAGGCCGGACGCCGGCCTTCTCGAGGGCGCCGCGGATGGCGGTGGCCCCCAGCGCTGGCGCCGAAAGCGCGGAGAGCTTCCCCAGAAAAGTACCGACCGGGGTTCTCGCTGCCGAAAGAATGACTGTGTTCTTGTTCATGATTCGCGGATTTTACCCCCCTCGGGAAAAGGTGTCAGGTTGCAGGTTTCAGGGGAAATGCAGGTGCCAGGTTTCGGGTGTCAGGTGCCAGGTTGAAGCAGTCTCATCCCGGACACCTGACACCTGGAACCAGACACCTGCCTTTCGCCTGACACCTTTTCCCTGGCACCTGCTACCCTCATTTCGTGCGAATTCTGGCGATCGACTTCGGGGAAAAGAGAATCGGACTGGCGACCTCGGACGCGACGGCCATGCTGGCGACCCCTCGGACATCGATCGACCGCCGCGACGACGTCCGCGCCATAGAGGAGATTCTGCGGTTCTGCTCACGGGAGGAGATCGGACTCGTGCTCGTCGGTCTGCCCCGCTCCCCGGAGGGGGTCGAAAGCCCTTTCGCGGCCCGGATTCGCTCCTTTGCGGGAAAGCTCCGGGCCGCGACCTCCATTCCGGTCGAGTTCCACGAGGAAACGCTGACCTCCAACGAAGCGGCTCGCCGGCTTCCGCGCGGAACTGTTGCTCGGCGCCGAGCGCGAGCCGCCGGGCTGGACCCGATGGCGGCCGCAGTCCTGCTCGAGGATTACCTCGCGCAGAAGGCGGGAGAGCCAGGGTGAGCCGCGCCGGCCGGGCCCTGCGTCTGGCCCTCCTGCTCGTGCTTCTCGCGCTTGCCGCCGTCGGCTACTTCGTCTACCGGCTCGAGCACCCCGCCGCGCCGGTGACTCCCACGCAGCAGGTCACGATCCTCTTCGAGCCGGGGACGCCCACCACCCAGATCTTCCACAGGCTTGCCGCGGCCGGTGTGGTCCGGGACGCCCGCCTGGCCGAGCTCTACTACCGCCTCTATCGCGGCAAGACCCGGCTGCAGGCGGGCGAGTACCGCTTCGACCGGCCGACGCCGATCGACGACATCATCAACCGCATGGGTCGGGGAGACGTCGTCAAGTACTCCATCGTCGTGCCCGACGGGCTGACGGCGGAGGAGACCTTTCAGCTCTTCTGGAGCCGCGGAATCGGGGGCCCCGAGGGGTTCCACCAGGCGCTGCAGGAGACCGAGTTGCTGCCGGGCCTGACCCAGGGGGTCTCGGACCTGGAAGGCTTCCTCTTTCCCGAGACATACGTCGTGACCCGCACGACCTCCGCCCGCGCGATCGTGGACATGATGACGGCCGAGTTTCGCAAGAACTTCACTCAAGAGATGCGGGAAAGGGCCCGCGCGCTCGGCTTGACGCTCGAGCAGGCGGTCACCCTCGCCTCGATCGTCGAGAAGGAGAGCGCCCTGCCCCGGGAGGGCCCGAGGATCGCTTCGGTCTACCTGAACCGCTTGAAGCGCGGCATGCGGCTCCAGGCGGACCCGACGGTGATCTACGCCCTGAAGAAGGACGGAAAGTGGAAGGACAAGCTCTCCCGGTCCGACTACACCTACGACTCGCCGTACAACACATACGTCAACGCCGGCCTGCCGCCCGGTCCCATCTGCAGCCCGAGCTTGAACGCCTTGAACTCGGCGGTCTCGCCGGAGAAGACCGACTACCTCTATTTCGTGGCGGACGCCTCCGGGGGTCACACCTTCTCCCGAACGTTCGAGGAGCATCTCGTGGCCATCGCCGCCGCCCGCCGCCAGCGCGCGGAGGAAGACTAAGTCCTTGGTGCATAGTCCCTGGTCCCTAGTCTCGACTGGAACCCAACGGACCAGAGACTAAGGACGAAGGACTAGGGACCAAGGACTATTTTTTCGGCTGCTCGTAGGAGATCGAGCGGGTCTTCGGGAAGAGGGTCCGCAGGAAGTCCTCCATCACCTTGTCCTCGATCCAGATGATCTCCGTTCCGTCGATGAAGTAGGTGGGCGTCGAGTTGATCTCGAGGCGATAGCCTTCCTCGAGATCGCGGCGCACCCGCGAGAAGCTGTCTTCCCGCAGATAACAGGAGAGGAAATCGGCGTTGGAAATCCCCTCGGCCTCGGCGGTCGTGACCGCGAGCTCGTCCAGGGACGAAAGGTTCAGCGTCTCCTGGCGCGCGTACGCCTGCTCCTTGAAACGGAAGAACGCCGGGGCGCCCGAGAACTTGAAGATGCAATCGCCCGCCGAGGCGGCCTTCATCGCCCAGACGTGCGCCATCCAGAGAGGAAAGAACTTGTAGTAGCGGCGCACGTTCACGATACCGGCGTTGGCCGCGAGCAACCGGTCCATCTGCAGGCCGCGGTACTTGCAGTAAGGGCACTCCATGTCGGCGTATTCCACCAGGTTGACCGTAGCGTCGGTTGGGCCCGTCGCGCGGTTGGCGGAGAGATCGATCCGGCGGCGCCTCTCGACGCGCGGGTCCATCTTGAAGTCCCAGAGCGTCCCTTGAAGGAACATCTTCCCGTCGGGGGGGACGTAGCCCGGCATCCTCACCGGGCCGTACCCCGTCTCGACCTGGAGCGCGACGGCCTTCAGGCCTCCCGCGTCCCGCTCCGGCGTGAGCACGGCGCGGACGGAGTTGCGGAAGATGCCCGAGAGCTTCTCGTCGAGCCAGCGAACGTCCGCGGGGCCGCGCACCGGGCGCGGGGTCGCGTTCACGAGCGTGTCCCCGGCGAAGAACCACTTGTCGTCGTCGGAGAGATAGACCACGCGGTCCACGTTCAATTTCTCATAGCGCCCCGTGCGTTTGACCTTGAAGGCGTGAAAGCCCGCGAGGCTCTCGGAGGACCGTGTCACGGTCACCCGGGTGCCCGGATCGTAGGGAAGGTACTTGGCGAGGTACGCCTCGAGCTGCCTTTCGACCCCTCCGACAGCGGTCTTGTTCGAGGCCGGCTTGGGAGCCGCCGCCACCAGAGCGCCGGACACGAGGAGCACGACGAGAATTCGTTTCTTCATTCTTCCCTTTCTTCTCTTCCTTTTAGCCCTTCGGGGGTGGGGCGCGCTTCAAGATGTTGAGAGACTGGATCGCTCCCGGTTGGTCCGGCTTGAGAGCCAGGGACCTCTCCAGCAGCACGATAGCATCCTGACGCTTGCCGAGGCACGTCTCGATCAGAGCGAGCACGTTCAAAGTGTCCGGGTCGGAGGTCGCGGGCTCAAAGGGGGCCACGGCCTTAAACGCGCCGGGGCAGTCCCTGCGGCGGAAGCGGTAGAGGGCGAGGGTCCGCGCGAAGGTCTCGTTCTTCGGGGACTGCGCGACCGCCTCCTCGAGCAGGGGCACGATCTCGGCCGCCGCGCCGTGGTCCTGAAACCAGTTGACCCAGCCCATGAGAGTTCCCTCGGGGTCGGCATGGCCGGCGGCAAAGGACTTGAAGAGCCATTGGCGGGCATCGGCAAAGTCCCTCTGCTCTCGGTAGAGGATCGCCAGATTGAACATCGGCGAATGGTAGCCGGGCCGCAGCTCGAGCGACTTCTCGAACGCCTGGCGGGCGGCCTTGAGATCTCTCACGGTCTCCCTCTCGTAGAGTCCCAGGTTGTTCCAGGCCCCCTCCGTCAGGCCCGGCCGGTCTCCCCCGCTGGGCGCGAGGGGTTTCGCCTCGCTGCCCGAGAGGTAGCCGAGAGCGAGCAGCTTCTTGGTGTATTCGCTCCTCTCCGCCTCGGACATCTGCTCGGCCGGCACGCGGCGAACCGCTACGCTGGCGAAGAGGTCGGCGCGGGGCGGCGCCTTCAGGTCCGCGAATGCGGCGGTCATGAGATGCCCCGGCATCCGCCGGTCGGCGGGGATGCCGAGCAGGGCGAGCACGGTCGGCGCGGGGTCGAACATGGTCGGCTTTGGGCCGCTCCCGCGGCCGGGGCGCACCCGCGCTCCCCAGGCGGCGAAGACGCCGTCCAGGCGGTGCCAGTAGGCGGCCGTGCTCCAATTCATGGAGGAACGCCGGCAGGTCCTGTCCTCGCCCCACTTGAAGCCGTGGTCCGACTGGACGATCAGCGTGCCGCCGTCCTCCTCGGCGCGCCGCATCCATTGCCCGAGCATCCGGTCGATGACGCCGTAATACACGTCCGCGGCCTTCCCGTAGCGCGCGAAATCGTCCTCGGATTCGCAGGCGAGCCGGGGCGGGGAATCGGGGGCGAAGACGTGGGCGATCTCGTCGGTCCCCTCGAGATAGAGCATCATCAGATCCGGAAGGTTCTTGTCGTAGAGATCGCGCGCCGTCCTCTGGTACACGCGCGTGGCCGAGAGGATCCTCGAGAGCGCCACGATGCGGTTCTCCATCCCCACTCCGCTCGAAAGCGTGCGGGAGATCTCCCCCGGCGGCACGTCCACGAACTGCGCCAGGTCGGCTTCACTCACGGCGCCGTCGCGCGCGACGACCTGGGCCACGCCCGGCGCGAGCGAAGCCGGAAAGGCGACGCCCGACAGGGGCAGCTTCTCGAAGAGGATCGGGCTCGCGTGGTCGGAGACGAAGAAGCCCTTGACCTCCTCGGCCGGATGCGTCGCCCACCAGCCGACGACGCCGACGCTCCTGCCCGCCGCCGACGCGAGGTTCCAGACCGCGGGGACCGCGCGCGAGAAGCCGGAGATCGGGACCTTCTGTCCGGTCTTCGGATCCACCTCCTGGAAGTCGAGCACGCGATG
>JAWOLE010000473.1:0-11337 GCA_033853815.1 Thermoanaerobaculia bacterium
GGCTGATCGAACTTCAAGTCCGAGTCGACGAACATGAAGAGACCGCTGGCGTACGCCTTCGCGACGAGCTGGTTGGCGAACTCGGTCAGCCGCTCGGGCTCCGCCGTCGAGGCGATGACGAAGTCCACGGGAAAGTCTCCGCCGCCGGGCAGCGCCGGCGGAATGAGCGAGATCACGCGAACGCCCGGGATCTGCGAGAGCTTCGCGGCCGCCTCCACCTGAAGCTGCTCGGTGGTCTTCTTCCGTTTGCTCCAGGGCTTGGTGACCATGCCGCCGAAGCCGCCCGACGGAGACGTGATCTGGAAGATGCTTTCGGCTTCCGGGAATGACCGGTAGACGTCGTGAACCTGCGAAGCGAAGAGCTTCGTCTGGTCGATCGTCGCATTGGGCGCCGCCTGGATGATCCCGAACACGACGCTCTGGTCCTCCTTGGGCGCGAGCTCCCGCTGCGAGAACAGGTAGAAGGGCACGATCAGCAGGGCGACGATCGCCCACAGCGCGAAGACGACCGGCCGGTAGGCGAGGGTCGCCGCCAGCAGGCGGGCGTAGGTGCGCCGGACGACTTCGAAGTGCCGGTTGATCATCCCGGCGAACCCGCGCTCGGTGTCCCCGGCGCGCAGCAGCTTCGAGCCCATCATCGGAGAGAGCGTGAGAGCCACCACGCCCGAGATGATCACGGCTCCGGCCAGGGTGAAGGCGAACTCGCGGAAGAGCGCGCCGGTCAGCCCACCCTGGATCCCGATGGGGGCGTAGACGGCGGCAAGCGTGATGGTCATGGCGATGATCGGACCTCGCAGCTCGCGCGCGGCCTGGATCGCCGCCTGGAACGGCTTCTCGCCCAGATGCAGGTGCCGCTCCACGTTTTCCACGATGATGATCGCGTCGTCGACGACCAGACCCACGGAGAGCACGATGCCGAGCAGGGTCAGCAAATTGATCGTGAAGCCGGCGACCAGCATCAGGAAGACCGCGCCCACGAGCGAGACCGGAATCGCCACGATCGGGATGAGCACCGATCGGAAGGATCCCAGGAAGAGGAAGATGACGACGATGACGATCACGAGCGTCACCGAGAGGGTCTTCAGGACCTCGTTGATCGCGTCCTGGATGTAAGCCGTCGCGTCGTACGGGATTCCGACCTTCATCCCGACGGGAAGCTGCGCCTGGATCTCGGGAAGCGCGGCGCGCACCCTGTGGATGACGTCGAGGGAGTTCGCGGTCGGCAAGACCCAGACTCCCATGAACGTGGCGGACTGTCCGTTGAACCGCACATCCGACTCGTAGTCCTCCGCGCCCAGGACGACGTCCGCGATCTCGCCAAGGCGGACGACGACGCCCTTGTCCTCCTTGACCACGAGGTTGCGGAACTCTTCGACCGTCTGGAGGTTGGTGTTGGCGACCAGGTTGACCGACACCATGGAGCCCTTGGTCCGGCCCAGGGCGGCCAGGTAGTTGTTCTTCGCCAGGGCGTCCCGCACGTGGGACGGCGAGATCCCGAGCGCGGCCATCTTTTCGGGCTTCAACCAGATGCGCATCGCGAAGGTGCGGCTGCCCAGGATGTCGGCCCGCTGCACTCCAGAAATCGCGGAGAGCTTGGGCTGGACGACCCGCGTCAGGTAATCGGTGATCTGGTTCTGGTCGAGATCCTTGGAGGAGAACCCGATGTACATCGACGCGAACTGCGTGTCCGCGGTCTCGAGCTCGATGACCGGCGCCTCGGCCTCCGGGGGCAAGTCGTTGCGAACCTGGGCGACCTTGGCCTGGACCTGGGTCAAGGCGGCATTGGTGTCGTAGTTCAACTTCAGGTGCACGGTGATCGTGCTCACGCCCTGCGCGCTGGAAGATTCCATGTAGTCGATGCCGTCGGCGCTGGCGATCACGCGCTCGAGGGGCGTCGTGATGAAACCGCGAACGAGGTCCGCGTTGGCGCCGACGTACGCGGTGGTCACCTTGACGACGGCGATGTCGCTGCGCGGGAACTGGCGCACGGAGAGCGAACGGATCGCCTGGACCCCGGCGATCAGGATGACCAGGTTGACGACGACCGCCAGGACGGGGCGCCGGATGAAGAGGTCGGTGAATTTCATTTTAGCTGTCCTCTGGCTTGGGAGCCGGGTTGTTGGCCGGCTGGACCTTGTTGTTGACCTGCACGGCCGCGCCGTTGCGGAGCTTGAAGACCCCCGATGTCACGACCTCCTGTCCAGCCTGGACGCCGGAGGTCACGGCGATCTGGTCGCCCCGCGCACCGCCGAGCTTGACGAACTGCTGTCGCACGCCGCGGTAGGTCTTTCCGTTGGGCGCCTTCATCTCCGCGACGATGAAGACGGAATCGCCGTACGGCGCGTAGTTGATGGCGGAAGCCGGGAGCGCGATGACGGCGCTGCTCGCGGGGAGCAGGACCTGCGCCTCGACGAACATGCCGGGCCGCAGCTTGCCTTCCGGATTTGCGAGCGTGGCCTGGACCTGGACGTTGCGCGTCGCCTCGTTGACCACCGAATCGACGGCGGTGACCTTCCCGGCGTATTCAGCGCGGCCGCTTCCGGCCGGGGCGGTCGCCGCTGAGCCATCAGTCGCGACGCGCACCTCGGCCCCGATCGATACTCGGCTGACGTCTTGCTGCGGGAGAGAAAAGTTCACGTAGATGGGATCGAGGGACTGCAGAGGCACGATCGGGGCGCCGCCCGCGAGGTACTGGCCGAGATTGATCTGACGGATACCCAGGACTCCGGAGAACGGGGCCCGAATCGTTTTTCTCTCGATAGTGGCGCGGATCTCGCCGACTCCGGCTTCTCCTTCGGTTTGCTCCGCGACAGCCTTGTCGTAGTCCGCCTCGGAGATGACTCCCTTATCCCGCAGGCCGCTCAAGCGGTCGAAGTTCAAGCGGGCAAGCTTCCGCTGCGCTTGAGCGGCGGCGAGCTGCGCGCTCTCCTGGCGAATGTCGAGCTGCGCGAGGACCGCCCCTTCTCGGACCGTCTTGCCGGATTCGAAGTTGATGCGATCGACGATTCCGGGCAGGTCGGCGCTGACGGTGACGCCGTGAACGGCGACGACCGTGCCGATCGCGCTCAAGTTCGCCGGCCATTGCTCCTGCCGGGCGACGATCGTCGTCACGGCCTCGGGAGGCGGCTGAAAGGAGGCGTAGTGCGCGATGGCCGACTTGACCTGGTGGTACTTCACCGCCCCGATTCCGGAGAGGAAGACGGCCATTCCGAGCAACATGACGATCATTCGTTTCTTCATGAGAGCAAGACCTCCATTACTGCATGTGAACACGTTCGCCGCCGGAAGAGTTGCCGGCCGGCTCCTGGATCTGGATGTGGCGTCGCTCGAGCAGAACGCCCGTGGCGCGGTCGAGCTCGGTCTCCGCCTTGCGATAGTCGGTCAGCGCCGAGGTCTCGGTGACCCGAGCGCTGGTCAGGTCGTTCTGGCGTGTCAGGACGAGGAAGTTGGTCGAGAGTCCGACCGCGAAACGCTCCTGCTCGGCGAAGAGCTGGGTCTCCGCGGCGGCGCGGCCGGCGCGGGCCGCGTCGATCCGCTGGCGCGCCGACTCGAGCGCGAAAACCGCGTTGCGCACCTCGGACTGGACCTGCTGCTCGGCCGCCGAGACGCCGATCGCGGCCTGCGCGAGAGCCGACTTCGCGATCGCGAGGTTGGCGCGAGCGGTGCGGTTGCCCAGCGGCAGGGAGAAGGACAGACCCACCGAAGCGTCGGGGAAATCATTGCTGCGGATCGTCCCGTAGGACCGTCCCCATCCCCCTTCGAGCGCATCCGGGACGACGACGGGGCCGATCAGACCGATCGCGTTCGGATTCGCCCGTCCGGCCAGACCGCGGCGCTGGTAGCCGGCGACGAGGTCGAGGCGCGGCAGCAGGTCGTCCCTGCGGCCATCGACCTGGACGGCAACGCGATCCTGTCGGGCCCTGGCCTCGGCAATCTCCGGCCGGTGCGAGCGCGCGGTCTCGAGAGCCTCGGCGAGAACCGCGGGCCTGGTTTCCGACTCCGGTTTGTCCGTCGGAACGATCTCCGCCGTCCAGGCGGGGTCGCTCGGGTCGCCGAGGACGAGAAGCTTCAGGGTGTTCTCCGCCTCCTCGACGCGCTGGCGGGCGAGAGCCAGATCGCCCTTTCGCCGTTCGCGCTCGGCGGTCGGTTGCGCGACGTCGGTCCTGCTCAAGGCTCCCGACTCCGCGCGGATCTTCGTTTCGGAGAGCTGCTTCTCGGCCAGTTCGACCGCGCTCTGGATCGAGGCCACGTTGCGCCGCGCGGCGACGAGGCTCCAGTACGCCGCGTCCACCTGGCCGACCGTGTCGGAGACCGTGCGGGAAAGGCGCGCGCGCGACGCCTCGCGGTCGGCCGAGGCCACCCGGATGGCCTCCCGGGCCGGATCGATGGTGAGGTTACGCAGCAGCGGCTGCCGGACCGAGACGCCGAGATCGGTCACATAGTCGGGCGAGAGGATCGCGAAGACGCCGTTGGTGGTGTCTCGGTCCCAGCCGCTGAAGAGCGAGACCGAGCCCCCCGTCGGCAGCAGTTGCGAAAGAGACGCCGAGGCCGTCGCGGACTCGTATTCCGGCGCGAGACCTCCCGCCGGCGCGCCCGAGAACGTGGAGTTGACCGGATCGGTGTGGCGGCGCCATCCTGCGTCGGCGGCGAGGAGCGCGTCGTAGGCGCCCCGCGCTCCGAGGATCCCGAAGCCCGACTGCGCGAGGTTCTCGCGCTCGACCGCCAGGGTGGTGTTGCGCTCGAGGGCCCGTCGCGTGGCCTCCTGGAGCGTCAGGTTGAGCGGAGCGGGATCCGCCGCCGAAAGCGCCACGGAGGCCAGCCAGAGAGCCAGCGCCGCGAGCGGTCTCATGAGATCCTCCGCCGGTCGCCGGCCGCGCCCGGGCTTCCGCAGCCCGGGCCTTTCGACTCCGAGACGCGTGATCGGGAGATGCGCGGGTCGAGAGTCTGCGCGATGAGATCGAAGCGCTCCGGCCGCAGACCGGACACCGCGCTGCGCTCGACGGGCGTCAATTCCAGGCCGTGCGCCGCCGCGATCTCGAAGCTGTAGTCCCGGACGGGAAAGAAGGACCGCCGAAAATCCTCGTCGGTCAGGATCCTCCCCAGGAGCAATTCGACGCATTTCTGAGACATTCGTGACCGTCCTTTCGCTTACGGGAGTCCAACCAACGATCAGGCTGCTTTCGCGCCGCTCTCCTCGAGGCGTTGCGGCCGGCGCGCCGATTCCCGAACGAAGCGGGAGAGAAAATACGCCGTGACGGCGGCCGGGACGACCTGCAGAACGCCGGTGAATTCGAAGAACGCGTCGTCGGGCAACTCGTACGTCGGCGGCGGGAAGAGCCGGTGCATCAGGTCCATGGACGCGCCGCCGAAGTGGAGGGCGTCCTTGAGGACGTGATTGTACGCACCCTCGAAGGCTCCGAAGAGAAGGACCGGGACCGCGAGCGTCATCGCGACGAAGCCCCACCACCCGATCGCGCTCCGGGCGCCCCGTTCCCTCCGCGAGAGAATGAGCGATCCGGCGATGAACGCCGTCGCCAGGCCGCTGACGAAGGCCGCGTGGAGACGCCACGGCGTGTTGTAAAGGAAGGCTCCGTAGGCGTGGTGGACGCTCGTCAGCACGGCGACGCCGGCGGCGCCAAGTACGGCGCGGTTCCCGCTTCGCCGCATCTCCGCCGTTTCCGTGCCCTGGGAGATCATCGTGTTCCTCCTTGCGAAGTCGAACGCCAACCGATTCGCTGTAACCCCGTTACAGGCTCCGTGCCACTGAGGATTCAGGGGAGGAAGCCTGCGCGAAGCCCTTGGCGATGAATCACCTGCGCGGGAAATTCCGAAATCTGCCCGCACTCCGTGCGGCGAAAGTGTCCGCGGATTTTTCGGCAGAGTGTCGAGAAATCGACGCTCCGAAAGCGGGAACCCTCGGAGGCCCGAGAGCAGATGTCCCGCGCCCGTTTACAGAAACCGGCGACTAGGTGATGCCGTACTTCTGGATGCGGGAATAGAGCTGCGAGCGGGTGATGCCGAGCCTTCTGGCCGCGAGGGCCTTGTTGTTACGGGCCTCCTTCAGCGCATTCTCGACGAGGCTGCGCTCGACATCCTGGAGGCTCCCTCCGGCCACGGGTTCCGGCGACCCGGCGCTCTTTCCGTTTCCGGATCGCGGGGCCGGCAAGTGCTCCGCGGTGATCAGGCCGCCGTCGCACAGGATGATCGCGCGCTCGATCGCGTTGCGCAGCTCGCGCACGTTGCCCGGCCAGGGGTACGCGAGCAGGACGTCCCGGGCCTGCTTCGAGATGCCCGCGCAGGGCCGGCCCACGGTCTGCCCGATCTCCTCGACGAAGGCCTGCGCGAGCGGGAGGATGTCCTCCTTCCTCTCGCGCAGGGGAGGCAGCGCGATCTCGAACACGCGCAGGCGGTAAAAGAGGTCCTCGCGGAAATCTCCGCGGGCGAGCGCGGCGGCAAGGTCCCGGTTCGTGGCCGCGATGACGCGGACGTCGGCCTTCTGGACGCGCGACCCGCCCAGACGCTGAAACTCCCGCTCCTGAAGAACGCGCAGGAACTTCGCCTGGACCGAGGAAGACATCTCGGCGACCTCGTCCAGGAAGAGCACGCCGCCCGCGGCCTGCTCGATCTTGCCGGCGCGGGACTGGAGGGCGCCCGTGAAGGCGCCGCGCTCGTAGCCGAAGAGCTCCGATTCGAGGAGCTGCTCGGGGAGCGCCGCGCAGTTGAGCGCGAGGAAGGGCTTGTCGGCGCGAGGGGAGGCCGCGTGGATCGCCCGCGCCACGACCTCCTTTCCCGTGCCGGATTCTCCGGTCAGCAGGACGGTCGTCTCCGTTGGCGCGACCCTGGAGACGAGATCGAGCACTCCGCGCCAGTTCGTCGAGTTGCCGATGATCTGCCGGGGGCCTCCCAGGTACGAGGCGAACGCCTCCATGAGGGCGGCGATGCGGCCTTCGAGCCGGAGCGCCTCCTCGCGCGCTTCGGCCGCGATCCGCGCCTCCTCGGCCAGCTTCTCATGAGAGAGGACGAGCGCGACCTGGTCGGCGATCCGGCGGGCGACATCGGCGTGTTCCTCCCGGTACTGGCCGAGAGTCTTGGAGAGGAAGACCAGGCCCCCGGCGATCGCTCCCTCCAGCTGAACGGGCACGCGAAGGAGGGACCGCATCCCGTTCTGCTTCATGGCTTCGTACTTCTCGCCGCAGCAGCGGGCTTCCTGGCGCAGGTCCCGCACGAGAAAGAAGCTCCAGTCCGCGTCGGCTTTGTCCTCGGCGGGGATCGTCTCGGGCATGTTCGGGTCACGCTCCCCCGTATAAGCATGGACGCGGATCGTCTTTCGATCTTCCGAAAACAGGCCGAGCGCCATCCGGTCGTGCGGCAGGATCCCGCCGATGGCGGCGGAGAGCTGGTCGAAGACTTCGCGGATGTCCAGGGCCTTGGCGAGCGTCGGCACCAGCGCCTCGAGAGCCTCGCTGCGGCGCCGCCGCGCTCTTTCCTCCCGGAAGAGCCGGTCGTGTTGGACCGCCAGGGCCACCAGGTCCGCGATCGCGAGCACGGTGGTTTCGTCCTCCGGGCCGAACACGCCGGTCCGGGAGGAGGCGAACCAGATGGTCCCGAGGGGACGAATCGAGGGCAGCAAACAGACCATGAGCGACCGGCAGTCGAGGGATTGAATTCGGCTGTCGAGGAGGAAGGAAGGTTCGAGCTGGGTTTGGACGTCGGAATACCGGGAGACTTTGCCGATTTCTTTCAATCGCAGACCGGGTGAGACGTCGGAGCGCCGGTACTGGCCGATCTCGGAGGCGCGCGTGTCGCCGGCGACCGCGAAAACCGAAAACGTTACGCTCTCCAGATCCTCGAAGGGAACCTCGGGGTCGTGAGCCACGCTGACCCCCATCGTCTCGAACGGCAGCACCTGCCGGGCCGCCTCGGCGACGCGCGAGAAAACCTCCTTGAGCTCCAGGCTTTCCGCCGCGGCCCGCGCCATCGCCGACAGGGCGTGGCCGAGCTTCTCCTCGCGAGAGGACGTCGGAGGCGGGAGGGTCGGATTCATGGCGTCCCGAACGTCCTATTCTAGACAACAAATTCCAGGGCACCGGTTTCCGCTCGAGACCGGGTTTGCGGCGGACCGGTCCGGGCCCCGGGGTCTCCGCGGAACCGTATCTCTGCAGAACTGAAATAATCCGCCCGGGTCTGGTTTCGCAGCCGGGACAATGACGAGGAGCGAGCGTGGGTAACCCTGTTTTCCTCCACCGCCTCCAGTTCGCCTTCACGATCATCTATCACTATCTCTTCCCCGTCCTGACCATGGGCCTCGCCCTCCTGATCTTCGTCGCGAAGGCGCTCGGCCTGCGCTGGGACGGGGAGCGCTGGAACGACGTGGCCCGCTTCTGGATCCGCGTCTTCGGCATCAATTTCGCGGTCGGCGTCGTAACCGGCATCCCCATGGAGTTCCAGTTCGGCACGAACTGGGCGCGCTTCTCGCGCTACGCCGGCAACGTCGTCGGTCACACACTCGCCATGGAAGGTCTCTTCGCTTTCTTCCTGGAGTCGAGCTTCCTCTCGCTGCTCGTCTGGGGCGAGAAGCGGCTGACGCGCAAGGGCCACTTCCTCGCGTCGGCGGCGCTGTTTGCCGGCAGCTGGATCTCCGGCTACTTCATCACGACGACAAACGCGTTTCTTCAGCATCCCGTCGGATACACGGTCGGGAGCGACGGCGCGCTGCGGCTTTCGGACTTCGCGGGCTTCGTGCTGAATCCCTGGGCGCTCGCGGAGTATGCGCACAACATGATCGCGGCCGTGGAGACGGCGTCCTTCGTCGTCGCGGCGCTCGGGGCTTTCTTCGTCCTTCAGAAGCGGCATCTGGAGCACGCGCGGCTCTTTCTCCGGTTGGGGCTGACCGCCGGGCTCATCTCGAGCGTGCTGGTGGCTTTCCCGACCGGCGACCGCCAGGCCAAGCTGGTGGCCCGCCACCAGCCGGTCGCGCTCGCCGCCATGGAGGGACGCTTCCAGAGCGGACCGAGGGCCGAGATCAATCTGATCGGGCAGCCGAACGTGCGCGAGCGAAAGCTCGACAATCCCATTCGCATTCCGAGCATCCTCTCCATCCTCGCCTTCGGCCACTCCACGAGCACCGTGCAGGGGCTTGGCGACTTCCCCGAGCGAGACTGGCCCGACAACATCGAGCTGCTGTACTACTCCTTCCACATCATGGCGGGCCTGGGAACGATCCTGATCGCGGTGATGCTGGTTTCCAACGTGCTCGCGTGGCTCGGGCGTCTGGAGCGGGTCCGCCAGATGCTCTGGGTCCTCATGCTCTCCTTCCCTTTTCCCTACATCGCGGTCGTCGCCGGCTGGATGACGACGGAGCTCGGGAGGCAGCCCTGGCTGGTCTACGGAATCTTCCGGACCGCCGACGGCTCGAGCCCTACGGTGCACGCCGGGACGGCGCTCTTCACGTTGATCGGGTTTTGCGGTCTCTACACGGTGCTTTCCGCCCTCTTCCTCTTTCTGATCGCGCGCGAGATCGGCCGGGGCCCCGGGGCGCGCGAGGCGGGAATCGGTTCGGCGGCGCCGGAGGCGGCCCATGGCTGAGATCTGGTACGCGATCGCCGTCTTTCTCCTGACGGCCTACGTCGTTCTCGACGGCTTCGACTTCGGCGCCGGGGCGCTCCACTTTCTGGTGGCTCGCGGCGGCGCGGAACGCCGCCGGATCCTGGCCGCCATCGGTCCGTTCTGGGACGGCAACGAGGTCTGGCTGCTCGTCGCGGGCGGCGCGCTGTTTGTCGCCTTCCCCCGCGTGCTCTCCTCGGGGATCTCCGGCTTCTACTTCGCGATCTTCCTCGTTCTCTGGTGCCTGATCCTGCGCGGCGTCTCGATCGAGTTCCGCAGCCACGTCGGGAACGAAGTCTGGCGCGGCACCTGGGACTTCTTCTTCAGCGTGTCCAGCGCGCTGTTGCCGGTCTTCTTCGGCGCGGCCCTCGGCAACCTCTTGCGCGGCCTGCCGCTCGACGCCGACGGTTGGTTCGAGCTCCCGCTCTTCACGGATTTCTCGGCCCGGGAACCCGTGGGAATCCTCGACTGGTACACGTTGCTCATCGGAATCTTCGCGCTGGCGGCCCTGACGGGGCACGGAGCGGCCTTCCTCGCCTGGAAGACCACGGGTCCGGTGCAGGAAAGGAGCCGCAAGGCGGGGGTCCGTCTCTTCGCCGTCGTCGCCGCGCTCTGGCCCGTCGTGACGGTCGCGACCGCGGGCGTCAACGAGACCTTCCTGTCCTCCTTGAGGTCCCGCCCCCTGGCCTGGCTTCTCGCCGCGATCGCCCTTTCGGGCCTCGCGGCCGTCTTTTTCGCGCTGCCTCGCGGCCGGGACTTTCCGGCTTTTCTCGGCTCCTGCGCGTTCCTGGCCGGCCTGTCGTTGGCCACGGCCGCGTGCGTCTTCCCGACGATGCTCCGCGCGAGCGGCTCCGAGGCTCTCTCGATCACGGCCTACACCGCGGGCGGGGATCCGCGCGGCCTTCGAATCGCCCTGGTCTGGTTTGCGGTCGGCCTGCCGCTTGCGATCGTCTATCTCGCAATCGTCCTGCGCCTCCACCGCGGCAAGGTCGCCCCCGCCGAAGAGGGGTACTAGCAGGCTGCTGCAAAATGGATGCGGGCGTCGTGGCCGGCCTTTTGCACTTGCCCGAAGCAAAGAGGCGTCGGTGGAATGGGAATCGAGCGGGCTGAAAGGTTTGGCAAAAGGCCGGCCACCGCAAGCGGTTGCGGCGGCGCGGAGCCGTCTGCTGCGTCGCCGCTCCTCTCCGATGCGCTGCGGCATCGCCTTCGTCGCAGCTCCTTGCATCCGACCCCGCGGCGCTCGCAACGCCGCCTCACACCCTTTTTCAGCAACCTGCTAGAACACGTGGAGGACCTCGCGCGATGACGATGGGGGATCCGGCCGGTCCGGCGCGCTCTTCCGGGGCCGGCCGGGGCCTCGCCAGGGTCCTGCGGGTCCTCTCGGTCGTCACGATGGCCATGACCGTCCCGCAGGTCGTCGCGGTCTGGAGGAGCCGCGGGCCGAGCGGCGTCTCGGTCCTCTCGTGGGGCGCCTACCTCGTCGTCGCCTGCCTCTGGCTGGTGTACGGGATCCAGAAGCGGGACAAGACGATCTACCTCGCCTGCATCGGCTGGATCGTGCTCGACGCGCTGGTCGTGATCGGCGCGCTCGCGCACCGGTAGGGCGCGCCATCCGCGGTAACACTCGTCCCGTCCGGCCCGAGGGACGGCCGTTCCGCCGGTCCTGGGACCGGATCATCTCCCTTCGTAGGCCTGCTTCAACTTTTCGATGTCGAGCTTCTTCATTTGAAGCAT
>JAWOLE010000474.1:0-9987 GCA_033853815.1 Thermoanaerobaculia bacterium
GGAGGTTGTGGGCCGGTATGAGAATCCTCCCTTCATCCGCCCGGCGTCGGGCCCGCCTCCCTCGTCGGCACGCGACGGCACGGCCGCTGGAACAGGATCCGGCCGTCGCTCTATTGCGAAGGCGCAGTCGCATCGTTGCGCGACGAAGTCTCGGGCGGTGCGCCTTCGCAAAAGGCACTCCTCCGGGAGACGGGCCCGCCGCCGGGCTCCAGCGTGGCGTTAAGCCTTAATGCGAGCCCCGGAGACGGCGGCGTTCCCGCACGAGGTGATGGGTGAGGAGCAAGGGAGGGGCGACCGGCGCCACGCTGAGACTGCGACGAACCCTCAGCGACGGCCGGTTCGCGATGGAGCGGCCTGCCGGAGCGTGCCTCGTAGGGAATGCCGACGGCTCCGGGGCGTCCTTTCCGCCCGCTGGAGCAGGCAGGCCGCTCGAGCGGCTAGCCGTTAGGAATGTCCCAGAGTCCCTTGACGGCGGGGTGGTCCCAGGCGATGCGGTACTCGTCCGGCCGCGACGGATCGAAGACCTCGGTCACGATGTAGAAGAGCGCGCAGGGATTCGTCAGCGGCTTGTAGCCGTGGGCCACGCCGGCGGGAATCCGGACCAGGACGTCCCGTCCGCCGCCGGCGACGACGACCTGCGTCTGACCGCGCGTGGCGGAGTCCTTGCGGATGTCGTAGAGAACGACCTTCGCCTTCGAGGGCGGAGGAAAGAACCAGACATCCTCCTGCTTCAGGTGGTAGTGGAGCCCCTTGACGTGTTCCGCGGCGTCCACGACGGAGTAGTTCATCTGGGCGACGGGCGCGCCCTCGAAGAACTCGGCCAGGGCGCGCCCGTCCTCGTGGGCGGAGCGCCCCCGGAAGATCTCGAGGAAGAAGCCTCGGTCGTCGGTGAAGCGGGAGAGAGACAGCGTCCGGACCCCTTCGATCGCCGTGGCCGGCGCGTACTTCTTGGGCTGCGCGCGGAACTCGGGAGCGATGTCTTCGGGGGTCATGGCCGGATTGTAGCCCGGATCATTCACGGTCAGGCGCGACCGAGATCTTCGTCGAGACAAGGAGGCGCGACGACGGCGACGCCCAGACCGCAAGGTCGCATGGGGCCCTGGTTTCGAAACTCTCGGCCGCCGTTCGCGAAGCGAACGCCTGCGGCCGAAAGCCAAAAAAAAGACGGGCGGTTTCCCGCCCGTCGTCCCGTTCTTTCGGAGGTCCGCTTAGCGGCTTGCCATCTTGGCCGGCTTGATTTCGCCCTTCGCGGTCCAGGCGATGGTGAAGCCATTCCTCTTCTCGTGGGAGAACTTGGGCGTTCCGTCGTAGCCGCCGAAGTGGTGCGTCGAGTACGCCAGCACGAACCCATCGTTCGAGTTGGAGAACCAGTACTGGAGGTTCTTGACCACCACGGGGTTGGCCTTGTCGGGCCGAAGCGTGGACTGTTTGTCCAGCGTGATCTCGGCCAGGCCACTCGCCATCTTCGCGTGGGCGCTCTGGGCGTCGTCGTGCCACTCGATCGAATCCTCGCGGGTCGCGAACTTCTTCCACTTGACGGGGAAAACGATGTTGGCCACCGAGAGGATCGCGTCGCGCTGCGCCTGAGTCGTCTTCTTGTCGAAGGTCACGACCGCCCACTCCGTCGGCATGCCCGGGCCGGGTTTCTTGTGCCACTCGCCTCCGAGGTCCAGGGAGATCCAGAAGACCTGGTCGGAGAGGTCCACGTTTCCGTAGTGGCTTCCCTTGCGGAACTTGTAGACGTTGTTGGCCTGGCACATGTGCTCGTCGGCCGAGGGGCCGAAGTAGCAGGTGCAGAAGAGCGGACAGGAGCATCCCTCGATGCTGTCGGCGGTGACTTCGTACGTCCTGGCGCGGTCGGCCGGCGCGGCCGCGATCAGTACGACTGCGGTGATGGCCGCGATGAGTATGGGTATCCCTTTCTTGAGCATCCTTCTTCCCTCCTTCAATGCATTTCGCCCGTTGACGGGGCGCTTTCTACTCCCGGCCGGGCCCGAAATCAAGGCCGGGGCGGCCGCGGAAGTGCTACGCTTTCGATCACCCCGGGGAGGAAGGTCATGAAGAAATGGACCCTGTTCCTGGCGCTCCTGGGAACGCTGACCGCGGCCGGAGCCCGGGCCGCCGGCCCTGACCCGAGAGAGCGCAACTTCAAGCTGTTCGTGGACGGTGTCGAAATCGCCGGGGTCGTCGGCTACCGGATCGATTTCGCGCAGACGCCCGTCAGCCGCGACGACTCGCGGCGCCTCGGCCTCGCCTACTCGCCGAATCAGCGGCAGCTCTCCCTGACCCTGACGCAGAAGGGGTTGAACCGCCTCCAGGACTGGTTGAACGGGGCGACGGACACTACGACCCCGGTGACCAAGAGCGTCGCGATCGAGGCCTATGACAACGGGGGTACGCTGCTGGCTCGCTGGGAACTGACCAGCGTGGCCCCGAGCACTTTCTCCTCGGCGGCGGCCGGGAACATCAATGAAGTGGACGCGACCGTCGAGTTCGTCTTCGACCGCCTGCGCCTGACTCAGGCCAACGGGCAGTGAATCTCTAAAATCCCCTCAGTCCCCGAATCGCCTCGAGGAAGCCGAGAGGCGGCCGTTCGAACCGGGCCCCGAATCCCGGACGCCGGTTGTGCGGTTGTGTGTGGACGACGCTTGCGCGCACGCGGAAGCTGCGCTTGTCCCGGGGGAGGGAGAAGACCAGATCCACGTATTCGCCGAGCTCCGGCAGCCGGACGGCCGCGACGTACAGGCCGGCCAGGTTGATCGTCTCGATCAGGCCCGTAAGCCGCTCCTGGCCCAGCCTCACGGAGGCCGGCACACCGACCGGGATCCGCGGAGATATGCGCTTCTCCACCGCCCGCCGGGTCGTCCGCCCTAACTCGGCCTGCTGCATATCGCGGAAGGCTCGACGGTAATCCTAGCAGATTTGGGGAGCCGCCCCGATGCTCGCAGAGGCGATCCGTAAGGCCATCTTGGGAGCCGCGATCTGCAAGAGGCGCCCCGGATCCGTCGTCGTTCCCCTCGTCGGCACGCGGCGGCCAGGCCTCAAACGTCACGGGGGGGCGGCTTTCGGCCGCGGCGTTCGCTTCGCGAACAGGCGGCCGAGAGTTTCTAAACAGAGCTTCGACCTTCTCCGAAGTGTGCCCTCGGACAAGGCCTCCTCTAGGGAGCCGTCCACCGAAGGCAGACCCACGGCAGTAGGCAGCGCCGGGTTCGCCGGCGCTAAACGCCGCCGGCTCCGGGGCTGGCAGCTCGGCCTAAGTCCGGGTAAGAGCTCCGGCGGCGGGACGCCTCCCGGAGGAGGCGATGAGCGAAGGAGCATGGCGCGCTGAATCGTTTGCCTCGTCGTCCCTGCGACTGAGCGACCAGCGACGGCCCGGATCTATCTTTAGCGGTAGGGCCGGAGCGTGCCGACGAGGGAGGCGGCCTGACGCCGGGGGGCTCGAAGCGAGAAGCTTCAGATTAGGACACTAACTGTCGCGATTGGTCAGACGCGGCTGGTCCGGAAGGCCGGGAGCAGGGTTTTTTCGAGCTTCTGGAAGAGCCGGGCCGTCGCCTCGACATCCCGGCGGCAGTAGAGGGCGATCTCACGCAGGCGGCCGGCTTTGTAGTAGGGCCCTACCGAGAAGCCGTCCATGCCATGCTCCTTGGGGCTGTCAACGCCGAAGGCCTTGCAGGCGAAGTCGAGGTTCCACTTGCGCGTCGCGCCGAAGAAGGTCAGGACGTCGAGCAGGTCCGTGTGCGGCCTCAGGGAGTAGCGGTAGCCGGCGAGGTTCTTGGTCGCGGGGATGCCGAGCGCGGCGCTGCGCAGCATCAGGAACGGCCCGTCGAAGGATCGCCCGTTGAAAGTGACGAAGCGGTGAAAGCGGGCGATCGCCTTCCAGAACTCCGCGAGGAAGACCGGCTCGATGTCGCCGATGAACCGGAAGAGACCGTCCGAGGAGGCTTCCTCGAGGCGCCCGTCGGTCTTCTCGTACCAGACGCGGCCGCGCCGAGTGTCCGGGTTGACCATCGCCAGGACGACGATGCGGCCGGTCAACGGCCAGAGGGAGAGCATCTCGGGCAGCCGGTCGCGCTCCTCGTCGGTGCGCGCGTTCTTCTGCAGATACGTCCGCTGGGCGTCGTCCAGCGATTGCCAATCGACCCCCACTGTCTCGATGTCGAAGACGACGCTCGCCATGGAAGGGGAGATGCTATCCTCTCCAGCTTCCCGGCCGTAAGACGTAAGACGTGAGAGGTAAGACGAGATCCTCGCAACAATTGCTTTTCTCTGACGCCTTGCGACTCGGTTCTTAGGTGCCGTGGACTCGTCGACCGTGAAGCGCCTGGCGCTCGTCCTCGCCGTCCTCTGCGCGGCCTCCGCCTGTGCCCGCAAGGCTCCGAAGCCGGCCGCTCGGGACACGCTCTACCGGCACCTGGGAGGCGACCCGGTGACTCTGGATCCCACGACGACCAACGAGGAGCTGGCCGTGCGGGTGGAAGACCTGATCTTCCGCCCCCTGATCGGGCTCGACAAGGAGCGTCATTTCGTGCCGGCTCTCGCGCTTTCCTGGGCCGCCTCTTCCGACGGACTCGTCTACGACTTCCGCCTGGATCCGAAGGCCCGATGGGAGGACGGCTCGCCGGTGACCTCGAACGACGTCGTCGCGACGATCGAGCGGGTCCGGAATCCCAAGGTTCCCGCTGAGAACTGGCGCCGTTTCTTCGAGGACGTGGTCTCCGTCGAGACTCCGGACGCGCTGACGGCGATCGTCCGTTTCCGGCAGCCCTACGCGGAGCGCCTGCTCGCCTTCACCATGCCGATCGTCTCCGCGGCGGCCTACGCCCGGCCTTCCGAGGTGGATCGTAAACCCGTGGGAACGGGTCCCTACCGCCTGGAGAGCTGGGTGCCGAACCAGGCCATCACTCTTCGGCGGCGCGAGGACGTCTCCGCCTCCGATTACCCCTTCGCGAAGGTCGTCTTCCGTATCATTCCCGACAACGCCGTGCGCTTCCAGGCCGGCGCGCGCGGGGACCTCGACGAGTTCTACGTCACGCGAGACCAGGTCCCGGCAGCCGAGCGGTCGCCGGAGTTTCGATCGAGAAACCGCGTCGTCAAGGCGCCTGTCTTCCTGGCGGCGATGGTCGTCTGGAACTGCCGCAATCCGATCCTCGCCGACCCGAGGGTGCGCCGGGCGCTGGCCATGGCATGGCCGCGGGCCGAAATCGCCAGGCGGCTCTACCCGCCCGACGGGGCCTCGCTCGTCTCCGGCCCGTACCCGCCCGGCGTTCCCGAGAACGCCCCCGACGTGAAGCCTCCTGCCTACGATCCTCAGGCCGCCGGCCGCCTTCTCGACGAGGCGGGACTGAAGATGGGCACGGACGGCTTCCGGCGGCACCGCGGCCGGCGGGTCTCCCTGGAGTTCCTCTACACGACCGGCTATCCGATCTATCGCGACCTGGCCGAGATCTTCAGCAGCGCCTGGGCAAAGGTCGGCGTCGAGCTCGTCCCGCGCCCCCTCGATTGGGCCGCCTACTCCCAGCGCTTCGGAGCGGGGGAGTTCGACGCGGCCCCGACCGCCAACACCTTCCTGCCGCCCGACATCGATCCCTACCCCTACTACCACTCGAGCCAGGTCCCGCCCAACGGCCAGAACAACGGCTTCTATCGGAATCCCGAAGCGGACCGGGTCATGGAGGCCGCGCGGCGCGAGATGGACGACGGCAAGAGGCTCGAGCTCTACCGCCAGGTTCATCGCCTGCTCGCCGCCGATCCGCCGGCGGACTTCCTGTGGGGCGCGGACCAGTACTGGGGGATCTCCCGCCGCCTCGAGGGGGTCGAGGTGTCGCCCCTCGGCCTCTTCCACTTCCTGCCGGGCCCGCTCGGCTGGCGTCCGGCCGCGAAGTCCCTAGTCCGTAGTCCTTAGCCCTTAGTCATCCCATCAGGGATCAGGGAGTGAAATGGTGTTTCGCAGGCAATCCCGAGTCGCCGGACCAAGGACCAGGGACTAAGGACCAAGGACTTGCACGTGCAGGCCCCTCTCGACGGGATCCTGGTGCTCGATCTTTCGCGCGTGCTCGCGGGCCCCTTTTGCACGATGCTGCTCTCGGACCTGGGCGCTCGGGTCCTCAAGGTGGAGCAGCCGGGGGAGGGCGACGTCACGCGAGGCTGGGGACCGCCGCACGATCCCGGCAGCGGGCTGTCCGCCTATTACCTTTCCATCAATCGCAACAAGGAATCGCTCGCCCTGGATCTGGCAAGCGAAGACGGGGCGGCCGCCGTGCGAAGCCTGGCGCGCCGCTGCGACGTCGTCGTGGAGAACTTCCCGCCGGGGGGCCTGGAAAGGTTCGGCCTCTCGCTCGCGGAGATGCGGCGTGAGAACTCCCGCCTCGTCACGGCGTCGATCACGGGCTTCGGGCGCGTCGGTCCCGACGCTGCCGCCCCCGGCTTCGATCTGCTCGCCCAGGCGGGAGCCGGGTTGATGGCGATCACCGGAGAGCCGGATGGAGGCCCCACGAAGACCGGAGTGGCCGCGTCCGACCTCTTCGCGGGCTGCTTCACGGCCGTCGGCATCGCGGCCGCTCTCTTCGAGCGCGAGCGCACCGGGGCCGGCACGCACGTCGAGACGGATCTCTTCACTTCCACGCTCGCTTGCCTCATCAACGTGGCCGAGTCCGCCCTGCTGACCGGGCAGGAGGCGAGACGCTACGGAAACGCCCATCCGCAGATCGTGCCGTATCGGACCTTCACGGCCTCCGACGGCGATTTCGTCGTGGCGGCCGGCACCGATCGGCAGTTCGCGAGGCTCGCGCGCGTCGCGGGTCATCCCGACTGGGCGAACGACGCCCGCTTCCGGACCAACGAAGCGCGCATTTCCAACCGCGGCGAGCTCGAGGCCGCGCTTGCGCGGATCTTCCTCGGCGAGCCGCGCGAGGTCTGGCTCTCGCGTCTGAGAGAGGCGGCGGTGCCGTCGGGCCCGGTCCGCGGGCCGCTCGAGGCGCTGCGGTCCGATACGGCCCGCGCGCTGTCCGCCGTGCTCTCCTGCCGCGGCGTGCCGTTCGTGGCTTCGCCGATCCGCGTCGAAGGACATTCGGCGCGTCTCGACTTCCCGCCCGCGCTCGACGCCGACGGAGAGCGCCTCCGCCGCGAGTTCGGACTGCCCCCTGGCGTGAAACGTAAAACGTAAAACGTAAAATGCGGATCTTGCGGATTGAAAGACTCGCGACGCTTCGTTTCACGCTTTACGTTTAACGTTTTACGGTCGTCATGAAGATCGCTTTCATCGGGACTCACGGCGTCGGGAAGACGACGCTGTGCTTCGAGCTGGCCGCTCTCTTAAAGAAGAGAGACAAGATCGTCGAGATGGTTCGTGAAGTCGCGCGCTTTTGCCCTCTCCCGATCAACCGGGAGACGACGGTCGCCGCGCAGTCCTGGATCCTCCACACCGAGATCGCCGAGGAACTCGAGGCCGAGAACAAGGCCGAGATCGTCATCTGCGACCGAAGCGTCCTCGACAACTACTGCTACCTGCTCCAGACGGGCAAGCACCCGATGCTCGAGCCTCTCGTCCAGTGGTGGACGACGACGTATCGGCTCCTGATCAAGGTTCCGATCGTCGGCTCGCTCCAGTTCGACGGACTGAGAGACGTGGATGCCGCGTTCCAGAAGGCGGTGGACGATACGATCGACCGGGTGCTGGGAGAGTGGGGGATTCCGGTCCTGCGGCTGGACCGCGAGCGTCGCCCCTCCTGGGCCAACGATTCGCTGGAGGCGATCCTGCCGCTGCTCGGCCCGGTCCAGCAGCCCCTCTTCAACGGCGAAACCGAAACCTAGCAAGTAGGGTGGGTTCGGCTCTGTAGCCGCCCCGGCGTCGGGCCGCCTCCCTCGTCGGCACGCTCCGGCCCTGCCGCGAAATTGGAAACCGGGCCGTCGCTGGTCGCTCAGTCGCAGGGTTGGCGAGGCGAACGAATCGGCTTGCCATGCTCCTTCGCTCATCGCCTCCTCCGGGAGGCGTCCCGCCGCCGGGCTCGTACCCGACCTTGAGCCGGACTGCCAGCCCCGGAGCCGGCCGCGTTTCCCGGAGGAGGTGATAGGTGACGAGCATGGAAGAGTGCACGGGATACCGCATCATCTCTGCGAGGAACCCTCAGCGGCGGCCGATGGCCCTGGCGAGGCCGGCCGCCGCGTGCCGACGAGGGAAACGACGACGGATCCGGGGCGCTTTTTCGAATCAGTCGGGGGGCGCGACGGGGAGTTTCGCGGGCGCGGACAGGGTCCTCCACGCGATCGCGCCGAGGACCACGGCCCCGCCCGCGAGCGAACGCAGCGAGGGGCGCTCGCCCATGAGGAGGAAGACCCAGATCGGATTGGCGACGGGCTCGACCATTCCCAGGATCGCGGCCTGCGTCGCCGGGACGTGCCGGATGCCTTTGACGAAGAGGACGTAGGCCCCGGCGAGCTGGAAGACCCCGAGGCCGATCAGGATCGCCGCGGAGCGGCCGGACAGCCCGAGGTCCCCGGCGACGAAAGGCAGGAGCGCTGCCGCTGTCACCGCGTTTCCATAGGTCACCGCGGCTCCGGCTCCCGCGTCCCGCTCCCGGCGCAGGCACAGGATGAGCGCCGCGAAGAACACCCCCGAGAGGAGACCGACCAGGTCGCCGCGGCTGCCGGGGCCGAACCGCCCCGCGAAGAAGAGGCCCATGCCGCCGAGCGCGACCGCGACGGCCACGGCGTCCCGGCCGCGCAGCGGCTCGCGCAGGACGGCCGGCGAGAGGAGCAGGATCCAGACGATCCCGCTGTACTGGAGAAAGATGGCGTTCGCCGCCGTCGTCCACTTCGTGGCCACGACGAAGGTCGTCAGGCAGGCGGCGTAACTCGCCAGGGCCACGAGGAATCCCGGAGACAGTCGGGGAAGTCCCGGGCGAAAGAAGAGGAAGAGCGCCACGGCGGCGAAGGCCGATCGGTAGAAGGCGACGGTCAGAGGCGCCAGCGAGAGCGCCTTGATGCCGACGCCTCCTGTGGACCAGAGAAGCGCGGCGCCCAGCACGAGTAATGCCCCCCGCCGGGAAAAGCTCTCAGCTTTCAGCTCTCAGCTCTCAGGTTACGACCGCATTGACGATCGCGCGAGACACGGCTTCTGCGGCCGCCACTCCGGCGCGCAGCCGCTCGAGGAGCGGGGGCGCCGTCCCTCCGGGAGCGAGCGCGAACACGACGTCGCCGTCCACCACCGAATGGGCCGGGCGGACGGCTCGCGCGAGACCGTCGTGCGCCTCGATCGCGATGCGCTTCAACGACCCCTGATCGAAGGCCACGTCGGTCGCGACGTAGACGAGCGTCGTGTTGGCGCCGGCCTGCGGAGCCTGGGTCATGTCCTCCCGGTTGAGCGCGAGTTCCGTCCGGAACGAGTCGCTCTCCCCGCGAGCTCCGGCGATGACTCGCCCCGTCTCGGGATCCACGACATCCCCGAAGGCATTGACCGCGGCCAGCGCGGCGATCCGCTTCCCGCCGGGAAGTGGAACGACCGCCGTTCCGAGGCCGCCGCGAGAGGCTCTTTCGCGGCCCAGGAGCTTGCCGACGGTCGCCCCGCAGCCCGCGCCGACGGCTCCGGTTTCGATCTCCCCCTCACGAGCGGCCTCGCAGGCGGCTCGCCCGGCGGCTTCGTCCGGGTAGGCTTCGGCGTCGCCGACTCCGAGGTCGAAGAGAATGGCCGCGGCGACGATCGGCACCCTCGCGGGGCCGACGTCGAAGCCGACCCCGCGGCTCCGGAGCCAGGTGGCTACTCCCGTCGCGGCCGCCAGCCCGAACGCGCTTCCGCCCGCAAACACGAGCCCATGAATCTCCGAGACGAGGTTGCCGGGAGTGAAGACTCCCGTCTCCCGCGTGCCCGGTGCGCCGCCGCGCACGTCGACGGCGGCGATCGTGCCGGCGGGCGGCAGGAGGACGGTGCACCCGGTGCGCCGCGCCGAGTCCGTCCAGTGCCCGATTCGGTATCCGGCCGGGAAGGAGGTCATG
>JAWOLE010000475.1:0-13313 GCA_033853815.1 Thermoanaerobaculia bacterium
TCATGTACTTCCAGTAGTCGCGCGGCGCCGCGACGTAGGTCTCCGCGTACTCCTTGACGTCGCCGCCCGTGCAGAAGGCGCGGTCCCCGGCCCCGGTCAGGACGATGACGCCGACGGAGTCGTCGAAGGAAGCGTCCTGGAGGGCGCTGGCGAGCTCCGCGAGGCATTTTGTCGAGTAGGCGTTGTACCGGTCGGGCCGGTTGATGGTGATGCGCGCGACGCCATCCCCTTTCGCGTACAGGATTTCTTCGAACGAGAAGGTCGAGGAAGGGCGTGGAGGGAAGGCGCGCATGCACGAACTCCTTCGGGCAGGGGGACTCTCCCCGGCCCCGGCCATGTTCGACCGGGCGAAACCCGCCGGCAATGGTGCAAATGCATCAGACGCGGAACGCATACAATCGACCCGGGAGGGTGCCATGGAACGTGAAGGATTCGACCGGGCCGCCGTCGCGGCCGTCCTGAACCGCATTCTGGAGGCCGAGCTGGCCGGTGTCGTCCGCTACACCCACTACTCCCTGATGATCTTCGGCTACAACCGGATCCCCATCGTCTCGTGGATGCGCGGGCAGGCGACCGAGTCCCTGGCGCACGCCCAGGAGGCCGGAGAGAAGCTCACGCACCTCGGCGAGCACCCTTCGCTCGCGATCGGTCCGCTGCTGGAGACCCATCGCCACGATCTGGGCGACATCCTGAAGGAGTCCCTGGAGCACGAGAGGGTCGGACTCGGCCTCTACAAGGACTTGCTGTCGCTCGTCGAGGGCCGTTCGGTCTTCCTGGAGGAGTACGCGCGGCAGATGGTCTTCCAGGAGGAGACCCACGTCGGCGAGGTCGAGAAGATGCTCCGCCGACCGGCCTGAGTCGAGCCGGCCTGGGAAATCCGGGTCGCCGGAGGCCGTCCGGGAGGTTCTTCCCCTGGAGCAGGGAAATGATGCGTTTGCATCAGGAAAGCCCGCTGTGGCGAAGCGGACGATGCTCATATGGAACCGAAGGAACCCGAGACACTTCCCGCCGCCGAACACCTCTCCCGCCCCATCGCCATCGAGCGCCTTCGCAAGGTCATGAAGGCCCTGACCGACGAGGAGAATTGCATGTGCACGGCGGCGACTCGGCTCGGGATCTTCTGTAAGGGCTTCCGCCACCTCTCGGACGAGGAGTTCCGCCAGCGGTTCGACTGGATCGCCCGCAAGCGTCCCGGCGCCTCCCGCGAAGAGCTCGAACGGGTCGTCAGCCTCTACCACTGCGGGCGCCAACAGGTGACCGGGGCGGCGCTGTGCTGCGACATCGAGACCCGCGAACACGAAGGCTGCGACGGCTGGAACTCTTTCGACAACCGGGCTCTCGAGGCGTTCTACCTGCAGATGACCGGCCGCCGGGCCGAGATCGGCTAGGCGCTTCCGTCTGGTCTTCCAGCCGCTCCCGCCCGGGTTCGCGGCGCGAGGAGCTCAACTCCCGTAGATAAAAACTCTCGGCGCCGGTCGCGCAGCGACCGCCCGCGCCGACAGTCAGACGAGGCCGTGCCGGTAGGCCAGGACGACGGCGGCGAGCTTGGTGTGCACGTCGAGCTTGTGCAGGATGCTCTGGACGTGATTGCGGACCGTCACGGCCGAGATGAAGAACCTCTTGGCGATCGTTCCGGTCGACATCCCCTCGGCCAGGCACCGCAGGATCTCCTTCTCCCGCGTGGTCAGGACCACCGCGTCGCCGGCCGAGAGCGTGACCGGGGTCAGAGGCTCAGCCTGCGGTTCCTTCTCCTCGGCGCCCTCGGCGGGGTCGGGCTCGTCGCTTCCGTTGCGCAGCACATGCACGAGGGTGTTCAAGGCGGGATGATAGGAGGGCACGGCGAAGAGGGACGTGGAGACTTTCTTGGTCTTCGCGTCGCCGGTCCGGACCGAAAGTTCGAAGCGCCGGACGGGGTCGTCTCTCTTCTCTCTGGCCTGATACGCGACCGCGCAGTTGCGGTGGCAGTAGAGGTTGCCGTTGGTATCCCTTCCGCCGAGCACCTCGTAGCAGTGTTTTCCGATGACGGCGCGGGCGGGCCGGCCCAGGAGCCTTTCGCAGGCCTTGTTCCAGAGGATGATGCGGTCGGCGGAGTCGACGGCGAACACGGCTTCGCCGCTCCTCGAGATGCGCTCCAGGTTCTCGTTGAATACCGCCATCAGCTGCCTCCCCTCGGAGTCCCGCTCTATCCTTGCGGATCCACCCGGGCAGCGGATGATGCATTTGAATCATTTAGTTAAGACGCATCAATCCCGGTGCGTCGCCGGGTGGATTGGCCAGGGCTCTCGTAGCAGAAACTCTCGGCCGCCGTTCGCGCTAGCGAACGCCCTCGGCCGAAAGTCTCTGCATCATTTGATGCCGATGCATCATGGTCACGCGTTTCGCGTTGCGACCGGCGGCCGAGAGTTTTCAAAGAGAAAGACCCGCGGCCGAAAGCCGGACACGACGCCCGCACCGATTTTTCGGCAGCCCGCTAGATCAGGTTGTGGCGGTAGGCGAAGACCACCGCCGCGAGCTTCGTGTGAACGTCGAGCTTGTGCAGGAGGTTCTGGATGTGATTGCGGACGGTGACGGGGGAGATAAAGAGCGCCTTTCCGATCGCGCTCGTGGAGAGGCCCTGCGCGAGGCATCGGAGGATCTCCTTCTCGCGCGAGGTCAGATCGACCGGCTGGCCCTCCGGGGTGGTCATCGGCCAGAGCGGATCGGCGATCGGCTTGGACTCGGCTTTCAGCTCCCGCTCGAGAGCCGAGGGCTTCTTGTTCTCCGGGCGCAGGACGTGAACCACGGTCGCGAGCGCGGGATGGTAGGAGGGAATCGCGAAGAGAGACACTTCGAACCACTGCCTCCCGCCTTTGGCGACCTCGATGGAGAGCGGAAAGCGCCTTACGGGCTCTTTGGGCTTTTCACGCGCCTGGTAGGCGACGGGACAGTTGCGATAGCAGTAGACGTTTCCGTTGGCGTCCCGGCCTCCGATCGCGTCAAAGCAGCGCTTGCCGAGAACGGTCCGCGCGGGCCGGCCCAGGAGCTCTTCGCACTTCTTGTTCCAGAGAATGATCTTATCGGCCGAATCGATCGCGAAAACCGCCTCGCCGCTGCGGGCGATTCGATCGAGCGTATCGGAAGTGCGGGGCATAGGGCGGCCGATAAGTTATCACCGACCGGTTTCGGCCAGCCAGCCCGGATCCTCCCAGGGACCGGATCTATGTCGCAGGGAGACTGAGGTTTGCGGCTGCGGGGCCTAGCTCGCCTTGCGGCGGCGCGGCGGGCGAACGACGGTGACCGGACGGCGGGCCACGTAGATCAGGCGCAGCGCGACGCCGCCGACGACCCATTCGTTCAGCGTGTCTCGCCCCTCGCTTCCGACCACCACGAGGTCGACCTTGAGTCTGTCGGCTTCCCGGGAGATCGCCTCGGGGACCGGTGTGCGCTTGCTCGCGGAGACGAATCGGAACCGCGCTTCCAGGCCGCAACGTTCGAGTTCCCGGGCCGCGGCGTCGAGGATCTTCTGGGCCGCTCGGCGCTCGAGTTCCCTTTCAAAGGCGGATCCGAGCTCCGGCGGGGGCGCCTCCCCCGAGGCTTCCGAAGCGGTCGCTCCCGGTTTACCGATCGTGAGGATGACGAGCTCGCTCCCTTCGTCCCGGGCGGCGAGCCGGGCGGCGAACTTGACGGCGGCGGTCCCACCGCGCGATCCGTCAGTAGCTACGAGAATTTTCATGGACGCTCCTTTGCACTTGCGCCTTTCCGCCTGGCGGCTGGCCGGTCGATCCATCCTGGACTTCATGTGTAACAGGCCCTTTCCCCGCGAAAGTGATGCGTTCGCATCAAAATCGCAGCACCCCGTCCGGAGAAACCCCGGCACTTCGGTTCGAGGGGGTCCGAAAGCTCGGCTGCTCTGCAGTAGTCACGGCTCACTTTCCGGAAGCCCCCCCGGTTTGTCAATGATGTGAATGCATTAAACGCTTTGAGTTCAACGCATTGAAGTCGTTCGGGCTTCTGGCGTCGCGGCGTTGAGAGGCCCGGGTCGCCGCCGTGGGCGAGCCGCGTCAGCGGGCCGGATCGCAGCCGCCGCCGGGGAGCCGAGCACCGGTGCGTTTTCAGCGAACGGTCTCTTCCCGGAGCTCGATCCGCGCGGGGCGCCGGTCTCTGATGCAAAGGCATCATTCCCTCGCCTTCCGCGCGGACTTAACTTCCCTGGAATGGACACACCAATACGGACCACCACGATCGATGGGAACGAGGCGGCCGCGTCGGTCGCCCACCGCGTGAGCGAGGTGATCGCGATTTATCCGATCACGCCGTCCTCCACGATGGGAGAACTCGCCGACGAATGGTCCGCCGCGGGCAAAAAGAACCTCTGGGGCATGGTGCCCCGCGTCGTCGAGATGCAGTCGGAGGGGGGCGCGGCGGGCGCTGTGCACGGGGCGCTCCAGGCGGGCGCGCTCTGCACGACGTTTACCGCGTCGCAGGGCCTGCTCCTGATGATTCCCAACATGTACAAGATCGCGGGGGAGCTGACTCCCTTCTGCATGCACGTGGCGGCGCGGACCCTGGCCACCCACGCCCTCTCCATCTTCGGGGACCATTCCGACGTGATGGCCTGCCGCCAGACCGGCTTCGCCCTGCTCGCCTCGGGTTCGGTGCAGGAAGCGCAGGACTTCGCCGCGATCGCCCATGCGGCGACGCTTAAGTCCCGCGTTCCCTTCCTCCACTTCTTCGACGGATTCCGGACTTCTCACGAGGTCGCGAAGATCGAGGAGCTTTCGGATGAGGACCTCTCCGCGATGCTGGACGAGGGGGCGATCTCCGAGCACCGCCGGCGCGCCCTGACGCCCGATCGTCCCGTCCTGCGGGGCACGGCCCAGAACCCCGACGTGTTCTTCCAGGCCCGCGAGGCGTGCAACGCCTTCTATCTCTCCTGCCCGGAAATCGTGCGGGAGACGATGGACCGGTTTGCGGAACGGACGGGACGGTCCTACGGCCTCTTCGATTACGCAGGCCACCCCGAGGCCGAGCGCGTGATCGTGGTGATGGGCTCGGGCGCCGAGGTCGCCCACGAGACGGTCGATTGGATGGTCGCCCGCGGCGAGAGAGTGGGGCTCGTCAAGGTCCGGCTCTACCGCCCCTTCGACGTCGCGAGCTTCGCGGCGGCGCTGCCGCAGAGCGCGCGCGCGATCGCCGTTCTCGATCGCACCAAGGAGCCGGGCGCGGTCGGAGAGCCTCTCTACCAGGACGTCGTCGCGGCGCTCTCGGAAGCGCGTCAGGCCGGAGCGGTCTCGGGCGAGCCCCGCGTCATCGGCGGCCGCTACGGACTGTCTTCGAAGGAATTCAATCCCGCCATGGTCAAGGCGGTCTTCGACGAGCTCTCCCGTCCGGCGCCGAAGGGACACTTCACCGTCGGGATCGTCGATGACGTGACGGGGCTCTCCCTTCCCGTCGCCACCGACTTCGACATCGAGCCGGACGCCATGGTCCGCGCGGTCTTCTTTGGCCTGGGATCGGACGGCACGGTCGGCGCGAATAAGAACACGATCAAGATCATCGGTGAGACCACTCCGCACGCCGCCCAGGGGTATTTCGTCTACGACTCCAAGAAGTCCGGCGCCGTGACGATCTCGCACCTGCGCTTCGGCCCCGGCCCGATCCGCTCCTCGTACCTCGTGGGCAAGGCGAGTTTCGTCGCCTGTCATCAGTTCGAGTTCGTCAACCGCTACGACATGCTCGAGCACGCGGGGGAGGGCGCCGACTTCCTCCTGAACTCCCCTTATGGGCCCGCGGAGGTCTGGGACCGCCTGCCGCTGGAAATGCAGGAGCAGATCGTCGAGAAGCGGATCAAGCTCCACGTCATCGACGCCTATCGCCTCGCGCGCGAGATCGGGTTGAAGGGCCGGATCAACACGATCATGCAGACGTGCTTTTTCGCGATCACCGGCGTGCTGCCGGCCGAGGAGGCGATCGGGAAGATCAAGGAGACGATCGAAGAGACCTACGGGAAGAAGGGGGGCGAAGTCCTGAAGCGCAACTTCGAGGCCGTGGACCGGGCGCTTGCGGCGCTCGATGCCGTCCCGGTTCCCGCCACCGCCACGGCGGAGCGGCCGCGGCCGCCCGTCGTCGCTCCCGAGGCGCCAGACTTCGTCCAGAGGGTCACCGCCGTGATGATCTCCAACAACGGAGACCTCCTGCCGGTGAGCGCCTTCCCCGTGGACGGCACCTGGCCGGTGGGCACGAGCCGCTGGGAGAAGAGGAACATCGCGGCCGAAATCCCGGTGTGGGATTCCTCCATCTGCATCCAGTGCAACAAGTGCGCGCTCGTGTGCCCGCACGCCGCGATCCGCGTCAAGGTCTACGAGCCGGCGCTCCTCGCGGGCGCTCCCGAGTCTTTCAAGTCCTGCGACTTCCGGGCCTCCGACTACGCGGGCTTCAAGTACACGGTCCAGGTGGCGCCCGAGGACTGCACGGGTTGCTCCCTCTGCGTGATGTTCTGCCCGGCCAAGGACAAGGCGAATCCCAAGCACAAGTCGATCAACATGGAGCCGCAGGAGCCGCTGCGGGAGGCCGAGCGGGAGAACTACGCGTTCTTCCTCGATTTGCCCGAGCCCGACCGCACGCGCCCGCGCGTCCTGGACGTGAAGTCCACGCAGTTCTTCCAGCCGCTCTTCGAGTACTCCGGCGCCTGCGCCGGCTGCGGCGAGACCCCGTACCTGAAGCTCCTGACGCAGCTCTTCGGCGATCGGGTCCTGGTGGCCAACGCCACCGGCTGCAGCTCGATCTACGGAGGCAACCTGCCGACGACGCCCTGGACGGCCAATCGCGAGGGGCGCGGGCCGGCCTGGTCGAACTCCCTCTTCGAGGACAACGCGGAATTCGGCCTCGGCATGAGACTCGGGCTCGACAGCCAGCGGGACACCGCGCGGGAGCTCGTCGCGCGGCTTGCCACCGGTCTCCCGGGAGCGCTCGCCCGGGAGCTCCTCGGCGCGGACCAGTCGAACGAGAAGGGAATCGCCGCGCAGCGCGCGCGGGTCGAGGAGTTGAAGAGGGTTCTCTCGGGCCGGACCGATCCCGAGTCCGTGCGGCTCGCGCTCGCGGCCGATTACCTCGTCCGCAAGGGAGTCTGGATCGTCGGCGGGGACGGATGGGCCTACGACATCGGCTACGGCGGCCTCGACCACGTCCTGGCCTCGGGACGCGACGTCAACATCCTCGTGCTCGACACGGAGGTCTACTCCAACACGGGCGGCCAGCAGTCCAAGGCGACCCCGCTCGGGGCGGCGGCCAAGTTCGCCGCGGCCGGCAAGGAAATGCCGAAGAAGGACCTCGGCCTGCTCGCGATGGGCTACGGGAACGTCTACGTGGCCTCGATCGCCTTCGGCTCCAAGGACGCCCAGACCGTCAAGGCGTTCCTCGAGGCCGAGGCCTATCCCGGCCCGTCGCTGCTGATCGCCTACAGCCACTGCATTGCCCACGGGTACGACATGGCCTTTGGCGCGGAGCAGCAGAAGCTCGCCGTGGACAGCGGGGTCTGGCCTCTCTACCGCTTCGACCCCCGGCGCATCGCGGCGGGTCAGCCGGCCCTGCAGCTCGACTACGCGGCCCCGAAGATCCCGGTCAAGCATTTCATGCGAAACGAGAACCGCTTCCGGATGGTGGAACGGATGGGGGCCGAGAGGGCCCGGGAGCTCGCCGCCGCCGCGCAGCGACAGGCCGAGCGGCGGTTCCACCACTACCAGCAACTCGCCACGCTCTCCGACGCCCCGCCGACCGGGGAGAAGACCGGAGTCTAGATGGACCTCTCCACAAAGTACCTGGGGCTCACCCTCGCAAGCCCGCTCATGCCGGGAGCCTCGCCGCTCGTGGACGACCTCGGCATGGTCCGGCGGCTGGAAGATGCCGGCGCGTCGGCCATCGTGATGCACTCGCTCTTCGAGGAGCAGATCCTGTCCGAGGAGAGGGAGGCGCGGCTCCTCGAGAGCCACCGGGAATCCCACGCGGAGGCCGCCTCGTACCTGCCGGATGCCGGCATCTTCCCCCTCGGTCCCGACGAATACCTCGAGCAGGTGCAGCGCATCCGCCGGGCGGTCGGCGTGCCCGTCATCGCGTCCCTGAATGGAACGACGCCGAGCTCCTGGATCGAGTACGCACGATTGATCGAGCAGGCCGGCGCTCACGCCCTGGAGTTGAACGTCTACGAGCTGGCGACCGACCTCCTCGAGGAAGGCGAAGAGGTCGAGCGGCGCGTCCTCGAGATCGCCGAGGCGGTTGTGGGCTCGGTCTCGATTCCGGTCGCGGTCAAGCTTTCTCCGTTCTTTTCCTCCTTCGCCAACCTCGCGGCGCGCCTGGACCAGGCGGGCGCCGACGGGCTCGTGATCTTCAACCGTTTCTACCAGCCCGACATCGACATGGAAGCCCTGGACGTCCTCCCGACGGTCCACCTCTCGGACTCCGGCGAGCTCCTGCTGCGGCTGCGCTGGCTGGCGATCCTGTCCGGCCGCGTGCGCGCTTCCCTGGCCGTCACCGGCGGCGTGCACACGGCGGAGGATGCGATCAAAGCGGTCATGGCGGGCGCCCACGCCGTGCAGATGGTGTCGGCCCTGCTCAAGCGCGGGCCCGAGCACCTTCGCCGCGTCCGGGAAGAGATGGTTCAGTGGATGGAAGAGCACGGCTACGAATCCCTCGCGCAGATGCGCGGGAGCATGAGTCTCGTCCGCAGCGGCAATCCCGCCGCCTTCGAACGCGCCAACTACGTTCGGGTGCTGCAGAGCTGGCGTGCGTAACTCTCGGCGCGAGGCGGTCGCTGCGCGACCGGCGCCGGGAGATTTCAGCCACGAGAGCCCGAGAGCCGGAGAATCCCCGCCGCAGGGAGGCGGGGCTGGTTCGCTGGCGGCGGGTATTTGGTTCGTTCACATCAGGCGATCGCCGGCGACTGCGGCTATGTTGGAAATCGGTCAGGAGAGTTCCATGATCGTTGAAGACTTCACTTCGCTCCAGTGCGGGTTCTTCGTCCCTCTCGAAGGGCGCGTGGACGTCTGTCCCCGGTGCGGGCGCAACGGCATTGAAGAGCACCCGCAGTGCGGCGACCCCTATTTCCTGCACGTTCAGCGCACGGACATGCTGTCGGACGGGATGCGCATCGAGCCCCTCGATCGCTGCGCGCTTCCCTCGAACTGAGCTGTCGGCGCAGGCGGTCGCTGCGCGACCGGCGCCGAGAGTTTTCGTCTACGGGAGCCCCAAGAAGGAGAGATGTCATGAGTACTCTGGCGATCGAAGAGAGAGAGACGGCGACCTCCACGGGCACGATGAAGGCCTTCGTGGTGCAGGGCCTGGGCAAGGTGGCGCTCGTCGAAAAGAAGGTTCCCGCGATCGGCCCCGGGGACGCCCTGGTCCGAACGACCGCCGCTCTCCTGTGCACGTCCGACGTCCAGACCGTGGACGGCGCCCTCGGGGTGCGGCACAACTTGACCCTCGGGCACGAGGCCGTCGGCCGGATCGAGAAACTCGGCGATGCCGTGACGGGGTTTCGAATCGGGCAGCGGGTCGCGGTGGGCGCGGTGACTCCCTGCTGGCGCTGCGAGAACTGCCAGCGCGGATATCCCTCGCAGTGCACGCAGGCGCTGGGAGGATGGAAATTCGCCAACAGCAAGGACGGGACCCTGGCGGAGTTCTTTCACGTCAACGACGCGCAGGCGAACCTCTGCCCGATCCCGGACACGGTTCCCTACGAAGCGGCAGTCTACGCGTGCGACACGATGAGCACCGGGCTGCGCGCGGCGGAAAACGCGGCGATCCCCGTCGGCGGAACGGTGGCCGTGTTCGGCCTCGGCCCGGTCGGCTTGATGGCGACCGCCTTTTCCCGGCTGCTCGGTGCCGGTCGCGTGATCGGCGTGGACGCGGACCCCGTGCGGCTGGAATTCGGACGGCGCTTCGGGGCGGATGAGGTGATCGCCTTCGGCAAGGTGGACGCGGTCGAGGAGGTGCGGCGCGCGACCGCCGGACACGGCGCGGACTCGGCGATCGAGGCGGCCGGGACCGCGGAGAGCTTCGGCTGCTGTGTGCGGGCGACCCGCCCCGGAGGCACGATCTCCAACGTCGGCTCCCACGGACACGGCGATGCCGTCCCGATCCCGACGCTCGAATGGGGCGCAGGAATGGCGGAACAGACGATCCGCACGGGTCTCTGCCCCGGCGGACGTGTACGGATGGAGCGCCTTCTGCGGCTGCTCGAGGCCCGGCGGCTCGATCCCACGCCGCTGACGACGCACCGATTTGGATTCTCGGAGATCGAGAGGGCCTTTCGCCTGATCGCGACGAGGTCCGACGGGGTGCTCAAGCCGCTCATCGTGTTCTAGGACGTCGCTTCACGCTGCGCGACGGACCTGCGCCTGTCGGCGCACGGGCGAGCGATTCGCCCGGATGCGGGCTCGCCGCTCGCCTGGTCCTTCGCTCCGCGTTTCGCTCCCGCGGCGCGCCCCTCCTCCCTCCTCCGTCGGGAGACTACGCGCGCCGCGAACGAAGTGAGGTAGTGCCGCTCATGTAGTTCGCGCGCGCCGGGGCGGGGGCGGGTTCAGCGCGGGAGGACGCGGGGGGATGGGTGCGGGCGGGCGATGGAGAGGGTTTCGGCGCGGTAGGCCGTGCCGTCGAAGTACGTCTTCGCCTTCGCCCAGACGGCGGCGCCGATTACGCGGCCGAGGGCGCGGCCCGTCAGGTCCCCCTTCGCGAAATGGATCCCTCCGTAGCGGCGGGACATTCCCGCCTGGTCCGCCGCGCTGGAGAACGTGGGGAAGGAGAGCGTCACATCGGTGGCCGGCACGATCCCGGGCTCGCCGAAGGAACTGCCCGCCTTGATCGTGACCGAGGCGCCGAGGACGTCGCTTCCCGTGAAGGACTTCAGGATCTCCGCCCCGGCCGCGGAGAAGACGCTGTGGCCCGAGAAGTACTCGGGGAAGGGGGGCGTGACGACGGTCGCGAGTTGATAGGGCCGCCAGTTCTCGCCGCGGATCGTCTGCGTGCCCTGGCCGGGGCCGCCCCACGCCTGGATCAGCTGGCCGGCGTAGAGGAAGTGGATCGCGGTGATCGGCCTCACCGAGTCGTAGGCGCGCTTGGCGTCCCAGGCGCAGATGCCGGCGTCCAGGAGCGCATTGCCCAGGGCGAAGAACAGCTTGACGTCGTCGTCGAGCGTGTGGCCGTCGCGCCGGGAGACGAACTGCGCGAAGAGAGCCCAGTGCCCCGGGGGAAACTCGGAGTTGGGGCCGTCGGCGAAATACTCCGCCGTGACCTTCTGGACGTCGGTCAGGCCCGCGCTGATCGCGACGAGCTCGGCCGCTTGGGTCGTAAAGTCCGCCGACGGATAGAGAGCGGGCGGCGACGGGCGCATCGCCGAGCCGGAAGCCATCGCGAAGGGCGTGACGTTGCCCCACTGCGGGGTCGTATAGGCCTGCGTCGTGGTCTGGCCCTTGGAGTTGACGACGAGCAGCGGCTGCCAGCGGTTGGGGTCGATCAGGGTCGTCGGAGGGTTGACCGGCTGATAGCCCGTGTAGTCCGAGTAGGCGCCCGGAGCGAGATCTCCCGTCTGGTTGGAGCCGTCGTGGTGGCGCACCGCGAGGACGGCCGCCGAGGCCGCGTTGCCGATGCCGGCGGGAGTCCCCGTGTCCGTCGACGTGTTCGAGGCGTCGTAGCCGAGCTGCGCCAGAAGGGTGTCGAAGACCGCCTTCTGGGTCGGGAAGAGATCCACCAGGGCTCTGTACGCCGCGAAGCTGACCGCCTGCGCCTTGTTGGCTTCGGTCGCTTCCGATGCGGGTCTCCGCCAGCCGCGGCGCGCGACGGTCGGCACTGCCATCGGGTCGTAAGCCGTCCACGCGTCGAACATACAGGTGTGGAGAACGGCAATCGCTCTCGAGACGACGGTCGGCCCGGGGATGGTCGCGCGGACGGCCTGGAGGGCCGCGTTGTTCCACTGCAGGACCACGTTGTCCGTAGCGGCCGCGGAGGAAAGATCCTGTGCGGCGGCGGTCGCGGACCCCAGGAGCCATCCCGCCGAGGCTGCGAGCAGGAGAGGCGCGGCGCGGAGACGGCCGATGGCCGGTTTGCGTATGCTGGCGGGTATGGATCGGTGCCGGATGCTGGCTGCTCTTGCCCCCATGGTGTCGTTTTCCCCCGTGCAGCAAAGATCGTTCCATGAGTCCGGCTCGCCCGGACCCGACGCTGTTCGCACGCGGGTTCGTGCCCGCGCCTCTCGGCGATGACGGCTCGTCCCGGCTCGCGTCCCGGTTTCTTCCCGGATCTGCGAAGCTTCCTTTCTTACCTGGAGAGCCAGGGCGAGCTCGTCCGGATCCGGGCGGAGGTCGATCCGCGCCTGGAGGCCTCCGAGATCACTCAGCGTGTGATCCGGCGCGGCGGGCCGGCTCTTCTCTTCGAAAAGGTCCGGGGCTCCGATTTTCGCCTCGTCACGAACCTCTTCGGATCCATGCGGCGCATCGAGATCGCTCTCGGCCGCCACCCGCGCGCCATCGGCGAGGAGCTGCTCGGCCTCGTCGAGCGCCTGAATCCTCCCTCAATGAAGACTCTCTGGTCTTCTCGCGCCGCCCTGGCGAGGCTGCGCTTCGCCCGGCTCTCGCAGCGATCCCGGGCGCCCGTGCAGGAAGTGGTCGAGGCGCCCCGGCTCGACCGGATGCCTCACCTGACGGCCTGGCCCCGCGACGGAGGACCCTTCGTCACCTGGGGCCCCACTCTGACGGAGGACCCGGCGACCGGCCGCCGCAACTTCGGGCTCTATCGGCTCCAGGTCTTCGGTCCCTCCGAGACCGGAATGCACTGGCAGAGCCTGAAAGGGGGCCGCGGCCACTACTACGAGGCCGAGCGGCGCGGGGTCCCGCTGGAGACCGCGGTCGTCCTGGGCGGGGACCCCGTCCTGATGCTGTCCGCGATCTTTCCGCTTCCCGAGGGCTTCGACGAACTCGCCGTGGCCGGCTGGATCCGCGGAGCGCCCACGCCGATGGCGCGGGCGCGGTCGATCGGGCTGCTCGTCCCCGCCAACGCCGAGTTCGTCCTGGAAGGCCGCGTGCCTCCCGACGAGCGGCGGATGGAAGGCCCCTACGGCGACCATTTCGGCCACTACTCGGAGGCCTCGCCCTTCCCGGTCTTTCACGTCCAAACCGTCACCCGACGCCGGGACGCCATCTACCCGGGGACCGTCGTCGGCAAGCCGCCTCAGGAGGACAAGGTCCTCGGGATCGCGGCCGGAGAGCTGATCGGGCCGCTCGTGCGCGTCTTGAATCCCAACATCCCGGATCTCTATGCCTACGACGCGGCGTGTTTTCACAACCTGC
>JAWOLE010000476.1:0-12709 GCA_033853815.1 Thermoanaerobaculia bacterium
CTTCCTTCATGGCGAGCGTCGGATCGCGCTCGGCCGGCGGCAGGAAGTAGAGCGGGATGTGATCGGTCAATCCGACCTCCGAGAGCCCCCGCTCGATCGCCTTCAACACGAAGTCGCGCGAGGCGCCGCCCGCGTGCCCGCAGCGGTAGGTGTGGACGTGATAATCGGGAAGACCGGGAAGTCCGCGGCCCTCCGGGCCCGCGCTCATGCTTTCTTCCAGCGGGTGCCGCCGGGGCCGTCCTCGAGCACGATGCCCAGGGAGGCAAGCTCCTTGCGGATGCGGTCGGCCTCCACCCAGTCGCGTCGCTTGCGGGCGGCGTTCCTCGCCTCGATCTGCCTCTCGATTTCCGCCGGCAGGGTCTCCGGCGCCGCCGGAAGCACTCTGAGGACGCGATCGGCCGACCGGATCGCCTCGAGCGCGGCTCGCGCCCCGGTGGAGTCGAGCGAGCCCTCGTCGATCGCGGTGTTGACGTCCCGCAGGTACGGAAAGAGCGCGCCCAGGGCCTCGGAGGTGTTCAGGTCGTCGTCCATCGCGGCGTCAAACTCCTCGCGGAGCCTC
Source organism: Thermoanaerobaculia bacterium (assembly GCA_033853815.1). Taxonomy (GTDB): domain Bacteria; phylum Acidobacteriota; class Thermoanaerobaculia; order UBA5066; family Gp7-AA6; genus JAWOLE01. The sequence goes on from JAWOLE010000476.1 coordinate 560, forward strand.
TCCCCGCGACCCGCCGCGTCGAAGGACCCGGGCTTCTCCAGCCCCGAAGCGGCGACCTCCTCGATGCGCGCCGCGGCCGACCGGATCCGATCGACCGCCGCGGCGGCGCCGGCCAGGGCGTCCCAGGTGAAGTTCAGCTTTCGCCGGTAGGGAACCGAGAGGAAGAGATAGCGGATTGCGGCGGCGTCGTCGCGCCGCGCGAGGACGTCGTCGAGCGTGTAGAAGTTCCCCTTCGACTTGGACATCTTTTCGCCGTCCACGACCAGGTGCTCGGCGTGGAGCCAGATCTCGACGAAGGGCTCCCCGGTCGCCGCCTCGCTCTGCGCGATCTCGTTCTCGTGGTGCGGGAAGATGTTGTCCACGGCCCCGCTGTGGATATCGAAGTGCGGGCCGAGGTACTTCATGCTCATCGCGGAGCACTCGATGTGCCAGCCGGGGCGCCCCGCGCCGAAGGGAGACGGCCAGGACGGTTCGCCGGGCTTGGCGCCTTTCCACAGGGCGAAGTCGCGGACGTCCTCCTTCTCGTACTCGTCCTCGGCCACCCGCTCGCCGCGGCGCGTCTGCGAAAGATCAATCTGCGAGAGCCTGCCGTAACTCGGGAAGGTCGCGATCTTGAAATAGACCGAGCCTTCCGTCTCGTAGGTGTGCCCGCGCTCGCGCAGCTTCTCGATCAACGCGATCATCTCCGGCACGTGATCGGTCGCCTTCGGGTACCTCTCCGCCGGCTGGACGTTCAGCCTCTGGATGTCCCGGAAGAACGCCTCGATGTACTTCGCGGTGAACTCCGGCAGAGAGACGCCCTCCTCCTGCGCCCCGCGGATCGTCTTGTCGTCCACATCGGTCAAATTCATGATCTGGGTCACGCGGTACCCCCGGGCGAGCAGGTGGCGGCGCAGGACGTCCTCGAAGACGAAGGTGCGCAGGTTCCCGATGTGGACGACGTTGTAGACGGTGGGGCCGCAGGTGTACATGCGCACGTGGTCCGGCTCGAGCGGCGCGAGATCCATCACTTTCCGGCCGAGCGTGTTGTGGAGCTTCACCAGCCCGCCTTGCGCTTGGAGCGCTCGATCTTCTTCCAGGTCAGCTCCCGCTTCAAACCCCGCAGCCGGTGAACAAAGAGAAGCCCGTTCAAGTGATCGATCTCATGGCTCAGGGCCCGGGCGAGGAGGCCCGTCCCCTCGATCTCTCGGACGGCGCCGGAAACGTCGCCCGCGCGGACGCGGACGCGCTGCGGCCTCACGACCCGCTCGGAGACGTCGGGGATCGAGAGGCAGCCCTCCTCCTCTTTCTGCTCCCCCGAGACCTCCAGGACCTCCGGGTTGACGAGCACGAGGAGGGCGCCCGGATCGGCGCCGACGGACAGGTCCACGATCGCCACGCGCAGGTTGACGCCGATCTGCGGAGCCGCGAGCCCGATGCCCGGGGCCGCGTGGCAGGTCGCGACCATGTCCTCGATCAGCGCCGGCAGGTCGGCGGACCAGGGCTCGACGGGCGCATTCTCGGCGAGCAGACGGGCGTCCCCGTACCGGACGACGTCGCGAATCATCGTGAGAAGCCGCGACCTGCCTCGCGGAAGTCGCGCCGGGAGCTGTCCTCAGAGCCTTCCAGAATGTCTCCGAGATGGGACAGGCGGGCCGCGAACAGGAGGCCGGGTGCGTTCATAAGTCCTTTACTTAGAACACATTCTTTCCCGTTCCGCAAGAAGCCCCGGTGGCACGTGGATCGCTCTTCTCCAGAGGCGTGGCGAGTTCGAAAGAAACCCGAATGCGAGGCAAGCACATGAAGACCGCATGGCGCGTTGCGGGATTGGGAGCCGGAATCGCGGCAGTGTTGCTCCTTTCCCTCGGCACCGCCCTGGCGCAGGAGGACGTCGAGCGCAGCGGCTATTCCTACATCCGGACCATGACGGGAGAGGCGAGGGTGGCCTCCCGACTGAACGGCGAGGTCGAGGCCCGGCGCAACATGCCGATCTCCGTCGGGGACGAGATGACGGTCTCCGGCGGCGGCCGGGTCGAGATCGGCCTGGCCGACGGAAATGACCTCTTCCTGGGCGGCAGCAGCCAGGTCAGCTTCGAGTCGCTCTCCGATCAGCAGGGGGAGAGCGATCAGTTTTCGGCCGTCCGAGTCCATGAAGGCGACGTCGCCCTCGCGGCGATGGGCTCCGATGAGAACGCGATCCCCCGTATCGACACAGAGGACGCGACGGTGTATGTCGCCCCGGGCGCGCGCGTCCGGGTCAACACCGATCCGCGCCGCGGCACCGTCGTCATCGGCAGGGATGGCTCCGCCGAAGTGCGGACCCGTGCCGGCACCTACACTGTTCGGGCCGGACAGTACCTCATGGTCCGCGGCGACGAGGAGCCCGAAAGAGGCAGCGGCGCCTTCTCGCGGGACCGGTTCGACATCTGGATCGCCGACAGACTCGAGACGATGGATGAAGCCCGGGTCACCGCCGCCCGGTACGTCAACGAGGACTACGCGAGCGACGTCGCCTCCCTCGACGAATACGGCGACTGGCAGTACGACTCGAACTACGGAGGCGATGTCTGGGCTCCCCGCGTGGATGCCGACTGGAGCCCCTATTCCAACGGCAGCTGGTACTACACGAACGCGGGGCTGACCTGGTGGCCGTACGATCCATGGGGCTGGTTCCCCTTCCATTATGGAAACTGGTTTTTCAGCGCCGGATGGAACCGTTGGTGCTGGGCTCCCGCGTCCGTGTACTCGCCCGCCTGGGTCTACTGGGGCTTCTCGCCCGGATTCGTCGGCTGGTGCCCGATCGGCTACTACTCCTTCTTCTCGCCCTGGTGGAACAACTACTACCACCGCTGGGGATTCGGCCCGAGATCGAATCTCTACTTCTCGATGCACGGGACATTCCCGACGCGCCGCGTGGACTTCCGCGGATGGAACTTCACGGGCACCGGCTCCTTCGCGACTACGGCAGGGGCCGGCCGCATGGAGGTCATCCCCGGTTCGCGGATCGGAGGACGGCTCGGGTCGCAGGTCGCGATCTCCTCGCGCCCGATTGTCGTGAACCCTCGGGAAGGCGGCGTTCGAAATGCGATTCGCTCGTTCGTCCAGGAGGCTCCGAGGACGATCCAGCGGACGGCGGGGCCGGGTTCCGACCGCCTGGCACCCGTGCTCGCGCGCCAGCGCACGCTCCCTGCCGACACGGCGGCAGCCCTGCGCGACAGGGCCGTCGTCGCCGAGCGAGGTCGCCTCTCGGGCGCGACCGCCGGCGAGGTCGCGCCGCGTGGAGCGCTCGTGGATCGGTCTCGGAATCTCGCGACCTCAAACCCCAGGCAACCCGTCATGGCGGACCGCTGGCGGACGCCGGCGGACCGCGGCGGGACGACGGCCTTGCCCGGCCGGGGGCGCTCTCCGCAGGCCGCCGAAAGGTCCCCGATGATCTCCGAACGTCCGCAGCCGCGCGTGGCGCCGAGGCAGAGCGCAGAGGAGTCCTGGCGCGGCCGCGCCACCCGTCCGGGCGACGGCCTGTCGGCCTCGCCTCGCGCGGTTCCCCGCTCCGATCGCATCGAGGGCGCGCCGCAGGCCGCGCCACGCGGTGAATCATGGCGCTCTCGTTCGGAGATTCCCCCGGCGCGACGAATGGTAGACGGCGCGGTGCCGGGGCGCCGCGCCCCCGAGGCGCGCCCGCAGATCGCTCCCCAGCGCGATTGGAGAACGCGGGATCTGGCGCCGGCCCCCCGAGGGCGCGACTTCCGCTCGGAACCCGCTCCGTCCCAACGGTTCGACCGCGCGCCCGGCTATTCCATCCCCGCGCCGCGTGGGCGCGATTTCCGGTCGGAGCCGGCTCCGTCCCAGCGGTTCGAGCGTCCGCCCGCGTACTCGATGCCTGCGCCGCGAGGCCGCGACTTCCGCGCCGAACCGGCCCCGCCGCAGAGATTCGAGCGGCCCCCGGCGTACTCGGCACCGGCTCCGCGAATGGAGAGACAGCCGGCCTTCGAGAGGCCGCCGTCCTACTCGGCGCCTCGCGTGGAGCGCGCCCCGTCCTATTCGGCGCCGCGGCACGAGTCTGCCCCGCGCTCCGCGCCCGCCCCTCGCGGAGGCAGAGACAAGCCGCACAGATAAACCGACGAGTCCCGAGATCTCCTTACTCCTCCTTCCCGCCGCGCCCTTCGGCGCGGCCTTTTTTTGCCTCCCCGGGCCCGCCGGATCCGCCGTCTTACAATGCACCCGAAACCAATGAGCCGCAGAGCGATCGCGCTTTTCTTCAATGCCCTTTTCGTCTTTTATTGCACCGTGGTCGGCGTGTACCTGCTGCTGCATCCCTGGTCGCCGTCCCGCGCGGGAATCCCCGGCTCGGGCTTCTTCCGGGGTTTCGTCTCCGGGCTTGGCCTCGTTCACCTGGCGGTCGGCTGGAGCGACCTGCGTGTCCTGTCGCGGGGCATTGGCATTCATCCGGAAGACTCGGAGGGGCAACCGAGGTGAAGGCCGTCTACGTGACGGACCGCCGCGCAGCCGGCGACGCGCGCCTGCGCGAGACTCTGGCCGCGCTCTCCGGCGCCCCGTGTCTGTCGGTCCAGCTGCGGGAGAAGGGCGGGGCCGACCGGGACTGCCTCGCCTGGGCGAGGTTCGCCCGGGAGACCCTGGGCGCGGCCGTGCCGCTCTACGTCAACGGGCGCTTCGACATCGCCCTGGCCGCCGGAGCGGACGGCGTTCACCTGCCGGCTTCCGGGCTGCCGCTGGCCAGGGTCCGGGCGGCGACTCCCCGGGGCTTCCGAATCGGGATCTCGACGCATTCGACCGCCGAGGCCCGCCAGGCGATCGAGGGGGGGGCCGACCTCGCGTTTCTCGGACCGATCTTCGACACGCCGTCCAAGAGGGCCTACGGAGCTCCGCTGGGAACACGGGCTCTCGAGGAGCTCCCGCCGCTCGCCGAACACGCCTGCGAGGTCTACGCGATCGGCGGGATCTCCGAGGAAGACCTCGGCCGCCTCGAGCCCTACCGGGACCGGATCGCCGGCGTCGCCGGGATCCGCCTGTTCCAGGAATCGCCCGACCCGCGCGGCGCTGCCGAGAGAATCGCGCGCCGATGAAGCCTTTCGAGGAAAGGATCCCGCTCGTCGTCCGGCGGCTCGCCGGCCCTCTTCTGCTCGCCTTCGCGGTCTGGGGGATCGTCGCGCTGCTTTCGACGCTCGGCGTCCCGACGATCGACGTGCGGCAGAACAGAAACTACGGGGCGCTCGCCGTGGGCATCGCCTGGGCCCTGGTGGTGACGCGCCTGCTCGACTATCTCTTCTTCGACGTCGTCTTCCGGCTGCGGCGAAAGACCGCGGCGCCCGCGCTCCTGCGCCAGATCGTCGGCCTGCTCGTCTTCGGCTTTTGCGTCGCGCTCCTCATCAAACTGATCCTGCCGGACGTGAGCCTGGGCGCCGTCCTGACGACATCGGCGATCATCACCGCGGTCATCGGACTCGCCCTGCAGGACACCCTCGGCAACCTCTTCGCGGGCCTGGCTCTCCACCTGGAGAAGACCGTCCAGGTCGGGGACATGATCCGCCGCGGGCCGACCCACGGGACCGTCGAGGAGTTGTCCTGGAGAGCGATCAAGCTGCGGACGATGGAGGGGAACCTGCTTCTGATCCCCAACAGCGTCGCGGGCCGCGAGCCGCTGGAGATCTTTCCGCGTCCCGGCCGCCCGATCGCCCGCGTCCTGCATGTGGGCCTCGAATACGACGCGCCGCCCGAGGAGGTCCGGTCCGTGCTCAAGGCCGCGGTCAGCGGCATCGAGGGTCTGGCCCGTTCCCGGGAACCGGTCGTGTATTTGAAGAGCTTCGACGCCTCCGCGGTCACCTACGAAGTCCGCTACTGGCTCGACGACTACGCGACCCACCTGGAAGTGGACTCGGAGGTTCGCGAACGGGCCTGGTACGCCCTCGACCGCGCCGGGTTGAGGATCGCCTACCCCGTGGTCCGCCAGCATCTCTACCGCGCGGGCCCCCTCGAGGTCCCCTCGCGCAGGCCCGCCATCGCAGAAGTCATCTCCCGGGCCGCCCTCTTCGCTCCCCTTTCGGAGGAGCAGCGCGGGCGCCTGGTCGAAGGCGCGCGCGAGCGCCGCTACGCTCCCGACGAGGTCGTGGTCGAGGAGGGGGATCGCGGCTCCTCGATGTTCCTAATCGAGAAAGGCAAGGTCGGCGTCTCCATCCGGGGCGCGTCCGGCGGCCGGCGCGAACTGACGGTCCTCGACGTGGGCGCCGCGTTCGGCGAGATCAGCCTCCTGACCGGCGAGCCGCGCACGGCGACGGTTCGGGCCGTGGACGAAGCGACGCTCGTCGAGATCGAGAAGGAGTCCCTCGCGCCGATCCTCCGCGAGCATCCGGCGCTCGTCTCCCTGCTCGAAGCCACCATGGAGGAGCGGCGGCGCCACGCGGCGGGCGAGTTCGACGCGAGCCGCGGGGAAATCGCCAGGGGCGAAGAGCACGTCCCGCTCGCCGAGCGCATCGCTCGCTTCTTCGGGTTGTGAGCGGCCTGCTCCTCGGCCTCGATCTGGCGGAGGTCGCCCGCATCTCGGAGGCGCTCGAACGATGGGGGAATCGCTTCCTCGAGCGGGTCTTCCTGCCGGGCGAGGTGCTGCGCAGACGCCGCCATCCCCGCGCCTTCGCCGAGCACGTGGCCGGCCGCTTCGCCGCCAAGGAAGCCGCGATGAAGGCCCTGGGAACCGGCTTGCGGCAGGTCTCGTTCAAGGAGATCGTCGTCGGGCGCGAGGCGAGCGGCAAGCCCCGCCTGGAGTTTCGCGGCCGCGCTCTCGAACGGGCCCGGGCCCTGCGGGTCCGGGCGTCCGAAGTCTCGATCACGCACACGCGAACGACCGCCGCCGCCGTCGTCCTGCTGACGACGGAAGAATGAATTCCGGGTGCCAATCGGATAATCTGACCCGTCGACCATGAGCCAGGCCCCGGACTACAAGTCCACGTTGAACCTGCCGAAGACGGCCTTCCCGATGAAGGCCGACCTGCCGAGGCGGGAGCCGCGCCAGCTCGAAACCTGGAAGGAGATGAACCTCGAGGAAAAGCGACGCCGGGCGGCCGCGGGCCGGCCGCGTTTCATCCTGCACGACGGCCCTCCCTACGCCAACGGGCACGTCCACCTGGGCACCGCGATGAACAAGATCCTGAAGGACATCGTCGTGCGGAGCCGCTCGATGATGGCCTTCGACTCTCCCTACGTGCCCGGATGGGACTGCCACGGACTCCCGATCGAGCAGAGGGTGGACAAGAAGCTCGGCTCGAGGAAACGGGAGATGAGCGTCGCCGCGATCCGGAAGGCCTGCCGGGAGTACGCGGAGGAGTTCATCGGGATCCAGAGGCGAGAATTCCAGCGGCTGGGCGTGGGCGGGCTCTGGGACCGGCCCTACACGACTATGAGCTTCGACTACGAGGCGGACACGGCCTGGGCCTTCGGGCAGTTCTACAAGGCGGACCTGGTCTTCCGCGATCTGAAGTCCGTCCGATGGTGCTTCACGGACCAGACCGCGCTCGCCGAAGCGGAGCTCGAGTACACCGAGCAGGAGGACACGGCCATCACGGTTGCCATGCCCACGGACGACCGCGGCAAGCTCGATCAGGCCTTCGACCCGCGAGACCGGCCCCCGGAGCTCCGCGACGCCGAGGCCTTCCTGCTCATCTGGACGACGACACCCTGGACGATTCCGTCGAACCTGGCGATCGCCGTCCATCCGGAGGAGGACTATCAGCTCCTGACGGACGGGGACCGCCTCTACGTCGTAGCGGAAAAGATGACCCCGTCCGTCGTGGCAACGCTCGGCTGGCCAGAATCGAAGGCGGTGGGCCGGGCAAAGGGATCCGCGCTGGTCGGACTCCGCTACCGCCACCCTCTCCCGCGGCAAATGCGGGGTGAGCTGACTCCGGAAGAGGAAGCGCGCTCGTTCCGCGTCGTCGCCGGCGACTACGTCACGATGGACGCCGGCACGGGGCTCGTCCACACCGCGCCCGGAGCCGGAGAGGACGACTTTCAAACCGGTAAACGCGAGAACCTGCCCATCCTCTCCCCCGTCGACGCGGCCGGCCGGTTCACCCCGTCGGTCGCGAAGTACGGCGGCAAGAAAGTGCTCGACGTGAACTCCGAGATCACCGAAGACCTCCGTGCGGCGGGAGCGCTCCTCCACGTCGACCCGAAGTTCCGCCACGAGTACCCGCACTGCTGGCGCTGCAAGAGGCCGGTGATCTTCCGCGCGACAATCCAATGGTTCATCCGCCTGGACGACCCGCAGGTCAACGTTCGCGAAAGGGCCCTCGAGGCGATCGAGCGGGTGAAGTGGGTTCCCCCCTGGGGAGAGGCGCGGATCGGCGGGATGGTCGAGAACCGCCGGGAGTGGGTCATCTCGCGGCAGAGGCACTGGGGCTCCCCCATCACGCTCCTCTACGCGATGCGCGACGGGGAGCGGGCCGAGGTCTACCCCTGGCAGGACTCTCCTTCCGAGCAGGACAAGTTCTTCGACCGCGTCGTCCAGATCATCCGCCGCGAGGGCGGCGACGCATGGTACGCGCGCCCCGCGGAAGACTTCCTGCCGCCGGACGCCGACCGCCGGGGCTTCTCGAGCTTCGAGAAAGAAACCGACATCCTCGACGTCTGGTTCGATTCGGGCGTGTCCCACGTCGCCGTGCTCCGCTCGGGTCACTGGCCCGAGCTGACCCGGACCGACCCGGGCCCGCCGGCGGACGTCTATCTCGAGGGGCACGACCAGCACCGCGGCTGGTTCCAGTCCTCTCTCCTGACGTCGGTCGCGCTCTACGGGGACGCCCCGTACCGGCAGGTGATCACGCACGGCTTCTTCCAGGACGTGTCGGGGCGGAAGATGTCCAAGTCGCTCGGCAACGTCGTGGAGCCGGAGGACCTGATCCGAACCTACGGAGCCGACATCCTGAGGCTCTGGGTCTGCGCGCTCGACTACCGCGACGACTCGCCGATCTCGGAGGAGATCCTGGCCCGGTGCGCGGAGGGATACCGGAAGATCCGCAACACCGCCCGGTACCTGATCTCGAATCTCTACGACTTCGATCCGGCCCGGGGCTCGGTCGGCGCCGGAGATCTCCTCCCCCTCGACCGCTGGATCCTGGGAGAGGCGCGGGAGGTCGCCCGCCGCGTGGTCGAGGCCTACGAGACATACCAGTTCCACGTCGTCTACCACGCCCTGGTGAACTTCTGCGCGACGACCCTGTCCGCCTTCTACTGCGACATCATCAAGGACAGGGTCTACGCCTCGGCGCCGGACTCGCGGGAACGGCGATCCGCGCAGACCGCCATGCATCGGATCGCGCGCTCCCTGGCGACGCTCTCGGCGCCGGTCCTCCCCTTCACGGCCGACGAGATCTGGGAGGCGCTGCACGGCCCGAAGGAAGAATCCGTGCATCTGGCGCGTTTCGAGACGCTGGACGATGCCGGCCGGGACCTGGCCAGCGAGCCGGCGTGGGAAAGGTTGACCAGACTGCGCGAAGAGGTGGCGGCGGTGCTCGAAGAGGCCCGAAGGGACAAAGTGATCGGCTCCTCGCTCGAAGGGGCGGTGGCCCTGACGGCGAGCGAGGCCCTCCAGCAAGACCGGGCCGCGACGGGCACCGAGGGCCCCGGCCTCGCCGACCTCTTCATCGTCTCCGCCGTCTGGCAGGCGGAGACGGCCGGCACCGACGGCTGGCGGCCCTCCGCGGCCTATCCCGGCCTCTCGCTCCGTTTCGAGAGGGCATCCGGCCGCCGCTGCGACCGCTGCTGGAAGGTGACCCCCGAGGCGGAGGACTCCGGCCTCTGCCAGCGCTGCCGCCGGGTGCTCGCGACGCTCCCGCCGGGACCCCTCGAGGCCGCCCCATGAGCGAGTTCCCGCGCATCAAGGAAAGCGCCCTCTACCGCGCGGGGTACTTCTTGGTCTCGCTCGCCGTGCTGCTGACGGACCAGTGGACCAAGGGGATCATCACGCGGAGCTTCGACGTGCACCAGTCGCGCAGCGTCGTCGGCGGCCTCTTCGACCTGACCTACGTCCGCAACAGCGGCGCCGCCTTCGGCCTCTTCGCCTCGGTGGACTCCTCGATCAAGGCGGTCATCCTGAACAGCGTCGCCGTCCTGGTCTTCGTCGTCGTCTCGGCCTACGCCCTGCGCTCTTCCCACAAGAGCGTGCGGCTGCAGGTCGGCTTCTCCCTCATCCTGGGAGGCGCGATCGGGAACCTGCTCGACCGCGTGCGCTTCGGATACGTCGTCGATTTCCTCGACTTCTCCGTCTCCGGGCACCACTGGCCCGCCTTCAACGTCGCGGATTCCGCGATCTGCATCGGCGTGGGGCTCCTCTTCCTCGACATGCTCGGCAGCGAGGACGAGAAGTCGCCGGCGACCCCGCCCCCGGCCCCAAACTAGCCCGCATTATTCATGATCGACTCCGGCCGCCGCTCCGATCTTTTCCGCCGATACGGCGTCAGCGCTCCTCTGCGATGCGCATCGGCATCGCCGTCGTCGCGCTTCCTTGTCTCGACGAAAAATCTCGGTCGCGGACAAGCTGTTCCTAGTCTCGGTCATCATTCGTCTGTCGCAACGCTTCTTGGCACAGTCGGTCGCCTACGCTTCGGCCGGGTGACCACGAATAATCCGGGCTGATGTTCCCCCGGCTCGTCCACATCGGGTCCTTCTACCTGCCGACGTACGGCGTCATCCTCGCGATCGCCTACCTGACGGGAATCTGGCTGCTGCGCCGGAAGGCCATCGCCGCCGGACTGCCCGACCAGAAGATCCTGGACCTCTCGCTCTACATCCTCGCCTCGGCGATCCTCGGCGCCAAGGTCATGCTCATCATCGTCGAGTGGAAACGGTACGTGGCGAATCCCTCCGAGCTGGTCGAGGTCCTGCGCTCGGGCGGCGTCTTCTACGGGGGGCTGATCTGCGCCACGGTCGTCGGGATCTGGTATCTGCGCAAGCACCGGCTTCCGGCCTGGCAGGTCGCCGACATGGGGGCCCCGTCGATCGCGCTCGGAGAGGCGATCGGGCGCTGGGGCTGCTTCGCCGCCGGCTGCTGCTACGGCAAACCGTCGGACGGCCCCTTCCGCGTGACCTTCACCGATCCCTTCGCCCACGAGGCGGTGGGGACGCCGTTGAACGTGCCGCTCCATCCCACGCAGATCTACCTGTCCCTGAACTCGTTCCTGATCTTCCTGGTCCTTCAGTGGGCCTACCGCCGCCGCACCTTCGACGGGGAAGTCTTCTGGCTCTACGTGCTCCTCTACTCGATCACCCGGGGGATCATCGAGATCTGGCGCGGAGACATCGTGCGCGGGTTCGTGATCCCCGGCGTTCTCTCGACCTCCCAGTTCATCGGGGTGCTGACGGCTCTGGTGTCCGTCGCGATGCTCTTCTATCTGTCCCGCAGGAGCCACGCGGAAGCGTAAGGACGGCAAGGTTCCAAGTTCCAGATTCCAGATTCCAAGTGGGAGGGGCGCCTGCTGGAACCTGGAACCTGGAATCTGGAATCCAAACATGATTCGCCGCTTCAAGGTCGGCCAGCCTTCCGCCGGGACCCGCCTCGACCTCTACCTGGCCTCCGTCTGCTCGGACCTTTCCCGTTCCCGAATCCAGAAGCTCATCGCGGAAGGCGCCGTGAGGGTCGCCGGCTCCCCCGCTCGGCGCTCCCACGCGGTGCGGGCCGGCGAGGACGTGGAGATCGACGTCCCGGAGCCGCGAGCCGTGGCGATCGAGGCGGAGGAGATCCCGCTCTCGGTGCTCTTCGAGGACGAGCACCTTCTGGCGATCGACAAGCCCCCGGGTCTCGTCGTCCACCCGTCGCCCGGGCACGATTCGGGAACTCTCGTCAACGCGCTGCTCCATCACGTCCGGGGCCTGTCCGGGATCGGCGGTGAACTGCGCCCGGGCATCGTGCACCGGCTGGACCGCGACACCTCCGGAGTGCTCCTCGTCGCCAAGAGCGATCTCGCGCACGCATCGCTCTCCCGCCAGATGAAGAAGCGCTCGACGCGCAAGGAGTACCTGGCTCTCGTGGCGGGGATTCTGAAGGTGCGGAAGGGAGAAGTCGCCCTGGCCATCGGGCGAGACCCGCGCGACCGCAAGAAGATGAAGGCCTTCCGCCGGACCGAAGGGGCCCCCGCCGCGCGGGAGGCCCGGACGCTCTACGAGATC
>JAWOLE010000477.1:0-6148 GCA_033853815.1 Thermoanaerobaculia bacterium
GGGGGGCTGAAGAGATAGCCCTGCATCTCGTCGCACCGCTGGGCGCGCAGGAATTCGAGCTGCGCGGTGGTTTCGACCCCCTCGGCGACGACGGTCAACTGCAGGCTGTGCGCCATCGCGATGATGGCCGCGGCGATCGCGGCGTCGTCGGATTCCCGCGTGACGTCGCGCACGAAGGTCTGGTCGATCTTGATGCGGTCGATCGGAAACCGCTTCAGGTAATTGAGCGAGGAATATCCCGTTCCGAAGTCGTCCATGGAGAGCCGCACGCCGAGCTTCTTCAGGTCGCAGAGCGCGGAGATCGAAAGCTCCGCGTTCTGCATCGCGTTCGACTCGGTGATCTCCAGGTCGAGCGCCTCGGCAGGAAGATCCGCCTGCTGGAGGGCCTCGGTGACCTGGAAGACCAGATCCGCCTGCTGGAACTGCCGCGAGGACAGGTTGACGGCGACGGAAAAGTTCCGGTGCCCCCGGGAGTGCCAGGCGCGGGCCTGCGCGCACGCGGTCCGCAGGACCCATTGTCCGATGGGGACGACCAGCCCCGAGACTTCCGCGATCGAGATGAAGTCGCCGGGCGCCACGAGGCCGAGCTCCGGGTGCCGCCAGCGCAGGAGCGCCTCGGCGCCCCGGATCTCCCCGGTCGCGATCTCGATCAGGGGCTGGTAATACACGACGAGCTCCCGGTTCTGCAGCGCCTGGCGCAGCCGTCCCTCCAGGGACAGGCGCTCCAGGGCCTTGGAACTCATCGTCGGCGCGTAGAGCTGGTAGTTGTCCCGCCCCTGCTCCTTGGCCCGGTACATGGCGGTGTCCGCGTTGCGCACCAGTGTCTCGGGGTCGGCGCCGTCGTCCGGATAGATCGTGACTCCGATGGAGGTCGTGACGAAGAGCTCGCGGTGCTCGATGAAGAAGGGAAGCCGGACGGAATCCAGGATCTTGCCGGAGATCGCGGCCGCGTCCTGCTCCCTGGCGATTCCCGGCAGCAGGACCGTGAACTCGTCCCCTCCGAGCCGGGCGATCGTGTCCTCCTGCCGGATGCACCCGCCGACGCGCTCCGCGACCCGCCGGAGCAGCTCATCTCCGATCGAGTGGCCGAGCGAGTCGTTGATCACCTTGAAACGGTCGATGTCGAGGAAGAGGACCGCGAGCTTCTCCCGGTACCGCTTCGCGTGGACCATGGCGACCCGAAGCCGGTCGTTGAACAGCAGGCGGTTGGGCAGCCCGGTCAGCGAGTCGTGAAAGGCAAGGTGCTTGACCTGCTCCTCGGCGCGCTTCCTCTCGGTGATGTCGATGACCGTCCCCTCGATCATGACCGGCCTGCCGTCGGCGTCCTCGATCAGGTTGCCATTCTCCAGCACCCAGACGTGGCTTCCGTCCTTGCGGCGCAGGCAGTGCTCGTAGTTGGTCAGGCTCTTGCGCTCTCGGACCCGCGCGAGCATGGTCCTGCGGTCCTCCGGCGTCAGGTAGAGGTCCCAGGCCGGGAGGCTCAGCGCCTCCTCGCGCGAGGCGTAGCCGAAGATCTGGGCGAAGGAGTCGTTGCAATCCAGGATCTTCCCCTCGAGCGTGGTGCGGAAGACGCCGGCCAGGTTGCCCTCGAAGAGCATCCGGTAACGCAGCTCCGACTCGTCCGCGGAGCGTTCGGCCCGCCGCTGCCCGGTCACGTTGGTCGCGACGCCGATCACGCCCGCCAGGGTCCCCTCGGGGTCCTTCCGCGGCGCGAACTCGACCTCGAACGCCATGTTCGCCAGCTCGACGGTCTCCTGAAAGGCTTCGCCGCCCAGGGCGCGGCGCAACAGTCCGAGCGCCCTGGGGTAATCCCGGTACAGCTCGAACGCGCTGCGCCCCACGGCCTCGCCCGGCTTGAGGCCGATCGCCTCGAGCCCGCTTCCTTCCAGGTGCGTCACGACGCCCTCGCGGTCCAGGGCGAAGAGCACGATCGGGGCGTTTCGGACGAGCGTGCGCAGGTGCTCCTCGGACTCGCGCAGGGCTTCTTCCGATTTCTTCCGCTCCGTCGCGTCCCGGGCGATGACGGTCAGCAGCTGCCGTCCGTCCCTCGGAAGCAGGCCAATGGAGGCTTCGAGCGGCACGTCGCGCCCGCTCGCGTGGAGCCCGATGAGCTCCACTCTGTCGGAGGAGGATTCGCCCGTCCGCGCCCCGCGGGAGCCCGCCGCGAGCTCTCCCGGCCGCGGGAAATCCGGAACGAGAAAGGCCAGAGGCTCCCCGATGATCGCCGAAACCGGATGCCCGAAGATCTTCTCCGCGGCCCGATTCGCGAAGAGGATCCGGCCGTCGCCGTCCACGGTCAGGATCGCGTCGGACGCGGTCTCGACGAGCGTGCGAAACCGGGTCTCGCTCTCGCGCAGCGCCTTGCGGGCCTGGCGCCTTTCGCGGCGGATCTGCACTTCGCGCAGCTCCCGCTCGACGCTGGGAGCCAGCCGTCCGAGCGCATTCTTCGGGATGCAGTTGTGAGCTCCCGCCTTCATCGCCTTGACGGCCGTCTCCTCCCCCATGCCGTCGGAGACGATGAGGAAAGGGACGTCGCAATCGCGGGCCTTCAGGAGCGTCAGGGCGGGGAAGGCCCCGAAGTCGCCGGCCCGGAGGTCGGAGAGGATGACGTCCCAGGTGGCCTCGGAGAGGGCCCTCTCCATCGTCTCGGCCGAGTCCACGCGCTCGAAAACGGGAACGAAGCCGCCCCGCTCGAGCTCCCGGATGAGCGCTTCGGCTTCACGGGCCGAGGCGTTGATGATGAGGACATGGACGGGCGTTGTCATGTTCGGGTCTGTCGGTCGCTGTCTCTCGGGAACGTCCGCGGGTCAGCCGGCCCGTGCTTGATTGTAAACGCGAACGCCACCTGTCCTTGTGGACAGGGTCCTCGGAGACGACCTGCTGAAAGAACGCACGCCCCGGCGAAAAACGAGAGGGGAGCGGTCGCGCCGCTCCCCTCGTTTCGAGACGGAGAAATCGCGTCCTAGCGGCGCATCAGCACTACGAGGGCGGCCGCCGCGATCGCCGCGGCCAGCAGGCCGAGCATCGGGAAGGACAGCGTCGGAACGACGACGGGGGCCGGCGGGGAGGTGGGCGTCGCCGTCGGTACCGGCGTCCCCACCGTCGGAGTCGGGGTCGGCAGGACCTGCTGATAGTCGAACGACAGATCCTCGATCAGGGGCTGGTTCGTCGCTCCGGTGATCGTCAGGACGTTGATCTCGGCGCCGGTCGTCCCGCTGTAGACGTGCACCTTCTGGTTGAAGATATCCGAGACGTAAAAGTTGGTGCCGTCAAAGGCGATCCCGGTCGCTCCGAAGGTCGGGCTCGGGCTGATGAAGGCCGCTTGCAGCAAGTTGCCGTTCGTGTCGTAGATGTCGTACGGCGGGACCGTGTCTCCGCGGTTGGAGATCAGCTTGCCGTTGAAGAACTCGAGCCCGTCGCAGAAGCCGCTGCAGTTGGCGAGCGAGATGGTCTTGAGCAGGGTCCCCGTCGGCGAGTAGTAGAAGGCGTGGTTCGTCCCTGAGTAGTCGCCGATCCAGAAGTTCGTACCGTCGTACGCGATCGTCGAAAGTCCGGTCGCGCCCGCGACGGAGAACGCGACTCCCATGGAGGCGCAGTTGGTGATGTTGAGCGCGAAAACGTTGTTGCTGTTGGCGACCGTGTAGTACGCCGTCGTGCCGACCACGACGATGCCTCGCCCGTTGCCCGAATTGGGCAGGCAGTGGCTGATGACCGCGCCGGTGGCCGGGTTGATCACGTCGATCTCGTTCGTCCCGGCGCTGTTGCCGTAGAGATTCAGGGCCTGGGCGGCCGTGCCTACCATCCCCAGAAGCGTGAATACCGCCAGGATCCGCAGCGATCCGCGCATTCTTCCCTCCCTATCAAAAAATCGCCCGTCGGAACTTCGATGAAGAAATGCTACGGTGTCATAGAACCCCCTGTCAACAAGGAACGTGATGTTCCGGAAGCGTTTTTCGGCCCGGCCGGCACGTTTTTCGGGCCGCGGCCGCCCTTCCGAGGCCACCCGGTAGAATCGCCCTCCCATGGAATTCCTCAGGATCCGGGGGGCGCGGCAGCACAACCTCCGCAACATCTCCTGCGACATCCCGCGCAACCGCCTGGTCGTCATCACGGGGGTCTCGGGGTCGGGCAAGTCCTCGCTCGCCTTCGACACGATCTTCGCCGAGGGGCAGCGGCGCTACGTCGAGTCCCTGTCGGCCTACGCCCGGCAGTTCCTCGAGCAGATGGAGAAGCCCGACGTGGACTCGATCGAGGGGCTCTCACCGGCCATCTCGATCGAGCAGAGGACGACCTCGAAGAACCCCCGCTCGACGGTCGGCACGGTCACCGAGATCTACGACTACCTGCGCCTTCTCTACGCCTCCATCGGGCAGCCCCACTGCCCCAAGTGCGGCCGTCCCATCCAGGCGCAGACCGTCCAGGAGATGGTGGACAAAGCCCTGCGCCTGCCGGAGGGGAGCCGTTTCGCGGTGCTCGCCCCGTACGTGACCGGCAAGAAGGGGGAGTACAAGAAGCAGATGGCCGAGATGCTGAAGGAGGGCTTCCTGCGGGCCCGCATCGACGGCAAGTTCTACGACCTGGAGGACCCGCCGGAGCTGGACAAGCAGAAGAAACACACGATCGAGCTGGTCGTGGACCGCCTGGTGGCCAAGCCCGCGGCCGACGAGGAGTACCGCAAGCGCCTGGCCGACTCGATCGAGACCGCGACGCGCGTCTCCGGCGGCCTCGTCACGATCTCGGTAGCCGACGGGCCCGAGGAGGTGCTCTCCGCCAACTACGCGTGCCCGGACTGCGGCACCTCGCTGACCGAGATCACGCCGCGCCTTTTCTCCTTCAACTCCCCCTACGGGGCCTGCCCCCAGTGTTCCGGGCTCGGGACGATCCTGAAGGCGGATCCCGAGCGGCTGGTCGTGGATGCGGAGAAGTCCATCGCGGAGGGGGCGATCGCGATCCTGAAGCCGGGTTCGACCAACTGGCGGACGCGGCAGATGGCGACTCTCGCCAGGCACTACAAATTCCGCCTGGACCAGCCCTTCGGGAAGCTGCCGAAGCCGGCCCGGCAGGTGATCCTCTACGGCTCGGGGGAGGACGAGATCAAGTTCTCCTACGTCGCCGAGAGAGGGGAGTACCACTGGCGCTCCACCTTCGAGGGGCTCATCCCGATGCTCGAGCGGCGCTACCGGGAGACTGAGAACGCCGAGCACCGCGCGGAACTGGAGGCCTACATGTCGGCCGAGTCCTGCCCGGCCTGCGGCGGCAGGCGGCTGAAGCCCGAGGCGCTCGCCGTCAAGGTCCAGGGCCGCTCGATCGACGCGATCGCCTCCGAGACGATCTCCGAATCGATCGCCTTCTTCGAGGAGCTGGAGCTGTCTCCGCGCGAGCGGGAGATCGCGGGGAAGATCCTGAAGGAGATCCGCGACCGGCTCGGCTTCCTCGCCAACGTCGGGATCGGGTACCTGAATCTCTCCCGCGCCGCCGCGTCTCTCTCGGGCGGCGAATCCCAGCGCATCCGCCTGGCCACGCAGATCGGGTCGAAGCTGATGGGCGTGCTCTACGTCCTCGACGAGCCCTCGATCGGCCTCCACCAGCGGGACAACCGCAAGCTGATCGACACGCTGCTCTCCATGCGGGACCTGGGCAACACGGTCATCGTCGTCGAGCACGACGAGGAGACGATCCGCTCGGCCGACTGGGTCCTCGATCTGGGGCCGGGCGCGGGCGTCCACGGCGGGCGCATCGTGGCGCAGGGGCGGCCCGAGGAGCTGTCGGAGTTCCCGGAGTCGCTGACCGCGCGCTACCTTGCGGGGGAGGAGGAGATCCCGACGCCGGCCGCGCGGCGGGCGGGCTCCGGCAAGGCGCTGACGGTCCGGGGGGCGCGCGAGCACAACCTGAAGGGGATCGACGTGCGTTTTCCCCTGGGCGTCATGACCGCGGTGACGGGCGTCTCGGGCTCGGGAAAGTCCACGCTGGTCAACGACATTCTCTACCGCGCGCTCGCCCGCGCCCTGCACGGCGCCGCCGAGCGGCCGGGGGCGCACGACCGGATCGAAGGCCTCTTCGACGTGGACAAGGTCATCAACATCGACCAGTCGCCGATCGGGAGGACCCCGCGGTCCAACCCGGCGACCTACACCAACGTCTTCAACCC